>DATNEN010000132.1:0-26368 GCA_035552975.1 Steroidobacteraceae bacterium
CCCATCGCACCGGGAGGCGTCTCGATGCGCCGTGACAGCACCGTTCCGAGAGACCAGCTCGCAACTCCGATGAGGATCAGGAGCGTCCCTACGGGCCGCGCGCGCAGATCCTCGCCCATCACCATCACGAGAGTACCGGCCGCACCGAGCACGATCGCCGCCCACTCGAGCGCCTTCGGTCGGCCGCCGAAGCAGACCGACCACAACGCGACCGCCAAGGGCAACAACGTGACGAGAGCGACGGCGGCGCCCGAGGCGACCCATTTCTCAGCCACGGTCACGTTGCCAGCGCCGCGATGCGGCGCCTGCGTCGTGCAACTGCGTACTGATCACCGGCGCTCCCTGGACTGTCTGCGAGGCTCGATTCTATTGTCGGCTACTTGCGCACTGCTCCGTATAAATTAAACTAATACCGGGTTCAGATCTTCCTATCTGAAACTTCCGGGGTGCTACGACCTTGAATATGGACACTCTGGACCTGAAGATCCTGGCCAGCCTCGATGCCGACACGCGGCGCCCCTACGCCGACCTCGCGCGTGAGCTGGAGGTATCGCAGCCGACGATCGCGGATCGGGTCAAGCGCCTGGAGTCGCGCGGGGTCGTGCGCGGCACCATGCTGTGCATCGACTACGCACGGTTGGGCTTCACCGTAACCGCCTTCGTGCGACTGCGAACGACGCCCTTGCACAAGCAGGGGCTGGTTGAAGCGGCACGCGAGATCCCCCAGATCATCGAGATGCACCAGATCACCGGAGAGGATTGCATGATCGCCCGTATCGTGGCGCGCTCGGTGGATGAGTTGGGGAGCATCCTTGACCGGCTCACAGTCTTCGCACAACCGAACACCTCAGTCGTTCTGAGCACACCCATTGCACTGCGCAACCCGATTGCTGCGCAGCAGCCGGACTGAAGGCGATGAGCACGCTCCAAGGCTTTCACCCGGCGGTCGCGAACTGGTTCGAGCGCGCATTCGATCGCCCGACGGCCACACAGACGAGGGCATGGCCTGCGATCCAGGCGCAGGAGCATGTGCTGATTGCCGCGCCGACCGGTTCCGGCAAGACGCTCGCTGCGTTTCTGGCGGCTATCGACGCGCTGGTTCGCGAGGGCGTCGATTCAGGGCTGGGTGACGAGACACACGTGGTGTATGTCTCGCCACTGAAAGCGCTCTCCAACGACATCCGCCTCAACCTCGAAGCGCCGCTCGCCGGTATCCGGGAGGAATTGCGACTCCTGGGTCTCGCGGACGTCGACATCCGAACGTTCGTGCGCACCGGCGACACGCCGCAGAGCGAGCGCGACAGCATGCGCAAGCGGCCGCCGCACATCGTCGTGACGACCCCGGAATCGCTGTACATCCTGCTGGGCTCCGAATCGGGCCGCAAAATGCTGGCCACGACCCGCACGGTCATCGTCGATGAGATTCACGCGATGGTCGGCGGCAAGCGCGGGCTGCACCTGTCTTTGTCGCTGGAGCGCCTGGAGGCGCTCGCCGGGCGGCGACTGACGCGCATCGGTCTCTCCGCGACCCAGAAGCCCGTCGAGGAAGTCGCCCGTTTTCTGGTCGGAACGAAACATCTGCGTTTATCTGACGGCCTGCCCGAGTGCACCATCATCGACACCGGCCACGTTCGTGATCGTGACCTGGCCATCGAGGTGCCGGCCTCCCCGTTGGAATCGGTGATGTCGGGGGAAGTCTGGACTCAGGTCTACGACCGACTCGCCGAGCTGATCGCCGAGCACCGCACCACGCTGGTCTTCGTGAACACACGCCGCCATGCAGAGCGCATCGCGCGGCATCTGTCAGAGAGACTGGGTGATGACAAGGTCACCGCGCACCACGGGAGCATGGCGAAAGAGCTGCGACTCGACGCGGAGACCCGGCTCAAGCGCGGCGTGCTCAAGGCGTTGGTCGCCACTGCCTCCCTGGAGCTCGGCATCGACATCGGCGATGTCGATCTGGTCTGCCAAGTGGCTTCGCCGCGCTCGATCGCCGCATTCCTGCAGCGGGTGGGACGCTCCGGTCACTCCATTGGCGGAACGCCCAAGGGACGACTGTTTCCCTTGTCGCGCGACGATCTGGTCGAGTGTGTCGCTCTGTTGGACTCGGTGCGGCGCGGCGAGCTGGATCGGCTCGTCATCCCTGCGAAGCCGCTGGATGTCCTCGCGCAGCAGATCGTGGCGGAAGTTGCTGCGCGCGAGTGGGACGAGGATGGGCTGCTTGCGCTGATTCGTGGCGCCTATCCCTTCCGCAATCTGGAGCGCAGCGAGTTCGACGACATTCTCAAGATGCTCGCAGAAGGGTTCGCGACTCGGCGCGGACGCCACGGCGCCCTGATCCACCACGACTCGGTGAACCATCTCCTTCGGGGGCGCCGCGGTGCACGCCTCACGGCAATTACCTCTGGCGGAACGATCCCAGATAACGCCGACTACCGCGTGATGCTGGAGCCGCAGTCGCAATTCGTTGGCACCGTCAACGAGGATTTCGCGGTCGAGAGCCTGCAGGGCGATGTTTTCCAGCTTGGGAACGCGTCGTACCGGATCCTGCGCGTCGAGAGCGGCGTCGTGCGCGTGGAGGATGCTCACGGGCAACCACCATCCATTCCGTTCTGGCTGGGCGAAGCACCCGGGCGCACCAACGAGCTGTCCTCATCCGTGGCACGCTTTCGCCATGAGATCGACACCCGCCTGGAGGACGGACGCGAGGCCACGCTGCGTTGGGTCATCGATGCCTTGCGCATCGATCCGGCGCCCGCCGTGCAGCTCGTCAACTACCTGGCCGCCGCTCGCGCCGCGCTCGGTACGTTGCCCACACAGGCGGCCATCGTTTTCGAGCGGTTCTTCGATGAAGCGGGCGGAATGCAACTCGTCATCCACTCGCCCTTCGGCAGCCGCATCAACCGAGCCTGGGGACTGGCGCTGCGCAAGCGCTTCTGCCGGTCGTTCAACTTCGAGCTGCAGGCCGCCGCCACCGAAGACACCATCATCCTTTCGCTGACCACGGCGCACAGCTTCGAGCTGGCCGACGTGGCGCGCTATCTGCACTCCAACTCCGTGCGCGCCCTGCTCGTGCAGGCGTTGTGCGCCGCGCCGATGTTCACGACTCGGTGGCGCTGGGATGCCACCATCGCCCTGGCTCTGCCGCGGTTTCGCGGCGGAAAGAAGGTCCCGGCGCCGCTGGCGCGGATGGCTTCCGAGGACCTGCTCACCGCAGTGTTCCCCGACCAGGTGGCCTGCGCCGAGAACCTTCCCGGGGAGCTGGAGATTCCCGATCATCCGCTGGTCCGCCAGACCATTCGCGATTGCCTCGAAGAGGCGATGGACATCGAGGGGTTCGAGCACCTGCTGCGCGCCCTCGAGTCGGGTGAGATCCAGGTTATCGCCCGCGACCTCACCGAGCCTTCGCCTCTGGCGCTGGAGGTTCTCTCGGCCCGTCCGTACGCTTACCTCGACGACGCACCGTTGGAAGAGCGCCGCACGCAAGCGATCATGAGTCGCCGGTGGCTCGACCCGCAGAGCGCATCCGATATCGGCAAGCTCGACGCCGAAGCTATTCAGCGCGTACGCGATGAAGCGTGGCCGGACGCCACGAACGCCGATGAGTTGCACGACGCGTTGTTGTGGCTCACGTTCCTGACCGAGGCCGAAGTGGATCGCCAGCCCGGGTGGGCCGAGCTGCTCGGTGAGCTGAGTGCGCAGAAGCGCGTCCTGCGTCTCGAGATATCCGCAGCGGCCTCGATCTGGATAGCTGTGGAGCGCGCCCCGCTCTTCAACGCTGCCTTTCCCGGCTTGATCGCCCCACCCGTGGCCGGGACCGACGCAACGAGCATCGCCCCGGAGACGGCGGTCGTGGAGATCGTGAGGGGACGTCTCGAAGGGCTCGGACCGGTGACGGTTTCAGCCCTTGCGCAGGCCAGCGCACTTCCAAAGGGCTCGGTCAACTCCGCCCTGGCGGCGCTGCAGGCGGAAGGCTTCGCCATGCGGGGCCAGTTCACGACGCCCGCCGAGGCAGAGCCCGAATGGTGTGAGCGGCGCCTCCTCGCGCGCATCCATCGCTATACGGTCAAGCGCCTGCGCGCCGAGATCGAGCCCATCGCGGCGCGCGATTTTCTGCGGTTCCTGCTCGAGTGGCAGCGTGTCGCGCCCGATGGACGGATGGAGGGGCCGGACGCCGTGGGCGCGATCCTGGGGCAGCTCGAGGGCTTCGAGGCTCCCGCGAGCGCCTGGGAGACGGAGATTCTGCCGGCTCGCATTGGGGAGTACGAACCCGCGTGGCTCGATGAGCAGTGCCTGTCGGGACGCTTTGTCTGGACCCGGATGGCTGCGCGCAAGACTGATCCGACGCGCAGCGTCGCTCCGGTACGCGCCACGCCTATCACGCTGATCGCCCGGCGCAACCTGCGCCTGTGGTCATCGCTGACCGAAGCTCTCGATGGAATACACCTATCCTCAAAAGCTCAGGGCGTGGCCGACTACATCCGCGCGCACGGCGCGTCCTTCTTTGACGAGCTGGCCGAAGGCGCCGGGCTGCTGCCCAGCCAGGCGGAGGAAGCACTAGCGGAGCTGGTGGCATTGGGCATCGTGAACTCCGACAGCTTTGGAGGTCTGCGAGCCCTGCTGGTCCCTTCAGATCGTCGCCGACCTGCCTCAGGCGGCAAGCGCCGCAGACGCGTTGCGCTGTTCGGGATGGACACCGCCGGCCGCTGGGCTCTCGTTCACCGGCGTGCGACGGGCGTCGAAGCCAACACTGCCGTGCAGGCCATCCGCCAGGACGACGAAGCGATCGAGCACATCGCCAAGGGACTGCTCAAGCGCTGGGGCGTCGTGTTCTGGCGCTTGCTGGCGCGCGAGGCCGCCTGGCTCCCGCCGTGGCGTGACCTGCTGATGTGCTATCGGCGCCTGGAGGCACGCGGCGAAATACGCGGCGGTCGTTTTGTCGCCGGCTTCACGGGAGAGCAATACGCCTTGCCTGAAGCCATCGGCCTGCTGCGCGAGGCACGGCGCAAGCCTCCCTCACAGCATTGCGTCTCGCTGTCGGGCGCAGACCCCCTCAACCTGGTGGGCATCCTGACACCCGGCCCGCGGCTGCCAGCCTTGAGCGGCAACCGCGTGCTCTATCGTGATGGGCTCCCTGTTGCGACTCTGTCCGGAGGCGAGGTCCATTTCATGGAACCCAGTCCCGGAGCGCCGCCCTCCGACGCCAAAGAGCAGTGGGAGCTCAAGAACGCATTGCTGCGCCGGCACGTGCCCGCAGTCCTTGCCGACATGGCTTAGGAGCGCGCCCGCCCTCCCGGCCGGCATCGGGCGCGCGCACCCGTAGTCAGTGAGCGTACCCGACTAGCTCGACGTATCCGCGCCCCGTTACGCTCACCCCTGAGCGCGACGCCGTCACATCCACCGCCCCTTCCCAGTATCGCGGGCTAGTCCCCAGCTCCTGATTTGCCAGCACGGGTCGCACGTCAGCCTCCAGCGCAAGCGCGGGAACTCTGACATGCCAGCGAGAGGGGTAGCGGCCGCCACGAGGGCTGTCCCAATGATCACCGACGGTGATCTCAACTTCCTTGCTCGACAGCGAGCGCGTCTGGCCGTCGCGATCCACCCACGTACCCGCGCTGTGCAAGTCCCGGGCACCGTCCTTATCGCGGAGCGCATAAAACATCAGCGCGCTGCCATCGTCGAGCTGCAATGCGAACCAGTCCCACCCTGACTCATTCGCCCCCAACGATCCGCTACCCCACTCGCGATCGAGCCACGCCACCCCAGACACATCGATCGGGACGCGATCGCGTATCAGTTGCCCACGGACACTGACGCGTGGAATGGAGTAGTAGTAGCTCGCAGCCCCCGGGTCGCTCGCCTTGACGCTCAGTCCGCGATCTCCATTCAGTATCGGTGCCGCCAGCGACTGCACGTCGAGCTGCAGCTCGTAGTCCTTCTGCTGCGCGTGCACCGTCCAGTGAGGGCTGCCGCCGATCTGCCAGTCGTCGAGCCACACCCGGAAAGGATCTGCCACGGCGCCCGCCAGTCCGAGTGCGTCGCGCTCATACTTCTGCGCAAAGCGGAAAGTGTGTTTCGCCACGTCGGTCACTGCGAAATGCCCGACATAGACCTGCCGCGTGCGCCACGGCGAGGCCGCTGGCGTGGCAGCTCCACGTTCCGCAGGCGAGACGGCGCCCGTGGCGGTCGCACCAACGCGTTGTGAGGCGGCGTCCGTCGCGGTCGCAGGCGGCGTCGCGACCGCAGGCGGCATCGCGACCGCAGGCGCCAAGGCAACGCGAAAAATCGTCAGCTCGAATCCGAAGCGCTCCCCATCGGTCGCAGTCAGGTTGCCCGTGAGATACCACCACTCCTGCCGAAAGTCAGGATGCGGTCCGTGATCGCGCGGGAATTCGAACTCCCGCGGCGCCGCCGCGATCGCGAATTCCGTGAGGAATCGGCGGAATTGCGCAGCCATCGGCGGGGAGCGGAGCGTCGCCCAAGCCGGAGGCGTCGCCGATTCATTCTGCCGCGGCGCGTCGGGGCGCAGAGCATCCAGGGCAGCGTCCGGCACAGCCGCCGCGTGCGCCACTCCGAATGCCCCGATCGCCACGACCGCATCAACAGCCACAACCGCACCAACAGCAACGAGCGCACCCAGGGCGAGGGACCGAATCGAAACGCCCGCCCGTGCCACCGTCACTCCTCCCGAATCTCGACGGCAATCGGCGCGCGAGCGGCACGCCAGGCGGGATACAACCCCGCAATCAGTGCGGCGGTCAGCGACAACACGAGGGCGTTCGTGAATTGAGCAGCGTTCAGGTGGAGGTCGATGCGCCAGCCAAAGGCGCGTCGATTGATCACGTCCGTCAGGACGAGCGCCGTCAGCAGCCCCGCCGGAACCGCCGCGATCATCGCGGCCAGACCCATGAAAGCGGTCTGCATCTCGATGAGCACCGCAGTGCCTCCCGCAGTCAGGCCCAGCGAGCGCACGATGGCAAGCTCGCGCGAGCGCTCCAGCTCCCAAGCCAGCAGGGAGCTGATCAGCCCGACGGCGGCGACTCCGGCTGCCAGCCAGTTCAGCACTCGCGTGATGACGAACGTGCGATCGAAGATCCGCATCGACAGCTCTCGAATGTCGGCATTGGAGCGTATGAGCAGCGCCTGCCGCCCGCGCGAGACACTCTCCAACTCGCTGATCACCGTAGCGCTCGGCACACCTGGATCCAGGTAGAAGCCCATGGACGTGAGGGCATCGTCGTGCCACAAGTCGCGGTAGGTGCGCAGATCCATCAGCATGTCGCCACGGTCGTTGCCGTACTCTCGATACACCCCTGCCACCGGGAAATCCCGCGGCCCCGACGATGTCGACACTCTCAGGCGGCCGCCGACTTTCAGCTGCAGCCGCCAGGCCATGGATTCCGAGATCACGATCCCACCGTGCTTGAATGAGGACCAGGTGCTCGCGGGGTCTCCTTCGGTCAGCACATACGTCGCATAGCTGGGATCTGACAGCTGTGCGGCCTCCAGGGGAATCGGGCCCTTGGAGGTCTCGACGACGACGCGCCGGCTCACGCTGTAGTGAGCGATGCCCTTCACGCCCAGGAGGGAGGGGACGAGATCGGGCTCCAGGCGCCGCTCCGGACGGCCGCCTCCGGCACCCGGGGACGTGAGATACACATCCGCACGCATCGTGCGTTGCAACCAGTCGTGCAGCGACTCCCGAAAGCTCCCCACCATGATCGAAACGCCGATCATGGCGGCAATCGCCATTCCCAGGGCCGCGACCGCGACTCCCGTTCTGCTCAGCGATGCCGCGATGTCCCCGAACGCCAGGCGTGCAACGGGGCTCCCACGCAGCGCGAATGCAGCCATGCGCGCGAGCGAACGCAACACGGCCGGCGTCAGGGCCGCCACGCTCAGAAGAAGCATGAACAGCGCGATGAAACCGGCGAACAGACTGCGCGTGGAAGAGAATACGACGGCTCCAGCTGCGAGCGCGAGCGAGGCACTCACGATGACCAGCTTGCGAGAGAGATCGACGGCGCGCTTCTCCAACACCGAGCGCCGCATGCCGAGCTGCGGTGTGCTGCTCACTGCCTCGAAGGCAGGCAGCAGCGCAGCAACCATGGCTGTGCCGATTCCTGCCAGCACCGCCTTCACCACGGTCATGGCCGGCAGCGTCGTCGAATTGACGGCAACGACGAAATAGAGGTCGTTGATCGTACGCGACACCAGATGGACGAGCTCACGGCCAATCGCGAGCCCGAGCAGCACGCCGGTTGCGGCACCGACCACGCCCAGCACGAAAGCTTCGCTCAGCACGATCGCCAGCACCTGCCCCGGCGTCGCCCCGAGCGCCCGAAGAATGCCGATGCTGCGGCGCCGTTGCACCACGGCAAAACTGATGGCGCCGTAGATCAGCAGCGTGCTCACCAGAAGCGCCAGCAGACTCATGGCCTTCAGGTTGGTCGTGAACGCCGCCGTCATGTCGAGGTTCTCGCGCGAGCGGCTCTCGGTTTCCTGCAACTCGACGCCCGGAGGCAGACTCGCGCGCACGGCCGCCAGGATGCGCGCAGAATCGGGGCCATCCGGGACGCGGACATCGATCCGCGACAGCCGTCCCGGTACATCCATCCACTCCTGCGCCTGCGCGATGTCGGTCAGCAGCAGGGCGTCGTAGCCGCCCCCTTCATCGTTCAGCGTGGCAATGAGCACGGCGGTGAGCGTCCTGCCGCCGACGCCCACATCGAACGACTGTCCCGGCGAGAGTCCGAGATCGGCAGCCGTGCGTGCGGACATCACAACAGCGCCGCGGCGTATGAACCATAGGCGCACGTCGGCTTCCGGCACTTTCAACGACGCGGCGAGCGTCTGAGCCTCGCCGGCGGCACCCGGAACTGCCTCTGTGCGGGCGTTGATGTCGGCCGTCGCCAGTGGATCCAGGCCGACGAGCTGCAAGGCACGACTGCCGACCGTGACGTATCCCTCCACCACGGGTGCGAAGGCGGGGGGATCTGCGATGGCAGGAATGTGCAGGGTCTGCAGCTTCACATACAGCTGTTCGTCGACTCCCTCGGGACCACCGACGATCTGGTGTGTCGCGGCGCCGTTGACCGCATCCATCGACAGCTCAAAGGCGTGTCGGGAGCTCGCCGTGGCGATGTCTACTGCCACGATGGTTGCGACGCCCACGGACAACCCCACGAGCGCCAGAGCAAGCTGCGCCGGATGCCGCAGGAGATGCCGAATGCTGGATGCCCACAGCGTCTGCATTCATTCCCCGGGGGGTTGCAGTCGCCCGTCACGCAGCTCCAGAACTCGATCTGCGGCCCGCGCCAGGCTCGTATCGTGCGTGACGAGCAGCAAGGTGGCTCCCTTGGAGTGAGCCAGAGACAGCAACAGGGGCATCACCTGCCGGGCGGTCTGCTCGTCCAGATTGCCAGTCGGCTCATCTGCCAGCAGCAGCGAGGGCTCATGCACGAGCGCTCGGGCGATTGCAACGCGTTGTTGCTCGCCGCCGGAGAGGTTGTCGATGGAGCTGTGGCTTCGGTCCGCGAGCCCTACCTGCTGGAGTATGGCCTCGCTGCGCCTCCGAGCATCCGCACCGCGCACGCCGTTCAGCTCCAGAACCAGGCGCACGTTCTCCTCAACATCGAGCGTCGGAATGAGGTTGAAGAACTGGTACACGAATCCGATCCGCTCCCGCCGGAACAGCGTGCGGGCCGGCTCCGCCAGGCGCGAAATGTCCTGCCCATCCACGTCCACCGAGCCGCTGTCGGGACGGTCGATGCCGCTGATCACGTTCAGGAGAGTCGACTTCCCCGAGCCGCTGCGGCCGAGAATCGCGACTGTCTCGCCGTCGCGGATCTGCGCGTTGGCACCGTCGAGTACACGGTGAGTACGGTCGCCCTCACGGTAGGCACGACAGAGCTGACGAATGGTAAGCAGAATTGACGGCGCCGCCACGCCAGGGGTGCTGCTGGGTGCCCTACTCTACAACCCCCGCCCAGTGAGTGCGATTGGCGACGCTTCGGTGGGCGACGCTCCGCTTCCCGCCGATTGCTTCGCAATTGGCCGCCGATGCCCTGCGGCATTAGCGACGCTTCGCTTGCCCGCCGATGCCCTGCGGGCGTTGGCATCACCGGTGGGCGCTTTTCGCAAAAACAGCAGCAAGGCGTAACCCGATAGGCCAAACTGTCGCCCCGCTGCGGCCGGTCAGCCGCGGCACCCACTGAATCTCCTCAAAGGTGAATCATGAACGTTGCTGTCCATCAGCGAAGAACCCTGCGCGCGGTTCTGTCTCGGCAGGGATGGATCTGTGCCGTGCTGGCGGGAGCGCTCTTCGCCGGCGTCGCGCAGACGCAGGCTCAGGATACTGGCAGCGCGAAGCCGCAGGCGCCCGCCCCGGCGGCAAAGAAGCCCGCCGCGCACGCGAAGGCCGCTGCGGGGGCGAAGGACGAGAAGTCATCGGCCAGCTACAGCATCGGCCTCTCGATGGGAACCTCGCTACGGCAGACCGGCCTCTCCAGCGAGACCGTCTCCGTCGAGAAAATCGCCCAGGGCATTCGCGACTCTCTTTCCGGCAAGGTCAAACTCACACCGCAGGATCAGCAGAACGTCCAGGCCGCCGTGATCGCGGCGCGGACCGGCATGCTCGACAAGAACCACCGCGCCGCCGCTGCCTTCCTTGCGGATAACGCCAAGAAACAGGACGTCGTGACGACCAAGAGCGGCCTGCAGTACAAGGTCGTGGCACCGGGCAACGGCACGCCCCCCGCCGCGACCGATGAGGTCTCGGTCAACTACAAGGGCAGCCTCCTGGATGGCACGGTGTTCGATACGTCGGAGAGGAACGGCGGACCGGTCACCTTCCCCGTCAACCGTGTGATCCCCGGTTGGACGGAAGCCCTGCAGCTGATGAAGCCGGGGGCCAAGTATCAGCTCTTCATCCCGCCAAACCTGGCCTATGACGAGCGCTCTCCGAGCCCCGAGATCCCCCCGGGCGCGATGCTGGTGTTCGATGTCGAGCTAGTGAGCGTGAAGCACCCGACACCCGCTGCGGCGCCCCACGCGCCCGCTCCCGCGCCGAGCAAGTAGCCCGTCACCTTCAGCCGCCGCTGTGCAACAGCGGCGGCTGAAAAGTACTCAAGCGTTCGCTCCCGGGTCGAAGCGCATGGGCTTGGTGACGCCCAGGCGTGTGAGCTCACGACGCAAAGTCTCAGCCAACTCCGCGAAGCTTGCTCGATCGAAGGCCGGTGCGGCCTCCCAATCGTAGGTCCACGGGTGGGCGGTGCGGTACTTCTCGGGCTCGTCCAGATAGCGCGGAATGACGTGCGCGTGCAGCGCAGGATCCTGGTTCCCGAAGATCGCATAGTTGATGCGAACGGCCCCAGTGGCCTTCAGCAGAGCATCGCCTACACGCGTCATGTCGATCAGGAACTGAGTGCGTTCCCTGGTGCCGAGCGCATTCAGCGTCGGAACGACCGGATCGGGCATCAACAGCACGTAGCCGCGCACGAACTGCCGCTCCCCGAACAAGGCCCAGCCCGAGAACAGCCGGGTGATCACCCGCGGCTCACGCCCTTCGCGGGCATCGCTCACCTGGCGGTGAATGGGCGTCTCCGGCTCCAGCAGGGGTTCGTTCTTCATGCGACCTCGGTCGAGCGGAACACGAAGTAGACCGCTCCCAGAATACACAAACCCGCCCACAAGTAATCCAGCTTGAACGGCTTGTGCATGTAGAACACCGCAAACGGCACGAACACCGTCAGGGTAATGCACTCCTGCAGGATCTTCAGCTGCCCCAGCGACAGCTGCGCGTAGCCGATGCGGTTGGCAGGCACCTGCAGCAGATACTCGAACAAGGCGATTCCCCAGCTCGCGAGCGCCGCCACGTACCAGGGCCGGTCCGAGAGATTCTTCAGGTGCGCGTACCAGGCGAACGTCATGAAGACGTTCGACCCGATCAGCAGCAGCGTCGTCGGGACTACAGCCGGCATACCACTCTCCTCGAGAGCGTCGGAGTCAACAATCCACCTTCAGCGCCCGCAGCGCCGCCACGGTCGGCTCATACCCGCTATGTACGATGCCGTGCCAACCGCGCGCCCGTGCCGCGCTGACGTTCTCGGCACGGTCGTCGATGAACACGGTCTGGGCGGGCGTGAGGTTGAAGCGGCGTTCGGCTTCAACGTAAATCCCCGCGTGCGGTTTCATTACGCCAGCCAGGTAGGACAGCAGCACGCCGTGACCGATTCGGTGCAGGCTGTACTCGCGGGAGAGATGGGCCCAGTGAATGTCTCCGACGTTCGACAGCAGGTACACGCGATAGTGCTCGCTCAGCCGGTGCGCCAGATTCACCATCGGCGGGTGCAGCTGGAACATGTCGACCCATTTCGCCTGCAGGCGTTCGAGTGTCGGAGACCGTTCGGCGAGCGCTGCCATGCGAGCGAGCAGCCCGCCGCCGTCCAGACGCCCGCATTCATGGTCCTCGAGCGTGACGCTCTCGCAGAGGGCCTCGATATTCTCGACCCGGGCCCCATGCTCGGTCAGAAAGTCGATGATCGGCTGCGGATGCAGGTCCACCAGCACCCGGCCGACATCAAATACGATGTTGTAGATCAAGCGGCCCGTCCCCCCAAACCCTGCGGCCGGTCATTCTTCTTGCCACCTTCGCACTCGGCCCGTGTCTGTGCTCGGACGCCGCGTGCCCGGTGGCGTGCAGCATGGCATTGGTCGCCGGCGAACGATAGCCGGAAATCACCTCATGGCGCGGCGCGATGCCCGCGGCGTGGGCGAGGTCGCTCAACTGCGTGTCGACACGGGCAGCGCCGATCCCCGCGGGCAACGCTGCTATCGCCAGGACGTGCTCGAGGAACTCGCGTCGGGGCGCTCATCCGGCGCCGGCTCAGCGGCTCTCCAGCACCTGTCCCGCATCGCCGGCCTGCATGTTGACCGTCACGACGGTGGCCTTGGGGAAGAAATTGAACTCCGAGGCGCTCGCCCAAGTGTAGGCACCCATGGCCCGCCCGACGATCAAGTCGCCTGCCTTCAGCTCCGGGAGCATGAGGTTCTCTGCGATGACGTCGATGCTGTCACAGGTCGGACCGGCGAGCACGGAAGGCAGTCGCTCGATGCCCTCGCGGAGCGGCTCGACGGGGTAGCGCGCGTGGTCGTAGAGCTGGCCGCTGTAGGACCCGTACAGACCGTCGTCCAGGTAGTACCACCAGTGGCCTTCGCGGCGCGCGCGCCCCATGACCGAGGCAACGCCGATCGCGGCCGGCCCGATGATGTAGCGACCCGGCTCGGCGATGATGCGCACCCGCTTGGGCACCTTGGTCAGGGCGGCGCGCAGGGGGGCGCAGAAGCGGCCGATGTCCTGGACCGGTTGGGCGTAGTCGATCGGGAATCCCCCCCCGATATCGAGGGTGTCGAAGCGGCCGAGCTTCTCCTTGCGCGCGGCGGCCATCAGCTTGGCACACGCCTGGATGGCTTCCACGTGCTTGGCCGAGTCGACCGCCTGCGAGCCGACGTGGAATGAGAGTCCGCGAACCTCGATCCCGAGGTCCGCCGCGAGGCGCGCGAGCGCCAGCAGATCCTCCGGGTCGCAACCGAACTTGCGCGACAGATCGCACATCGCACCGGGAGACCTGAAGGACACGCGCAACAGCAGCTCGGCGCGTTCGGTGTGCCGCGCGAACTTGCGCACCTCGTCCGGATTGTCGGCCACGAAGGTCCTGACGCCGAACGCGATTGCGTTGCGGATGTCCTGCTCGCGCTTGATGGGATGAGTGTGGATGCAACGCTCGGGAGCCACCCCGAGGCGCTGCACCAGCTGCACTTCTCCGGTCGTGGCCAGATCCAGGGAGCCGCCTTCCGCCAACACCGTCTGCACCACGGCAGGGTGCGGCATGGGCTTCAGGGCATAGTGGAGGTCGACACCGGGAAGGGCTTTACGGAGCTTCCTGAATTGCGCGCGTACGCGCTGACAGTCGAGCACCAGCAGCGGCGAGCCGAACTCCCGAACCAGGCGTCGGATCTGTGCAGGCTGAAAGGGATCGATGAAGGGTGTGCGACGAACCCGACGTTTCATTTCATTGTTCTTATGGGAGCAGTTCTTAGGGGAGCACTGCCATCACGCCGCTGTCATCGCCCTCACTCACGCTGGTCGCGGCGCGCAACAGACGGTCGCGGATCGCATCCCAGCGCTCCCCTTCCGGTACGTCCTGAACCAGGATCTGCTGGCAACCCGCCTTGTCGAGCGTGCGCAGATTTGCATAAAGGTCGTGGCCGTATTGCTCCGGCCGGCGACCTGCGTTGACCCAGGTGACGTACTTGTGCGCCCTGAGCGGCAGCCGTTGTGCGAGCACGGCGACGCGGCGGCCGCCCTCGGAGAGCGATGCGGCATGCGCGTCGATCTCGCCCGCGGGAACGATCGTCATGGGCGTAACAGGTGCGTAGTGCGAGCGCGCGTCGCCGGGGACGCGCGGTGATTCGAGGTTGGCGCCGATCTGCAGATCGCCAACCACCTGCCGGAGCTGGCTGGCGGTCACCGCTCCGGGGCGCAGCAATCTGACGCCCTCCCCCTCGAACGCGACGATGGTCGACTCCAGGCCGATCTGGCACTCACCGCCATCGAGGATCACCTTGACGGCATCTCCCAGCTCATCGCGCACGTGCTCCGGGCGTGTCGGCGACAACCGGCCATAGCGGTTGGCGGAAGGTGCGGCAAGACCGCCGCCGAAGGCCGTCAGAAGCTGCTGGGCCATGGGATGTTGGGGAACCCGGATGGCGACAGTATCCTGCCCGCCCGTAACGATATCGTGAACGTTCGGAGCGCGGGGCAGCACCATCGTCAGCGGGCCCGGCCAGAAGTGCTCGGCAAGACGCGTAGCGGTATCGGGGACCTCACGCACCCAGCGATGCAGGAAACGCGGGCTGTCCAGGTGGACGATGACGGGATGGGTGATCGGGCGCGCCTTGGCCTCGAAGACCTTGCGCACGGCGGCGGGGTTCTGCGCATTCGCTCCCAGCCCGTAAACGGTCTCCGTCGGAAACGCCACGAGCTCGCCGTCGCGCAACGCCTGGACGGCGGTCTCGATCTCAACCTGAGTAGCCCTGACTATTCGCACCATCGTGCTTCAGATTCTAGCAGTCGCCGGCCGCCGCTCGGTGTGCCGTCTCCCCAAACCCTCGGATCTGTTCCACAAATTTCATACCGGAGCAGCCCGCGACGGCGCCATTTGCCAGGATCCGCGATACGCCGGGCCGCCATTCGGCGATACCATGCCGCCCGTCGTTGGTCGGCCGCCCCGTGAACGTCGCGGGTCGCCGACACCCTGGTGTCAGTCGCGGCGATCCACGGCCCCGGCCCAGCTCCCCCTCCCCGCGTACCCGGCGCGATCCGCTCGTGCGGGGCGCCGCAACCTCACGGCAGGGAGTGGCGCTCCCACCCGTTGGGAGTCTGGACCAGCTCGTAGGTCGGCCAGTAGTGCGCATCGAGCTTCAGGGTGATGACTTCCGGGGCATTGTTCCAGGTGATGGTCTTCAGTCGCACCGAGGAGCGATCCGGCCTGCCGCGCACGGCGGCGAGGAAAGCATCCAGGTTGGGTGTCGGCACACCGTCCACCTCGACGATCCGCCGGCCGGGATACAGCCCATAACGGGTCGCCGGAGAGCCATACGCGAAGTAGCCGACGTACACGCCAACGGGAGGAATCCCGCGCTGTGCACTCATCGCACGATGCGGGGCCTGTAGCGTCGCCCCCGCCCACTGCACGATGCGATTGACGTCCAGGCCCGACAGCTCGACGGTCGGCACCTCGATCGTCTGCTCGCCGCCGTTGCGCCAGACGGTCACCTTGACGCTCGGCTTGTCGGCAGTGGCGCGCTCCACCTCGCGGAATCGAGTCACGATGTTGCCGTCGATCGCGAGCACGATGTCGCCCTGTTTGAGCAGCCGTGAGGCGGGGGAGCCCCCCACCATGCGCACCACGCTCAGGACCTGCCGCTGTGTCGAATTGTGCTGCGTCAGCTTCTTGGTCCACTCCTCGGAGAGTCCCAGCTCACGTGCATTGGCGAGCGGCTCGACGATGAACTCCGCTTCCAGGGAGTGCAGTGACTTGTCGCTGCGTACCCGATCGAGCATGTCCGAGACGAGGTCTATCGGTACGCCGCGGTTGTCCTGCGCGAGCTCGCGGCCGCTTTCGTACGCGAAGCTCGACCACAGCCCGAGCACGTTGCCGTTCTTGTCGCTCAGGACCCCGTCGAACTCGGTCGGCGGGTTGACGAGCTGCATCACCTCGATGTTGCTGTCGCGGAAGCGCATGGTGCGCGACAACGGCAGCTCCAGCGGATCGACGCTTGCAATCTGTGTGTTGCGCGAGCGCAGCTCGCTATCCCCGGTCATGCCGACCACCGATACGCTGTCGCCAGCTACCAGGTCGCGTGGTGTCAGCTTCGCCGTCTTCACCGGTGTGGTGCCGATCAGCTTCGGATCGTATGCCACGACCGCGAGATTGTGCTCCGGATGAATGTAGACCACGTGCCCGGGCACCTGCACGGTACCGGCAAACGTGAGGGTGACATCCCCCACTCCCACAGGCACGGTATTCCGATCGACAACGACCAGGCCCCGCTTGGCATCCACGACGAGTCCGGTACCGTGATAGTTGCGCTCCGTGATTCCCGACACAGAGTACGGCATGTCGAACGTGACCATGACCAGCGAAGGCGCCAGCGCGGTGAGCAGAGGATCCTTGTATTTCGGAAACTCCGTCGAGCTGACTTCCGCGGGCTTTGGCGTCGGCCCGGAAGCGAGCGGCTGACAATCCCAGATGCCCTTGGCGTCATCGCGTTCGCAATGCTGCGCGGGGAACCAGCGGCGGTCCATGCGCAGCGAGCGCAGCTGGCTGCCGTTCGGATCGTCGATGGTGATGAAGCGCACGGAGGTGCGATCTCCGTCGCCGAGGTCCTTCAGTCCCGCCTCCAGATCGGTGAGGTCGGTGATCGGGCGCTTGCCCATCTGGGTGATAACCGCGCCGCGCGGAATCCCCGCCGAGGCGAATGCGTAGCCCGGGTTGGCGACATACGCGCCGCGCGCCGGAACGTTGAAGTGCCGTGCCTGCTGGTAGGAGAGCGTGTTGACGACGGCGTCGCTGAATTCCGTGTAGGCGCTGGGGGTGATCTTGTTCAGATCGGTGATCGGGACGCGGGTGGAGACCGCCTTGCCGCCGCGCTCCAAGTCCAGCTCGACCGTGCCTCCGACGTTGGCGTCGAGCGTTTCCTCCAGCGGCTCGAACTGGCTGACGTACTGGCCGTTGACCTTGGTCAGCACATCTCCGGGCTGCAGCGACTCCGCGCTCGCGGACCCCGGCAGGACCTCGGTCACCACCAGCATGCCGGTGAGCTGTGGGAAGAGCTTGCGAACGGCCGCCTCCGTGCCGGGGGTGAGCCCCAGCCGCTCCAGCTCATCGTACGGGGTGTAGTTGAACACGGTCTCGATGGTGCCGCGGGTAACCGGTTTGCCCTCCTGCACCAGCTTCAGGGCGCGGCGCACGCGCCCGAGCGGCAGATAGAAGCTCGAGGCCGCACCATTCGCGCCGCCGGCATTCAAAGCCACGACGCGGCCGCGGATATCGATGACCGGGGACCCGGAGGAGCCGCCGGAGGTGCCCGAAGCGGCCTGCAGATAGAACGTGTTGAAGTCGTTGTACTTGCCGAGGCCGTACTCGGGGGCCTCGCGATCCAGCCGAGCGAGCGTGCCGGCCAGGATGGACAACTGCTCGCCGGCATTGTTACCGACGACCCGGATCTCGCGCCCGACCTGCGCCCCTTCCGGGTACAGCGTCAGCGCCTTGGGCTTGATGAAGTGCAGCTTGCTCGGGTCGTAGCGATAGAACCCAAAATCATGCACCGGATCGCGATACACCGGGTAGAGTTGGACCTCTTCCCGGTTCAGGAACATGGCTTCGGAGGTGACCGGACCTGGGGTCACCACGTGACGGTTGGTGAGGATCAGGCCGCGCTCGGCGTCGACCACGAAACCGGTCGCCTGCGCGGTGGTGTTCCACTCGGTGTCGAAGGCGCGTGTCGCATCGATGTTGATGGAGACGACGCTGCTGGCAATCCGCTCGAGAGTGGATGCCCAGTCGGGGTTCTCCTCGACGGCGGCCGCCCGCTGAGCGACCTGCGCCGCCTGCTGACCACCCCCCGGGGAGATGGGGGTCGGCGGCTGCACGGGCAGCGGCTCGGACGGCCCCTGTTGGGGCGGCGTGGGCGCCGCCGCATTCGGTCGGGCGGGCTGTTCGACGGCGTGCGGCGCAGCCGACGGTGGGGCTGCCGCCAGGGACGTGTCTGCCCCGAATGTAACCAATGTTGCGAGCAGGCACGGCCAGAGCGATCTTGCAAGGCGCATAGAATTCCTGAAGTGGGGTACGCGCACGGCCAAAAGAGGCGAAGCTTACCGCCTAACGGCCGAGCAGAACGAGCAGCCAGACCACGCCGAACAGCACGAAGGACATGAACACCGCGGCGGAGCCGATGTCCTTTGCCAGGCCGGCCAGAGCGTGCCGCTCGAACCCGATGCGGTCGACGGTTGCCTCGATTGCGCTGTTGATGAGCTCTACCACCAGTATGAGCAGCACAGGACCGACGAGGAGCGCGCGCTCGACCCCAGTGTGCCCGAGCCAAAGGCCAACGGGTATGACGAGCGCCGCAAAAGCGAGTTCCTGCCGAAAGGCGGCTTCTTCGCGAAAAGCTCCAATGAGCCCGCGCCAGCTTGCCCCGAGGGCACGCAGCAGACGCGTCGCGCCTCGAGGTTTGTAACGATCTACGACTGTGCCGTCGGCTTCCACGTGAGATCCAGCTGCTTGGCCGCCCGCACGTCATCGAGGCGGCGCACGGGCATGGTATGCGGAGCGCCCGTGACATGCTCGGGTTCTTGCATGGCTTCGCTCAGGATCTGCTCCATGGCCGCCACGAAGGCATCCAGGGTCTGGCGGCTCTCGGTCTCGGTCGGCTCGATCAGCAGGCACTCCGGCACCAGCAGCGGAAAGTAGGTGGTCGGAGCGTGAAAGCCCTGGTCCAGCAGACGCTTGGCGAAGTCCATCGCCGTCACTCCCAGCTCGCGCGCCTGGCGCTTCACGGTAATGATGAATTCATGGCTCGCCCGCCGCTCCGGATAGGCCGCCTCGAACCCCACCTGCCGCAGGCGGGCCAGCAGATAGTTGGCATTCAGCGTGGCGTACTCCCCCACCTGACTCATGCCCTCACGGCCCAGCATCCGCATGTAGATGTAGGCGCGCAGCAGCACCCCGGCGTTGCCCATGAAGCCCGACAACCGTCCTATGGACTGCGGCAGGTCCTGCTCCGCCAGCCAGCGATAGCGCTCGCCCTCGGGGCTCGCACTCTTGCCTACCAGCGGGATGGGCAGAAACGGCAGGAGCCGTGCTCCGACCCCTACCGCCCCGGCACCCGGGCCGCCACCGCCGTGGGGTGTCGAGAAGGTCTTGTGCAGGTTCATGTGCATCACATCGAAGCCCATGTCCCCGGGACGCACCTTTCCCAGGATCGCGTTCAGGTTGGCGCCGTCGTAATACAACAGGCCGCCGGCCGCGTGCACGATGCGCGCAACTTCCTCTATGCGGCGCTCGAACACCCCGAGGGTCGAGGGGTTGGTCAGCATGATGCCTGCCGTCTGCGGTCCCACTGCCGCACGCAGCGCCTCCAGGTCGACATCGCCCTGGGCGTCGACAGGAATCTCCCTCACGACGCAGCCGCACATCGTGGCCGTTGCAGGGTTGGTCCCGTGTGCCGCTTCCGGCACGATGATCTCGTTCCGGGCCAGGTCACCGCGCGAACGGTGGTAAGCACGGATCATGGCCACGCCGGCAAACTCACCGTGGGCGCCCGCCATGGGGCTCAAGGCGACTCCCTGCATGCCGGTCACCTCGCGCAACATCTCCTGCAGCTCGTACAGGCACGCGAGGAACCCCTGGCCATGCGACTCCGGCGCCAGCGGATGCCGTCCGAGGAACTCGGGGAGCATCGCGTACTGATTGCACGCCTTGGGGTTGTATTTCATCGTGCACGAGCCGAGCGGATAGAAGTGCGTGTCGATGGAGAAGTTCAGCTGCGACAGGCGCGTGAAGTGCCTCACGACGTCGAGCTCGCTCACTTCCGGGAGCAGCGGGCGTCCGGTGCGCCGTATTCCTTCCGGCAGATCCGCGAGCGCGCTGCCTTCCTCGTGCGGCCACTGATCCGTGGCGCCACGCCCAGGGCGGGAGTATTCGAAAATCACCTTCTCTCGACTGTGCATCTCGTACCCCTCATGCCGCCGTTGCAGGTCGCGCGCGCGTGGCAAGACCACGAGTGGCGAGGCCACTCATGGCCTCGGTGAGCGCGCCAGCGTAGAGTTCGATGTCCTCGGACGTCTTCGTCTCCGTGGCACACACCAGCAACGCGCCTTCCAACTCCGGATAGTGCTCGGACAGATCCAGGCCGCCCAATATGCCGCGACTGGCGAGCGCAGCCAGGAGCGGCGCGACCGGCTTGTCCAAAGACAGCACCGCCTCGTGGAAATACGCGCCTTCAAACGCAAGGCGCACGCCTGCGATACGCGTGAGTGCGCTCACCAGCTCTCGCGTACGCGCATGCGAAGCTGCGGCGACGCGTTCCAGTCCCGCAGCGCCCATCAGGGACATGTAGATCGTCGCGGCCGTCACCAGCAATCCCTGGTTGGTGCAGATGTTGGAGGTCGCCTTGGCGCGGCGGATGTGCTGCTCCCGCGCCTGCAGGGTCAGCGTAAACCCGGGACGGCCGGTGACATCGAGCGTCCGCCCGACGATGCGACCGGGCATCTGGCGCACATATTCCATGCGCGTGGTGAGAAAGCCGAAATACGGCCCGCCGGACGACAACGGCACCCCCAGCGGCTGGCCTTCCCCGACTGCGATGTCCGCGCCGCGCTTTCCCCATTGCCCCGGCGGCTTCAGGACCGCGAGCGCCGTAGGGTTGACCACTGCGATCACCAGTGCCCCGTGGGCGTGAGCCCAGTCGGTCAGCGCATCGACATCCTCCAGGATGCCGAAGAAATTGGGCTGTTGGATGACCAAAGCGGTCACGTCCTGGCCCTCGTAGCGGGACAATGCCGCCGCCAGCGATGCCCCTTGCTGCGTGCAGTACGGCACCTCCTCGAAACGCACTCCCTGGTTGCTCGCCGCCGCCCTCGCCACTTTGCGGTAGTGCGGGTGCACGGTGGCCGGTATCAGGATGCGCTGTGACTTCGACTTGCGATTGGCGCGCACGGCCATGAGGCTGGCTTCGGCGACGGCCGAAGCACCGTCATAGAGCGATGCGTTCGAGACCTCCATGCCCGTGAGGCTCGCCATCATCGTCTGATATTCGTAGATCAGCTGCAGAGTCCCCTGGCTCGCCTCCGCCTGGTACGGGGTATATGCGCTGTAGAACTCGCCACGCGTCGTGAGGGCCCACACGGCCGACGGAATGTGGTGCTCGTAGGCTCCGGCGCCGATGAAGCACAGCGGCCGTCCGTCCATCCGGGCCCGCTCGCTCATGAGCCGCCCGATCTCCATCTCATTCAGCTGAGACGGAACACCACGCATGGCGCGAGCGCGCAGCTCTTTGGGGATCTCCTCGAACAGCTGCTCGATGCTGGAGACACCGATGGCGGCAAGCATCTCCTGGACATCGGCGCTCGTATGGGGAATGAAAGCCATCACTCACCCTCCGCAGCCAGGAAGCTGGTGTACTCCGCGGCCGACAGCAAAGCCGCTACCTCGGCAGGGCTCCCCGGACGGATGCGCATCAACCATCCGGACCCGTAGGGATCCTTGTTGATGGCCTCGGGCTCGGAGGCCAGCTGGGGATTGCCGCCGATCACCGTGCACGCGATCGGTGCATAGACGTCGGAGGCCGCCTTCACGGACTCCACGACGGCACAGGACTCTCCGGCCTTCAAAGTGCGCCCCGCCTCGGGAACCTCGACGAACACCAGATCGCCCAGGGCTTCCTGGGCGTGATCGGTGATGCCGACTTCGACGTTGCCGTCGGGCAGGGTTCGCAGCCACTCATGGGACTTCGTGTAGCGGAGGTCGGCGGGCACGTTGCTCATCGTAAGGCTCCTCAATTCAACAAAGATTTGCCGAAGCGCACGAAGGGAGGCTTGACGACGCGCGCGTCGAGCAGCTTCCCGCGGACATCCACCTGGACGCGTGCCGGACTCCCGGCCGGAACACGTGCCAGGGCGATGGAGCGCTCCAGGGTCGGGGAGTAGGTACCGCTGGTGATCTGGCCTTCGCCCACGCCCGCGACAAGCACTTTTTGATGGCTGCGCAGGATGCCCCGATCCTCGAGCACCAGGCCTGCCTGGCGCGCGCCGACTCCCGTGGCCCGAATGCGTTCGAGGGCCGCACGTCCGATGAAGTCGCGCTCGCCGGGCTGCATTGCGACCGTCCAGGTGAGCCCGGATTCGAACGGATGGGTGGTCTCATCCATGTCGTTGCCGTAGAGGTTCATGCCCGCTTCCAGGCGCAGCGTGTCCCTCGCTCCGAGTCCGCAGGAGAGAACGCCCAGCCGGTTCAGGCTGCGCCAGACCTCCTGTGCCTCGCCGGAAGGCAACATGACCTCGAATCCATCCTCGCCGGTGTAGCCGGTGCGCGCGATGAACCATGGGGCCTGGGCGCCCCGATCGATGTCCGAGCCGCAAAAGGTCTCCAGAGCCAACGCCGCGCCCGCGCCGGTGTGCGAGAGCAATTGCGCGACCTTCGTCCGCGCCTGCGGGCCCTGCACCGCGAGCATCGCGAGATCAGATCGCTCGCGAACGTCGATGGCTGACGCGCCCCGCTCGAACTCGCGCGCCTGACTGCGGAGCCACTGCATGTCCTTGTCACGCGTGCCGGCGTTGACGACGATGCGAAAGAAGCTTTCGGACAGGTAGTAGACGATGAGATCGTCGATGACTCCGCCCGCCTCGTTCAGCATGCAGCTATACAGAGCTTTGCCAGGGAGCGTGAGCTTGCCGACATCGTTGGCCAGCAACCTGCGGAGAAAGGGCCTGACGCGAGCGCCAGTGAGATCGAGCACGCACATGTGCGAGACATCGAACACACCGGAGTCCCCGCGGACGGCATGGTGCTCGGCGATCTGCGAGCTGTATTGAACGGGCATGTCCCAGCCGCCGAAATCGACGACCCGGGCGCCCAGTTCCTGGTGAAGCGCGAACAGCGGTGTCTTGCGTCCCATTCACCTCTCCGGCCACAAAAAATAAAGGGCGGCAGGCACGAGTCGTACCTGCCGCCCTCTGTCCTGTGACCTGAGAGATCAGGCGCTTTGAGGCGCCGCTCCCCTTCGGTGGATGGCCGGATCGCCGCACCCCCGGGGCGCCGGGCCCACGGTGTTGGCTACCTGTCCATCGCTCTCCAGAGCCCGCGCGGGCGCCTCGGCAGGACGTCGCCATCCTGTCGCGCACCCGCAGTCTGCCGTTCGTTTGCCTGAGCGTTTCCGGGCGGAACTTGCGCCTTCGGCGTTCCAGCAGGCCTGGTGGCCTCGCTACGCTGGACCCTCTCCGAACAGACTGATCACGCGTGCCTTCATGATACCACCGAGCCGGTGATGGCCCAAGCGGGCCGCAACGCCTCTCTCTCAGCTGTAGATCGCATCACGCAACTGACCGGGGAATGCGCCGTTCATGCCCTCCAGGGCGGTGTTGGAAAGTGACACGACCGACAGGCGCCGCTGCGGATCGATGAACCAGTTGTGTCCGTACACACCGCCCCAGGTGAGCGTTCCGGCGGATTGGGGCGTCTGTGCGGCGGCGGGATCGGTCAAAACCGCGCCGCCGATCCCAAACCCCATCCCCGGTCCGAGCAACGTCGGCAGCTCACCGATCTGATTGCTCATCATTGCCTGCACGCTGCGGCGCTCGAGAATGGGGGCTCCGCCCCTGCGCACCGCCTCCAGGAAGCGAATGAAATCCTCGGCAGTGCCCACCATGCCGCATCCGCCGGATGGAAAGGCGTGCGGATTGAGCGCGCGACTGGGCGAGTAGCGGATGGCAGTTCCCGGCAGGAGCATCACGATCGCCGGATCTGACATCAGGACGGGCTCGGGCTGATCGTTTACATAGGGAACCGCCAGACGCGACGGCTCACGGCAATAGAACGCCGTGTCACTCATGCCGAGCGGGTCGGTGACCCGTTGGCTCACTACGTCGTCGAGCGGCGCATCGTCCGCACGTTCGAGCACCGCACCGATCACGTCGATGCCGAGCGAGTAGTTCCAACTCTTGCCCGGCTCGAAGAGCAGCGGCACGGAGGCCAGTCGACGGACGTTCTTCTCGAGCGACACCGTCGACTCATCGAGACCGTCGGAGATCTGGGCGTGGTGATAGGGCCCGTCGGCACCCTCGGCGAACCCGTAGCCCAGGCCCGACGTGTGGGTCAGGAGTTGCCTCACGGTGATGACCGGTGTGCGGCCGTCGGGCAACTTCGGACGGAAGTCCGGAAGCCAGCGGGTCACCGCATCGTCCAGGCCGAGCTTGCCGCGCTCCACCAGGACCATGGCGGCGGCGGACACGATGGGCTTGGTCAGCGAAGAGAATCGGAAGATCCGCTCTGCGCTCATCGGCGCCCGCGTCTCGCGGTTCGCCAGTCCCGCGGCGCGTCGCAGGACGACCTTCCCGTCATGGGCAATGAGGACGACCGCGCCCACGAGGCGTTTTTCGGCCACCGCCGCGTCGATGACGGCCTCCACCCGGCCAAGAGCCGCTCCACCTGCTTCCAGCATAGCTAGACCTCCGTCCGGAAAGCCGCCATCTTAGGCCCGCACCCGGGGTCTCGGGCCCATTCCGCGAACGCTTTCTGGCAACCCTGTAGAATTACCCCCTCCTTCAGCCCCTGGTAGCTTCCATCCATGTCAGCGCCCCGCCGCAGCTCCATTCAGGTTTCGATCGGCTCGCCCGCGACCGGACTCATTCGCGTCGGCGGCAACGCCCCGGTGGTGGTTCAGTCGATGACGAACACCGACACCGCCGACGTCGAGGGCACCGCGCAACAGGTCAAGGCACTCGCCCGGGCCGGCTCCGAGCTGGTGCGCATCACCGTCAACAGCAGCGAGGCCGCCGCGGCGGTGGCGCCGATCCGGGAGCGGCTCGAGCAGATGGGCGTCCACGTGCCGCTCATCGGGGACTTCCATTTCAACGGCCACAAGCTGCTGCGAGAGCAGCCCGGGTGCGCCGAGGCCCTGGCGAAATACCGGATCAACCCCGGCAACGTCGGCCGGGGCAGCAAGCGCGACCCGCAGTTTGCCGAGATGATCGAGACCGCCTGTCGTTACGGCAAGCCGGTGCGTATCGGTGTCAACTGGGGCAGCCTGGACCAGGACTTGCTCACTCGTCTCATGGATGAGAATTCGGCCAGCTCCGAGCCGCTCACGGCGCAGCAAGTGATGCGCAAAGCGGTCGTTCTGTCGGCACTGGAGAGTGCCCAGCGCGCCGAAGAGCTCGGCCTCGCGCACGATCGGATCATCCTGTCTGCAAAGGTGAGCGGTGTGCAGGACCTCATCGCCATCTACGCCGACCTGGCCAGCCGTTGCGACTACCCGTTGCACCTCGGCCTGACCGAGGCCGGCATGGGCTCCAAGGGCATCGTCGCCTCCACCGCAGGCATGTCCGTACTGCTGCAGCAGGGCATCGGGGACACGATCCGCGTGTCGCTCACGCCGCAGCCCGGCGGAGATCGGACCCAGGAGGTGATCGTCGCGCAGGAGATCCTGCAGACCATGGGCCTGCGTTCGTTCACGCCGCTGGTCGTCGCCTGCCCGGGTTGTGGACGCACGACGAGCACCTTCTTCCAGGAGCTGGCGCAGCGTATCCAGTCGCATATCCGGCATCGCATGCCCGCGTGGCGTCGTGACTTCAACGGCGTCGAGGACATGACGGTGGCCGTGATGGGGTGCGTGGTGAACGGGCCGGGCGAGAGCAAACACGCGAACATCGGCATCAGCCTTCCGGGTACGGGCGAGCGCCCGGTGGCGCCGGTCTACGTGGATGGCGAGAAGACCGTCACGTTGAAGGGCGAGCGGATCGCGGAAGAGTTTCAGGAGCTCGTCGAGGATTACGTAGCGCGGAAGTTCTCGCGCAAGAGTGCGACCGTATGAATGACCTCACCGCCAAACACTGCAAGCCCTGCGAAGGGGGCGTGCCCCCCTTGAGCGAGGCCGAGGCGCGCAGCCTGCTCGCCAAGCTGTCTTCCGGCTGGGCCCTCTCCAAGGAGGCTCCGGTCATTCGCCGCGAGTTCAAGTTCAAGGACTTCTACCGCACCATGAGCTTCGTGAACGCGCTGGCTCACATCGCGAACCTCGAGGACCATCA
>DATNEN010000133.1:0-28808 GCA_035552975.1 Steroidobacteraceae bacterium
TGGTTAAGTTCAAGTCGACGGGAGCTGCGTGCCTCGATGTCTGGGGGCTGGCAGCGCTCGTGATAGTCGGCGCGGCGGCCGGTATATAACTGCATGGCGCAGAGAATAGCGGTGCGCAAGCCCGATGATCTCTCCCACGGGAGTTGCAGGAGCCCAATGGGCGCGGCAGCGATGCAAGAAGAAAGCGAGCTCGACTGGGACGCTCTCTATGCCGACCAGGCGCCCCGCGTCTACAACTACTTTCGTTTCCGGCTGGCAGGCGCGGACGTCGAGGACCTGACCTCGCGGACGTTCGAGAGAGCCTGGCGTGCACGCGCCCGCTATCGGCGCGATCTGGCGGGGTTCTCCACCTGGCTCTTCAAGATCGCGCACAACGTCGCGCTGGACCACTTACAGGCGCAGCGGAGCCACTTGCCCATCGATGCGTATCCCAACAAGGTCGTGAAGAGTTTCGTGGGGGCGGGATACAACGCGCCGCAGGTGTCGGCAGAGCCGGCCGCCCTGCCAAGCGCTACAGCCCACGAGCAGGTGTGTGACAACGTGCGCGATGACGGCGTGTATGAGGTTCTACCGGAGACCCCTGTGCGTTTCGAGCAGCAACTGCAGATGCTGCCCACCGTGCTTGCCGTGGTGCCATACGCGGCGGTGCAACTCGGCGCGTTGGCAGTCAGCCCGATCGGCGGCGTCGAGCCGTCGCAGCGGAGTATCCAGGACGGCAGCTATCCGGGCTCGCGGACGATGTATCTGTACGTGAACGCAAACCAGGCTCGCAGGCTGACCACGATGCACGAGTTCCTGCTGTATTTTCTCAAGCCGCTCGACAACGACTTCCGCACCGGCATCGACATGTCGCTGCGTCGCCCCGAGCGGCTGCAGATCCTCGAAAACACCTTCAACGCATTGGGTTACTCACCCGTCCCTGGAGAGCAAAGATGAAGACGACGATGTTCGGCGGCGCGCTGTCCCGCGGCGTGCTCGTTGCCTGCCTGATGTGTTCACTGGCGCCGCTCGCCGGCGCTCAGCCCGCGGAAGTCAGCTCCGCTGCCGAGAGCGCAAGTCGCAGCGAGGTCGGAGGCATCCCGGTGACTGAGCTGATCACCGCGGTAGCGAAGCGCACCGGCAAGAAGTTCCTGATCGATCCGCGCGTGCG
This sequence comes from Steroidobacteraceae bacterium, assembly GCA_035552975.1. Classification (GTDB taxonomy): domain Bacteria; phylum Pseudomonadota; class Gammaproteobacteria; order Steroidobacterales; family Steroidobacteraceae; genus 13-2-20CM-66-19. The sequence continues at coordinate 1,151 of DATNEN010000133.1, forward strand.
CGCCAATGTCAATCTGGTGGGGTTCAGTGATTCCTCAGTGAGCTATGCCGAGCTGCTGACCATCCTGCATGTGTATGGCTTCGTGGCCGTTGAGCAAGGAGGCATCGTGTCAGTGGTTCCCGATGCCGCTGCGCGCACCATCCCCTCGCCGCTGTTGACGGAGAAGGAAACCAGGCCCGAGTCGGAGATCGTGACCGACACGCTGCCGGTGAAGAGCTCCCCGGCCATGGCGTTCGTGCCGATACTCCGGCCTATGCTCCCGCAGTATGCGCATCTCGCCGCCGACACCTGCAACAATTCGCTGATCATCGTCGACACGTTCGCCAACGTGAAGCGCATCGAAGCCATCGTGCGTCGTCTGGATGTCGGTGAGCCCTTCAAGGCACATGCTTGCGAGGCGCCGACCCAGTCACGCGAGTCATCGCCGCGCGAGTCATCACCACCCGGGAAGTAGCAGGCCAGACATCCTCGAAGCGGTCATTCGACAGCGCGCTGTCCGACCTGCGGGCAGCGGGTGGATATCTGCAGCGCGCCGGGGCCAGAACTCGCCAAGCGGCGATGTGACTGGCTACCATGACACTCTTTGCGAACTTCGAGGAGGGGTCACATGCGTGTTGCGATGGGAATCCTGCTGCTCAGCCTGGCGGCAGCCGGCACGGCCGCCGCGGCGGCGGACGCGCCTCACGCAGCAGCGGCAAGGTCATCGCCTCAGGGCGACACGTGGGCTTCTATCGCGAAGCTTCCGGACTGGAGCGGGGTGTGGGATTTCGACTATAGCGCCGCCGCTCCAGGCGGCGGCCTCGTGAGGCCGGCACCGCCGCATCTCACCCCGGAATATGCGGCGAAGTACGCTGCGTACAAAGAGCGGCAGAAGCACGGCGAAGAGCAGCAAACGTCCACGGCCAACTGTGTCCCCCCGGGCATGCCGCAGATCATGGCGCAACCGTACCCGGTCGAGTTTTTGTTCACGCCGGGCAAGGTGACGGTGGCCATCGAGGCTTACAGCCAGATGCGCCGCATCTTTACCGACGGCCGCAAGCATCCCGAGGATCCGGATCCGACCTTCCAGGGCAACTCGATCGGCCATTGGGAAGGGGACACGCTGGTGGTCGATACGGTTGGCTTCATCCCCACCAGCACGATCGCGCCGGGCGTCGGGCACAGCGATCAGATGCGCATCACCGAACGGATCCGCAAGATTTCCGATGACGTCATGGAGATCCGGCAGACGATCGTGGATCCGAAGGTCCTGACCGAACCCTACGTGAGCGTCAAGCATTACAAGCGCCACAAGGACTGGGACATCGAGGAATACATCTGCTCGCAGAACAATCATGACAGCGCCGACCCCGAGGGACGGGCCGGGTTCAAGATTCAGGAGTAGACGACCGTGAAACTATCCATCCGTACAGGCTGTGCATTGCTGACGCTCGCCTTGGGCGCCACGACGGCAGTTGCGCATCACTCGACCGCCATGTTCGACATGCAGCACACGGTGAACATCAAGGGCACCGTCACGCAGTTCGACTGGACCAACCCGCACACCTTCATCTACATGGAAGTGCCGAATGCCCAGGGCGTCCAGGAAAAGTGGGGCATCGAGGGCATGAGCCCGAACTATCTCAACCGCAACGGCTGGACCCGCCACACGCTCAAGCCGGGCGACAAGATCGAAATGACGATTCACGCCCTCAAGGACGGACGCAAGGGCGGGTTCTGTGCCTCGGTGACCTTCCCCGACGGCAAGGTGATGTACAACCTGCCGCACCGGGGGTAAGTCCGGGCCGATCCGTTTCGACCGCGTGCGCCGCACACGCACGCGGTCATTCGGCGACGATGCTGTCGATGACAGCGCGCAGCGCATCGGGCTCCGCCGGCTTCACCAGGTGATGGTGGAAGCCGGCATTCAACGCATTGCGCCGATCCGAATCCTGTCCCCAACCGGTGAGCGCCACGAGCAGCGCTTTGCGGCCCCACGGGCGCTCGCGCACCTGACGCGCCGTCTCGTATCCATCGAGCACGGGCATGCCGATGTCGAGCAACAGCAGCTGCGGGTGAAAGGCGTCGCCGAGCGTCAACGCCTCCGCACCGTCGTGAACGGCGCGCACATCATGCCCATCCAGCCTCAATAGCATGGCTAGAGTCTGCGCTGCGTCGCGATTGTCATCGGCCACCAGAATCCTGAGTCGGTGAGCCGGCGCTACGGCGTGCTGCGGGGGCGTGAGCGAGATTGCGTTTTCCGGCTGCGCCGCCAGCGGCAGCCTGACCGTGAACTGGCTGCCGCGGTCCTTGCCTTCGCTGCAGGCGACGACGCTGCCCCCGTGCAGCTCAACGATGCGTCTGGCGAGCGTCAGCCCGAGGCCGAGCCCGTCATGCGTGCCGCTGCCGGTGCGGTCCACCTGCTCGAACAGTCCGAAAATGCGCTCCAGCATGTTCACCGGAATGCCGATGCCGCGATCGATGACCCGCACGACAGCCTGCTCAGCCTCGGTGCTCGCCTCGATGCGGATCGGTGTGGCTGCCGCGGAATATTTCGAAGCATTGTTCAGGAGATTGGCAAACGCCTGTGCCAGGCGACTGGGGTCCGCCAGCAGGGACAGGCCGTCACGAGCCAGCTCGATCTGCAGCGGATGCTGCTTGCCCTCGAGCTGCGGCCGGGCCATCTCCAGCGCCACGTGGATGATGTTCGTCAGGTCGACGGCCTGCCGGTGCAGCTCGATCTTGCCCTGAGTGATCCTGGAGATATCCAGCAGATCGTCGATGATTCGCGAGAGATGCTTGATCTGCCGCTCGACAATGGCGCGTGCCGCGGACATGGTGCCGACGTCACCCTCGGATGCCTGCATGAGCTGCATCGAATTGCGGATCGGAGCCAACGGATTGCGCAGCTCGTGCGCCAGGACCGCGAGAAATTCGTCGACGGATCCCGGACTGCCGCTCCGGGACTGGAGGCGGATCAGCACCAGCACGGGCGCACCGGCGTTGGCCCGGTAAACGGAGCCTTCGGCACTGAAGGCAATGGATGCGCCGCTCTTGGGGCGCACAGTCAGCGACTGCAGCGGCGGAGGCTCCTCGCCACGCGCGCGTGAGCTGAGGTAGTGCAGCAGAGGCTCTGGTGCTTCTGCGATGACCTCCGCGATCGGTCGCCCGCTCAACTCTTCGGGACTACTCTCCAACACGCGCGACATTGCGCGATTGGCGCCGGCGATGCGTCCCGTCGCTCCCAGCAGAAGAATCGGCTCAGGGAGCAGATCGAGCGCACCGAAGACTTCCTGCAGTGGAATCACGTCTGGTCAATCCTCGACAAACGAGCGCGCCGTGGCTGCGCTCGGCTGCGCACCATCCAACCTCCTGTTGCTCAGAATCGATTGTAGGCAAAACGTGTTGCAGGCAAGGCAGTTCCGCCAGCGGGCAGGTCGGCTGCGGATCTGAGGCGGCGCGCGGGAATCGAACGCTCAAGCTCGCGCTGAGTCGGGACTATTCCAGTTCGGCGCGGCGCGTGGAGGCGGGGATCGACAAGGATCGCGCGATCTGGTGGTCGCGCGCCCAGTGCGGGTCCAGTGTCGATTCGTAGACCATGAGGGCGACTCCCCAGAACAGCGCGAAGTTCTGCTCCACTTTCGTGTGAGGCTCGACGCGGGGCGTGGTGGCGCTCGCCGGGCTGGCGGTGGCGTCGTCGGCCGGTTTCCACAGGGGCCCCTCGAACGCCTGCTCGATCATCCATTGGTAGGTGCGTTCGAGCCCTTGTCCGCTCGGCGAGACGAGGTTGCCGTGCGGGCCCTCGGGACCGAATGTAGCGTCCTGCGGATTGATCGAGCGGTCCGCCAAGGGCTTGCGTTCCAGCAACGAGCGAGCGAGGCGCACCGTCAGATCCTCGTGGCAGGAAGGGTCCTCATCAGCGACCCGCCCCGCGGTGCGTACGGGGCCGAAGTCCGGCATCTCCGTGGATTGCGCGCGCACATGACGCGCACAGACATCGACGATGCCGTTCGGATCGTCGGCGGACAGTGCCGGCAGCGGGCTGCCCGGTGCGGGCCCGTCGATCGCCGCGCGCAGCAGCTGTAGCGGTGGGGCGGACTGGTCGCGAATGTGTCGATTGGCGCCCGTCACGAAATGGCAGCTCGCGCAATCGGAGCCGTTGGCACTCGCCACGGTATCCCAGAACAGGGCTTTGCCCAGAATCCGCGCCCATCCGCTGTCCTTCACGATTCCCGTGAGGTCCGGAAGCGGGTGCTGCTCCTGCGCCTGGGCAGAGGGCGCTCTCAGAAGCAGCGCGAGCGAGAGAGTCGAGAAAGCCAGAACGCCGAGGAAGGCCAATGGCCGGAGCAGTCGCTGGGGCACTCGAGAGCACCTTGTAGTTGTTCTTCAGCACTGCGAGTGCGCCGGGTCATCACATCCGGCTCTCGCGTTTTTTAGAAGTCGAGGCTGATGCTACCAGCGGGCGCGGAGTGTGACGGGCGTCACATGACATAAGGGGAGCGCGAAAGCGGTCCCCGGAAACGCAAACGCCGCCCGAATTGGGCGGCGCTTTCAGTCGTGGCGAACGCTCGAACGCTATCTCGAGCCCGTCAGCCGGTTCCAGATGATGATGCAGAAATGTCCAAGCAGCAGCACTATGGTCGCTGCAAGCGACGTCACGATCAGCTCCATGTCGATTTCTTCCTCGAGTCTGTCAGGGCCGGGGCAGCTTACATATTGGTCACCGTTTCCCGCGGTGATCGGGCGCACGCTTTGAGTCGTATTTCGCGGCCCTGCAGCATCCTCCCCGCGGAATGAGCCAAAAAACGCCGGGTTTGCGCATCGATCTGCTGGGCCCCGCAGCATTGCTGCGCTCAAGCATGCATTCACCTGTCGCGGTCCCGCTACGGGTTGCGACCGTACTGCACGGATGGTTACCTCTGAACAAAAGTTGAGCTATAAGAGCACAGTCGAGCCGGGGAACAGCCGAGATGCAAACGGCAACGCTCAAGCAAACACGGCTCATGGAAGAGTCCGAAACGCGCATCGCGGTGGCCTCCAGAGAAGGCACCCCGGATGAGAAGCTGGTTGCAGGTCGCGTTCTGGAGAGCGTGAGCTCGTATCAGCAGTGGGAGCTCAGCCACGAGAGCCTGATGCGCTCGGTGTCGGTCCAGTCGCGGCTCGCCGGGCAGCTGGCGGTGCTGCGCACGACGGCCTTCTCGCTCATGCATCGCAAGGCCCTGTTCGAGTACCTGCGCGAGCGCAACGTGACTGGACCGAAGCGACACAAGCTCCTCGCGACCTTCTACGGCCCCCTGGAGTACACCGATTCGGTGGTCCGCGAGCACAATAACTACGTTCGCTCAGGCTCCAGCTACCTGTGCACGGTGCACATCGGGCTGGAGCTGATGCAGGATCCGGCCTTCGATGAGCCGCTGCAGCTGTACCAGGAGTGGTATTCGGAATACTTCCGGATCTTCTGCGACTCCACGCTCGCCGAGACGCCCGAGGAGAAGGCGCAGATCGAGTCGCTGGATGCGCTCCGGCCGCTCCTGAAGCACCAGCTCACCCACGCGCGCCAGACGATTCTGGCGATGTCGCACGACCCGGGGTTCAGGTGGCGCGAGGCGCAGATCCGCAAACCCACCGGCGACACCCAGAAGCTGCGCACCCTCTTTACGGCCATGCGGGCCGAAGAGGTGCGGCTGCGCAAACCGTCATCTTAGGCGTGGCAGGCAAGCAAAGCGCCGGTATTCTGGCGTTCCGGCGGCGCCCCGCTGCAACGCTCGAGGTGCTGCTGGTGCACCCCGGAGGCCCGTTCTGGAAGAACAAGGACGCCCAGGCGTGGTCGATTCCCAAAGGCGAGCTCGCCGCGCCTGAAGAGGCACTGGCCGCGGCTCGCCGTGAGTTTGCCGAGGAGCTGGGATTCCAGATCGACGGCGATTTCCTCGCCCTGACGCCCGTCCGTCAGAGCGGCGGCAAGACCGTGCACGCCTTTGCGGTCGAGGCCGACTTCGATGCGGCGCAGGCGAAGAGCAACACCTTCTCGATCGAATGGCCGCCGAAGTCGGGCAAGCTGCAGGAATTCCCGGAAGTCGACCGCGCCGAATGGTTCGCTCTGGAAGTCGCGATGCAGAAGATCAACGCCGCACAAGCAGCGCTGCTGCGGGAGCTCAGGGCGCGCGTGCCGGGGATCTGATCGGGGTTTACTTGCGCTCGTCGTCCATCGCGACCAACACCGATGGGCCGCATGCGGGTCCCTCGCATGTGCCTTCTTCTTCTATCTGGACGGTGGTGTGCTCGACGTTCAGCCGTGTCCCGAGGCGCATGTGAATCGCCGCGATGACCTCGTGATGCCGGGTGCCCGGGGCGAGATGAGCGTGCAGGGTGACCATCGGCCGTTCGCCCGTCATCGACCATGCATGCACGTGGTGAACTCCGATCAGACCGGGGACATTGCCGAGCAGCTCCGCCTCGATTTGCTTGACATCGAAGCCTGTCGGGACGCCCTCCAACAGCACGTCAGCCGATTCGCGTGTGAGCGTCCACGCCGAGCGGAGAATCAGCGCCGACACCAGCAGCGACAGCAACGGGTCGGCCACCGTCCATCCCAAGGTGAGAATCAGGATCGCGGCGGCGCTGGCGGCGCCTGATCCCAACAGGTCGCTCAAGACGTGCGCCCGTGCGCCCCGCTCGTTCAGCGAGTGCGCTCCGGAGAGAGCCAGGAAGGCGGCCAGATTGGCCGCGCCCCCGATCACGGCTACCGCGAGCATGATTCGTCCGTTCACCGCGGGGTGACTCATCAGGCGCAGGATGGCCTCGTACACGACCCAGATGGTCAGCAGCAGCAACACCTGTCCATTGACGAATGCGGCGAGGGGCTGGTACCGGCGATGCCCGTAGGTGCGCCGCTGATCGGCCGGGCGCCGTCCCATCCGTAGTGCCACGACGGCCAGGCACAGCGAGGCCGAGTCGGCCAGCATGTGAGCGGCCTCGGCGAGCAGCGCGATCGAGTTCGCAATGTAGCCGCCGATCGCCTCGACAAGGGTGAAGCTCGCCAGAATGATCAGCGCGATGAGGAGTCGGCGTTCGCTGGCATCGTGACCATGGGAATGCCCGTGACCACCGTGCCCGTGCCCGTCGCGTTCGTGATGCCCAGCGTGGCCGTGCGCGTGGTCGTGAGCGCCCGCGTGCCCGTGGTTCGCGTGAACGTGCCGGTCGTGATTTGCCCGAGTCATCGGCGTCTCCCGCGCCAGCTAAGCGCGAGTGCTGCAATATAGCCGATTCGGACCCTTCCCCCGAAATGTGCCCCGTATGGGTGCGGCGGCGCCTTTGCTATATTTCAAGTGAGCGGCACAGCCAACGGGGTTGCCATGAACAGATTACCCGGTGCTCACGCACCTCGCCCTCCGGGCCGCCCTGCTGGGCGTTATCAGGGATTCGAGCAGGCGGTCCAGGACTGCATGCAGCCGACAGCGAGGTTACTGGAGCGGACCACGGTGCCGCTGCATCGGGCCATCCTCCTCAACTTCTGGCGTCACGTGCACCTCGAAGGCGCTGGTGAGTACGACAGGATCCTGGCTTCGGACATGACCGTGGATCACCCGGTCTACCGGGTCACGTGGGGCGCCCATCCCGCCGTCATCGAAGGCAAAGACGGCGTACGCGGGTTCTACAACAGCGTGGGTGAAGCGGTGCTGTGGCACTCCGACGATCGGTTGTCGGTGGCGGACTGGGGGATCTGCGACGAGATCACCTTTCATCAGCTCGCCGGCGGGGCGGACCTGAAGGCCCTGGGGTACGCGGTCGATCGAAGCGACCAGCTCTATCACGTGTACAGCCGCCAGGCGTTCATCTGGCTGTACGATGAGCGCGCACGTTTGATGGGTGAGCACCTGTACGAGGACAAGACCAGCCTGCGCATCGAGGAGGTCGACGCATCAGAGGCGATCACGCCGGCACGGGTGCGGGAGATTCACCGCGAGCAGCTGGGCAAGCTGGAGGCGGAGCGCGGACCTGACTTCTGGGTGTACCGCAGGACCTGAGGATCAGTAGTACGCCTTCCGGGCGGCGTTCTCCATGACGATGATGGTTGCCATCACCCGTGCGAGATAGTGCGGGTCGTTTTCGTAACCCAGTCGCGCGAGCTCGAAAGCGTCCCGGGTTCCGGCCGCGCGTATGGAGCGGTTCACGAAGTCGCTTCCGCCGTTGTAGGCGAGCAAAGCCAGATTCCAGTCGCCGAACTCCGCCATGAGTTGCGCCAGCAGCTTCGTGGCCGCGTCGGTCTCGAGGGCGGGATTCAGGCGCTCATCGTGGGCAGGATACACCTCCATCCCGAAAGCACGAGCCGTCGGCCCGACGAACATCCAGAGTCCGGCCCCGTGCCCGGCGCTCCCATCCTGAGGACGGTTGCGGTAACCGGACTCCACGAGTGGGACCGCAAGAAGCTCCGCTGGGAGCGACAGCTCCTCGAGCTTCTCCCTGATCATGGTCTCGTGTGTGCGCATCCGGCTCACACTGGCGCGCAGGTCCGCTCTGCCGTCCGGAGTTCCCACGAGCCGGTTGATCTCCGCGACGACCTGGGGATTGACGACGATCGGAAAGGACGTATTCAGTCGCGCCGCTGCTGCCATCTCGGCGGCTTCCGACGGCGAGACCCGGCGATCCTGGACCGTGGCGGCGAGCGCTATGCCGGTCACCAACAGCGTAACCATCGCAACCGCCTGTAAGGCGGCGGCGACCAAGGCGTGCAGACGGCGCTGCGGAGACCGTAACAGGATCTCGACCCGCCGAGCGAGCATGGTTGGGGGTTTGCTGCCGAGCTGCTCGGGCCGCTCGCCCGCAGCGGTGCTCGAACGAGGCCGGTGCGCGAGCCTCTGATCGACCATGGGCATGCAAACGGCGGGCAGCGTTTGTACGAGAGCGTTCTCGGCGACCCACAACAGGCAATCACAGTAGCTGCGCGCCGTCACGGGGTGGCGCGCGATGACGGCTTCATCGCAAGCGAATTCCCGCAGCTCCTGGACACAAATGTTGAGCACGTGCACGGCCGGGTTGAGGAAGTACGCGCCCCGCAACAACCCCATGAAGTACACCATCCAGGTATCGCCCTGGCGATGATGCTGAGCCTCGTGACGAAGCGCGATTCGCAGATCCTCCGGACGTGTCAGCAGAGAGACGGGAACCACGATGAAAAACCTGCCGGGCCGCCAGAACGAGAACGGTACGCTCGCCTCGGAGCTCGCGAGGATCCTCAGTGCTCCGCTGCGTCGAATGAGGTGAGCCTGGGAGAGGAGCGTGCGCGTGGCGCGAGCACCGATGAGGAGGAGCGTCAGAGCGATCGCGAGTCCGCCTGCGCAAATCGTCAGAGCGCACTGGGTGATCAGGTCCAGCCGCAGTTGGGTTCCCGTCGTGGTCAGGGAGAGCATGGCACCGGGTACGCTTGCCGCAGCGCCGCTGAGGGCGTGTAGCGAAGGGGCTGACCAGACCTGCGCAGTTGCCGGCAGAAGGTGAGGATCACTGAGCAGTGGCGCGAGGAGGGGCGCCAGCACCGCGACAGCGATGAGCCAATTGGCACAGTGCAATTGATGCCGGTAGGCGAGGGGACGCGGCAGCCGCGCGCTCGCGAATCGCAGACACCGCAGCAGGCCGTACGCCAGCACGAGCAACACGTTCTGCGACAGGTAGATCTGCAGCGGTGCCAGTGACATTCAGCGCTCCGTTCTGCGCATCGAGGCGCGAATGCTCTCCAGCTCCTCGGCGCTGAGCTGCTTCGAGTCCAGCAGACGCTGCACCAGCAGCGTGGGCGCACCGTCGAAAACGTTGCTCACGAGGCGAGCGAGGCTCGTCGCCTGATAAGCCTGCTTGGACACCGCCGCCTGGTAGAGGTGGCCGCGCCCTTCCTTGATGCTGGCGACGTACTTCTTCTGCTCGAGTATGCGGATGATGGTCGAGACGCTCGTGTACGCGAGCTCGCGCTGCGGGCGCAACGCCTGGACGACCTGGTGCACCGAGCATGGACCGATGCGCCAGATGACGTTCATCATCTCCAGCTCCGTTTCGGTGAGGGGGCGTTCGGCGGGATGCGCACGTGATTTTCTGACCATGGATGGATGCTAACTAATTTTTTAGTTGATTTCAACTAAATCCTTAGTTATTCTGCGACGGCATGGCAAAGTCCACTCGCCGCGTGCTTCTCGGATCGCTGCTCGCCGGATGCGCTCCCTGGTCGCTGGCGCGGACTCGGGGCGCAAGGGCAGTCGCCATTACGATCGACGATCTGGATGGGAATGCCGAGGACACGCCGCGGATGGATCTGGATCGCAGGAATGCCGTCATTCTCGCGACCCTGCGTCGGCATCGCCTGCGGGCGGCGTTGTTCGTGTGCGGCATGCGCGTCGACAACCCCGCGGGCCGCCGTCACCTGCGGCAGTGGAGCGAGGCAGGACACCTCATCTGCAATCACACCTACTCCCATGTTCCGTACTCGAGGACGACGTTCGAGCAGTTCTCCGCAGACACCCTGCGGTGCGAGCCCCTCATCCGGGATGAGCCTGGATTCCAGCGCCTGTTCCGCTTTCCGGAATTGAAGGAGGGCGCAACCCGCGAGCAACGCGACCGTATGCGGGCCTTCCTGCGCGAGCATTCCTATCGTATGGGGTATGTCACTATCGATTCATCGGATTGGGCGATCGACGACCGGCTGCGCAAGCGACTCGCAGCGGACCCCCACGCCGATGTGGCTCCGTATCGCGCCTTCCTGCTCGAGCACCTCCGGCAACGAGCCGCGTTTTACGATGACCTTGCCCATCGCGTACTCGGTCGATCGATCAAGCACACCTTGTTGATTCACCACAAGCTGCTCACGGCGCTGTTCCTGGAGGATCTCCTGCAGATGTTCAGCGCGCGCGGCTGGAACGTGATCAACGCCGACGAGGCGTTTCGCGATCCAGTGTTCCAGCGTGAGCCTGACATCGTGCCCGCAGGCGAGAGTCTCGTGTGGGCGCTGGCGAAAGAGACGGGACGTTACGACACTTTGCTGCGCTATCCGGGCGAGGACAGCCGTTACGAAGATCCGCTCATGGACGAGTTGGGGTTGTAGGTGGGCTCGCGGCGCGCCACAGCCGGGTGATGAAGAGGGTGTCGTTCGTGATCGGGGAAGGGTAGTCTATCGATAGTGACCACTGCCGAGCCCCCCATGAAAATCGATTTCGTTTCGGATGTGTCCTGCCCGTGGTGCGCCGTTGGGCTCAAATCCCTGGAGGCGGCGCTCAACCGCCTGAACGGCGAGGTCCGCGCCGAGCTTCACTTCCAGCCCTTCGAGCTCAATCCGCAGATGGGCCCCCAAGGCCAGGACATCGTCGAGCACATCGCCGAGAAGTACGGCTCGTCCGCCGACATCGGACGCAGCCAGGAGGCGCTGCGGGCGCGCGGCGATGCCTTGGGCTTCAGATTCGACTTCCAGCGCCGCAGCCGGATCTACAACACCTTCGACGCGCATCGCCTGTTGCATTGGGCGGAGGGCGAAGGCAGGCAGCACGCGTTGAAGAATGCGCTGTTCAGCGCTTATTTCACCGAGGGAAAGGATCCGAGCAATCACGATGTGCTGGCGAGCGTGGCTGCCAGTGTGGGCCTGGATGAGAAGCGCGCGCGACAGATCCTCGCGTCCGACGAGTTCGCCGGCGAGGTCCGCGAGCGCGAACGCTTCTACACCGGCCTTGGAATCCATGCCGTGCCTTCCGTGATCATCAACGATCGTCATCTCATCCAGGGCGGCCAGCCGCCGGAGGTGTTCGAGCAGGCGCTACGGCAGCTCGCCACCCCCTCGGAGCCGGGGTCGAGCGCCCGCTGACAGGACCGGGGCCGAGGAGCGCGCGCTCCGACCCGAGGCCCGTGGCGGCACCACGCGGCGGCCGCCCCGACCGGCCCTGCTCGGGCCGCTAGCGGTCAGGGAAGCGGGGAGTCCGGCAGGTCCTTGTCGATGCTCAGGTAGCAGTGCGGACAGTGGGGCGACTGGTGCGGTTTGCGGCTGCCTACCCACCACAATGCGCCGAGGCCGATCGGCCGGCGGCACTTCAGGCAGGGCGTCCGCACCTGATTCCACAACAGGCAGGCGAAAGCGACGAGCACCATCGCGCGCAGAAAGTAGTCGGACGCGCCGTCGCTTGCCAGATACTGCTGCAGCAGTCCAGCGGTGAAGAACAGGGCAATCGCCGCGAATACCGTTTTATTCCAGCGGCGGCGCAAATACTGTCGCATCGTCATGGGCGCTCGGGGAGCAGGGCCACTGCCCCGAAATTAATCCGGGTCGAGCGCGCGGCTCAAGAGCGGAAACGGCCGTCAGGCAAAAAAAACGGCGCAACCGCACTTGCGTCGGCTGCGCCGTGAATAACCCTGAAGGGTCAGGGTCCGGGGAAGAGGGGCGCTGCGCCTTCCTGGCCGGAAGGGGCCGCCTCGGTGGGCGGTACGGCGGCTGAAGTGACCTGATCTGTGCCTCTGGCGTGGATGCCGGTCGCCGTATGCCGGCCTTCGATGCGCGAGTTGCGGAGGGTGAGCGACGCCGTGGCGCCCACGATGCACTCCAGGTCGAGGTGGCCCTCGATGGCGATCCCATCGAGCGTCACGTTGATGGCAGAGGCCGCAACGATGACGCGGCCGATGATGAGCGCCTTGACGCCCACGCGCTCGGACACGCGGTCCACGTTGGAGCGAGTGAGCGTGATCGGCTGGTCGATGTACAGGTCCTCCGCGTACATGCCGGCGGCAATGACGATCTCGTCGCACTCCGCCGCCGCGTTGATGGCTTCCTGGATGGTCGGGTAAGTCGTTCTCAGGTGGCCGGAGCTATCGAGCAGCCGCACCGCTTCCGTGGAGTCGAAATTGCGGGTCTCCACGTGATCGATGATGGTGTCGGCGTTGTCGGTGGTGACGGACTTGAACTCGATCTCCGCTCCGGTCCGGCGCAGCACCCATCCCTGGTGCCGGCCGTCGATGATCAGATTGCGCACCGTGGCATGCGCATCGTTGCGGACCCGCACGAGCGCGCATCGGGCGATCAGCTTGCCTTCCCGGCTCTCCACCGGATCGATGTCCAGATCGTTGGTGTCGGGCGCCTCGAGCGTCACCAGAGGCGAGCCGTCGTCACCGGTCGCCCCCAGCAGGTCCACGTGCGCGACGGGGGCAAGACTGTAGTCCAATGCGCCCCGCCGGACGTGAAGCAGCGCACAGAAAATATCTGCACCGTGGCGCGATCGGGTGGGAGTTATGTGCAGCTTGCAGGCGACTGCTGCGGCGGGCGCGCGCGGTTCAGCGGCGCTTCAACATCTGCTTGATGAGGATGACGTCCTGCTGGTTCTGAGGGCGGTTGGATGCGCTCTTCGAGCGGAGGATATCTTCCAGGTCGGCGGCGCGTACTTCCACATCGACCCGGCACCTCGTTCTACGCCCAAATACGTGAGCCTTGTCACGTCCGCCACGGGCGCGGGCAGGCATTCTGAGGCGTCATAAGATGGCTACACTCCTCATCAACGAATCGCGCAGGATCGTGCTTCCGCTGGAAGCGGCGGTCGATGCCGTGCTGCAGCTCGACTGGGAGCACGGCGGCTGGCTCGCAGAAGCCCCATTGAGGGAGGCGCGGATCGAGACCGGTGCGGAGCCTGGATTGGTGCTGTGTGTACAGCGTCCGGGGGCCATCGAGCCCGAGACTCGCAAATACTCTCTTCCTGCGGTCGCCGCGGCCATCGTCCATCTGTGCGTGAAAGCGCGTATTCCGCTGCCGCGTTGGCAGAAGCGGATCGCGATCGTTCCGGAGGGCTTCGAGCTGGTTCTCGAAGGCACGGTCGAGATTTCGCGCTACTACGGACCGTTGCCGGAGACTCGTGCTGCTGTGGCAGCTTCTCAGCCAGCTGAGCCGGCGCGCGCACCTGCGGGGGCCAGCGAAGCCGCCTGAGGCGCTGCCGGCGAGTCAGTCGTCCCGCGACGCGCCGGGCTCATCCAAGTAGCGTTGCACCAACACCAGATCCAGCCAGCGGCCAAACTTGCGCCCGACCTCGTGCAGGTGCGCTACACGCTGGAAGCCGAGGCGCTCGTGCATGCGCAGCGAAACTTCGTTGTCGGCATCGATGCCGCCGATCATCACGTGCTTGCCCATCGCGGCGGCCAACGGAAACAGTGCCGACGTCAGGCGCGTGCCGATTCCTCGCCCACGCCAAGCGCTGCTCACGTGCACGGAGTGTTCGACGGAGTGGCGGTACCCAGGCCAAACACCGCGAAACTCGCCGAACGAGGCAAAGCCCGCCACCTGGCGCTCGAGCTCTGCCACGATCACAGGGAAGCCTTTCTCGGTTCGAGCGGCAAGCCACGTCGCGCGCTCCTGCAGAGTGGCGGGCTCGAGGGAGTAGACGGCCGTGGAAGATGCGATCACGTCGTTGTAGATCGCCAGGATCCCCGGCAAGTCCGCCTCGCGCGCCGGACGAATCATCAGATCCTGTAGGAGCATCGCGCGATCCTCCGTCACATCATCGCTGCAGCGACTTCTCGTTGGCGATGACGACAATGTACCTGGCAGCCTTGCGAGTCCGATTGCGAAATGAAGTCGGCTCGTTGAGCTGCATGGCCAGGCAGTCACCCTCCGACAGTCGATAGGTCACCTTGCCTACGCTGACCTCGATCTTTCCGGCGCGCACCCAGATCTGCTGATGGATGTCGTTGCGGGCAGCGTTCTCGTAGGAGACCGCCGCACCCGCAGGCAACTCCACCGCGACGATTTGCAGAGGGGAGGGGAAGTTCGGCGGCGAGATGTTCTGCCGGACATATCCGGACTGCGGGTCGCGCCAAGGGGTCCTGTCGCTGGAGCGGGACACGGGACTCGCGGGTGCGCAAGGGTCGTCGAACAGGGTGGCCAGGGAGACGCCCAGGCCCGAGGCGATCTTCTCCAGCACCACGGCCGTAGCGCTGATTTCTCCCCTCTCAACCAACGAGATCATCGAGCGGCTGACGTCGCAGGTGGCCGCCAGCGCTTCCAGCGTCAGACCCGCTTGCGCACGCAACGCGGCTACGCGGGTCGCGATTCGCAGGTCGATCCCGGTTGCGCGCCGTGCGGCGGCTTCTTCTTTCATACTGGAAATGTAGTCTATTATACTGGATAGGGTCAATGCGTTTGCAGCGACCGGAGCAGGCGCTGACCCTCGCTCCAGTCGCCAAGGCCGCTGGCGGCGTTGATGTGTCCGGCGCGACCGATGCTCACGAGCCGGCTGCCCCACGCTGCGGCGCACTGCCGGGCGAAGTCCAGACTGCCATAGGGGTCATCGATGCTGGCGACGACGATGCTCGCACACGGCAGGCTTTTCGGAGGCAGCGGAGAGAAACCGACGGCCTGGGGCGGGAAGCTGGCGCCTTCAGGGTCGGGGATTGCGACGAGCAGCGCACCTGCAATTCTGACCGAGGTTCGCGCCAGCCAGTGAGCGACTAACAGACATCCGAGGCTGTGTGCGGCGATCAACGTGTCAGGCGCGGCGTCGCACGCCGCCAACTCCAGAGCTTGCTGCCAATCGGCGCACACGGGGTTATCCCAGTCGCGCTGTCGTACGCGAACGCAGGACTCATTCTGCGCTTCCCAGCGACTCTGCCAATGCTCCGCTCCCGAGTCGCCGATGCCGGGTACCAGCAACACGCGCCCTCGCGGGGCGGTGGGATCGGGGGTCTGTTCGGGCATGTTGTCGTGCTGTGTGAAGGACGGAGCGCCCGTGAGTAGAGTAGAGGTGTGCGTGCGCCTTGGGAATGCCATCCCCGGCGGTCTTTGAGCGGGCCAAGTGCCCGCAGGCGAGCGGCGTCACCGAAGGCGATGCCGCGCATCGATTTTCAGGCGGTCGGGCCCGGCCGCGCCTGCGAGCTCGCAGCCTCGTGGCGGTTCCTCGAGCCCTTTCGGCCAATAGCTGTGGCGACGAAGGGCCGGGACACTGCAGCCGGAGCCTGGATCGAGCGGAGCGCCTAACGCGCCGCCTTGAACTGCTGCACCTCCGTGCTGCCCGTCAGCGCAGTCAACGACGACCGTCCCCCCATGATCGTTTGCGTCACGGCATCAAAGTAACCCGCGCCCACTTCCCGTTGGTGCCGCGTCGCCGTATACCCATGCTCCTCCGCCTCGAACTCCGCCTCCTGCAGAGCCACGTACGCACTCATGTTGCGAGTCTTATAGCCCCGCGCCAGCTCAAACATCGAGTAGTTCAGCGCATGGAAGCCCGCCAGCGTGATGAACTGGAACTTGTACCCCATCGCCGCCAGCTCATGCTGGAAACGCGAGATCGTGAAGTCATCCAGCTTGCCCTTCCAGTTGAACGACGGCGAGCAATTGTAGGCCAGCAGCTTGTCCGGGAATTCCCGACGAATAGCCTCTGCAAAGCGCTTCGCTTCCGCGAGGTCCGGCTTCGCCGTCTCGCACCAGACCAGGTCGGCGTACGGTGCATAGGCCAATCCGCGCGCGATCGCTTGATCGAGCCCCGCCTTCACCCGGAAAAAGCCTTCCGCCGTCCGCTCCTGAGAGCGCTCGATGAACCGCCGATCGCGCTCATCGACATCGGTCGTCAACAGGTTCGAGCCTTCCGCATCCGTGCGCGCGATCAGCACCGTCGGAACGTTGCAGACGTCCGCGGCCAGACGGGCGGCGACCAGCTTCGAGATCGCCTCCTGCGTCGGCACCAGCACCTTTCCGCCCATGTGCCCGCACTTCTTCGCCGCAGACAGCTGATCCTCGAAATGCACCCCCGCCGCTCCGGCCGCAATCATCTGCTTCATGAGCTCAAAGGCATTCAGCACTCCGCCGAAGCCCGCTTCCGCATCCGCGACAATCGGCTTCAGCCAGTCGATCCCCTCCTTGCCCTCCGCGTGATGGATCTCATCCGCGCGTCGCAGGGTGTTGTTGATGCGCCGCACCACGGCCGGTACCGAATCCGCCGGATACAGCGACTGATCCGGATACATCTCACCGGCGAGATTCGCATCTCCCGCCACCTGCCAGCCCGACAGGTAGATCGCATCCAGACCCGCCTTCACCTGTTGCAGCGCCTGGTTACCCGTGAGCGCTCCGAGCGCGTTCACGAGCTCTTTCTCATTCAGGCAGCGCCACAGCTTCTCCGCAGTCAATCGCGCAATCGAGTGCTCCACGCACACCGTGCCGCGCAGTCGCACCACGTCCTCAGGCTCATAGCCCCGCTCAACTCCGCGCCAGCGCGGGCCCGCCCGCCAGCTGTGGCGCAGTTCCTCAGGCGTTGGAAATCTGGCTGTTAAGCTCATGCGGGCTCCTCGAGAGAGTTGCTTGCTGAAGTGCGGGAGAGCTTAGACGACTTCGTTTCGTAAATTGACGATAGAAACTTTACATCGTAAATTTTACTGAAGTGCCAGTCGTAGAGGCGAGGCCTCATCATCATGGCCCTCATGCACAAAGGTCACTTCCTGGGCGCCAAGCTGCGCGCCCTCCGCAAGCGCAATGGCTTGACCCTCGAGGAGCTCTCCGCTCGTTGCGTACAGCGAGATGCCGAGAGAGCGCCCTCAGTGCCGTATCTCAGTCTCATTGAGAGCGGCAAGCGCGCGCCCTCCGCAGAAGTTCTGGAGTTGATCGCACGCGTACTCCAGCGCAAATCCGAGTGGTTCCTGGACGAGAGCGCGCCCCTGGAAGCCCTCGTGCCCGAGACTCCCGAAGCCGGCGCCGCCAGGATCCCCCTCGAGCCCGCCTTCTTGTTCTCCAAGAGCGTGCTGCAGGCGGCCATTCCCGAACTGCTCGCCCAGACGGGCACCAGCGGACGCCAGTTCGCGCATCTGTTGATTCGCACCCACCAGGAGACCTCGCGCAACGACTTTCCCGAGCTCGAGCGCGCAGCCGATGCGGTCGGCGAGCGCCGCTTTCCGCTCTCCGTCGAGGATCTGATCCGACTCGTGAGGCGCCATGGACTGGAGATCGAGTGGTTCGAGCGCAAACCCGTGTTCGTGCAGGACAAGGACCGCGAGCTGCGCAGCGTCGTGCGCTCCTTCTACCAGGCGCCCAAGACCATCTACGCCAACAAAGCGCTGCAGAGCGATCCGGCGCGCCTCAAGTTCGATCTCGCCACCCACATCGCCCACAAGGTGCTGCACCGCGGCGACGGACTGAAATCTCCGCATGCCACCGGCGGTGAGATGGGCGGCAGCCCCGAAGGCAAGGCCTATGCCGCCGGCATGAATCCTCAGGACGTCCTGCATGCCTGGCGCGACTTCGAGTGCAGCTTCTTTGCCGGTGCGCTGCTGGCACCGAAGATTCCCTTCCGCCGCTTTCTCACTCGCGAGCGCTATTGCGTGGAGGCCGGTCAGAAGCTGCAGCTCACACCCGCCGTCATCATGCGACGCATGACGAAGGTGTCCCCGTATCCCTATTGGCACTTCTTCGATGCCTATCCTCCCGGCTATCTGCGTGCCGTCTATCGAGGCAACGGCATTCCCTTACCCTGGGGCAATCTCGGACACGTCAATGATCCCTGTCCCCATTGGGCCGTCTTCCGCATGATCGACGACGACCGCGGTCAGCCTGCATCCCAGATCTCGGTGCTGCGCGATGGTGAAAGATCGCTCCTCTACTGTTGTCATTCCCATCGCGTTCGAGATATGGCGGGCAACCACCACGTTCTCTCGGTCGGAGTCGACCTGGCGCCCGCTCTCGATGCCAATGGGCTGCGCAGTGAGCCGCTCATCGCTGCTCTCTTGCGAGCGTGTCTGGATCAGGGAGGAGCGGCGCGGATCTCGAAGGACGCACGAGCCGCGCTGGCCTCCATCGCGCAAGTGCTCAACATTGCCTGGATCGAGGACGCCCTCGCGCATCCGGCCAGGATCATTTGCCCTCGCAGCATGCGATGTCCGAGGCCTGAGCATTGCGAGCGATCACGGCAGTCGCGCGTGAGGGAGATCGCCGACGTGCGTGATGAGATTTTGGGCAAGAGGTGAGCGAGAATGGCGACCCGGGAGCGGTTGTGCGCGATCGCAGTGGCCGCTTGCTGAGCGACCCTGGCAGTTGCGGATAGACCTTCAGTCCACCCGAGCTGGACGGTATGTTCCCCGGTAAGGGGCGGACGATGTCCCGGCGCGCCACGGCCCTGCACCGGCCTCAAGGTCTGTAAGTTGTTGATCTAATGGCGCTCCCAACCGGATTCTAAACCGGTGTACTAGCCTTGATAGGGCTTAAAATCCATCCAAGTCCGTCTACGCCATTCTAGAAATCACTATAACAGAGGCTAGTTGTCTATGGCGGTCCACGCAGCTCCAGCGTAAGATTTCCGTACTTTTCCGTACTTTTCCGTACGGAGCCAAGGAGCATGGCTGACCTCTCTCGAAAGCGTGATCGCGAACGCCTGAGCATCCGACGGGAGCCGTATTGGCAGCGTTTGGCAAAAGGCGCGTACCTCGGTTTCCGGGCTGGGCCGAACACTTGGCTGGCCCGATTCCGCGGCCGCGACGGTAAGCAGCAGTACGAGAGCCTCGGTGACCACGTCGAATATGACGAAGCCAAGCGCCTCGCAGAGGCTTGGCTTTCCCGGCTTGCGGCTTCTGCTGTCAGGTCTGTCAAGCGAGATACCGTCCGTGCGGCGCTCGAAACCTATCTTGCCGACCTCAAGCGGCACGCGCGCCCCGACGCCGCTGCTGAGGCGCTGTGGCGCTTCAAAGTCGTCGTCTATGACGACCCCATCGCCGCTCTCCAGCTCGAATCCGCGACTTTCGTTGACTTTCTGGAGTGGCGCGATCGCCTGCTTCCCGGGCGCGCACCTCGCACCGTGAACCGGTACGTCAGGGCCGTGGTCGCCGGTCTCAATCGCGCGAAGCAGCTCGGCCATATCGGCAGTCCTGCATCCTGGGACCTCACTGCGCTGCAGGACGCCGTAGACGACGATGGCGAGACCGCCGTCTTCCTCGATCAGGATCAGCGGCGCGCGCTACTTGCGTCGGCTGAGCTTCACGCGGCGGAATTCCTCCGCGGACTGGAGCTCACCGGAGCCCGTCCCCACGAGCTCGCCAACGCAAGTGTTTCCGACTTCGACGGCGATACTCTCCGACTCGCCCACAAGAAGGGCAGACCCCCCAAGCTGCGCGTGCGCCGTGTCGTCCTCGACGCCGACGGCATTGCCTTCTTCAAGAAGCAGGTCAAAGACAAGCTCCCCAATGCCCCTCTCTTTACCGAGGACGGCGAGACACCCTGGCGAAGGCACATGTGGGGTCGTCGAGTGCGCAGTGCCATCGCGGCCAACAACGCCCAGGAAAACGTCAAGCATCGCATCCCCACAGACGCCAGCGCCTACAGCTTCCGCCACGCCCGCATCAGCGAACTGCTCCAGATCCACGGAGTGGATCCCCTCACGGTCGCACAGCAGACCGGCACGAGCCTGGCCATGATCGAGAAGGCGTATCTCCGATTCATCCAGTCGGCCATGAAGGACAAGCTCGCTCAATTGCGCGCCTGACCGCACGACCCCCTGGGCCGCCTCCGGAATCTCGAAGCGCAGGGCCGGGAGCGAGTGATCGGGCGGTTCGGGGCTGCATCGGGTGTGCGACGGGCGCAAGGTTTCCGGCGCCGTGAAGGCTGCCGCGCCTGAAACGCCCGTCATTCTATTGACCTGGTTGGGGACAGCGCCTGGTGGCCGAGGGTTAAGTTCCGCCTCATGTGGATCGTGTCTTGAGCAAGCCCCCGAAGTTGCGCGAGCTGCTCGCAGCGCTCTCCGACTTGTCCGACGCCTCTGCACATCCGTAGGCTGCCGTTATCTGATCGGCATCCACGTCCAGCCCGGCGCCGTGCTGTAGGTGAGGGCAATCGAATCGCCCGGCTCGAGGATCACCGTCACGTTGGTGGTCGTGAACAACGTGGCGCCGTTACGCTTCACCGCGGTCACTGCACCTCCGTTGATCGCTACCATGGCCACCTGGCCACTGGTGTTCGTGACTGCCGTGCCGCTCCCCGGCATCCCGGGCGTAGACACGGTATTGATATTGGGCGTTTCCAGCCACACGCCGGTGGAGCTCGGCATGAAGCTGGTTCCGGCGCCCGAGATGGCATTATTGACGTTGATGAATTTATTGCCGCTGCCGTTCGCCGCGAATATGCCGTAGGTCGCGGTTGCGATCTGACCGCCGACCCACGTGTTGCTGGTCGCGTTGGCGCTGGAAATGTTGATATCGATGGTGTTCCCCTCCGTATCGATGTTCAGGAACGTATTGGTGTAGCTGAAGCCGTTCGCCAGCACGATCCCGTTTCCATCGGTACCGAAGGTGCCCATGAAGGTGTTCATCACGCACGCGTTGCAGAGCAGCGCCGCGAACCCGGACCCCGTATTCGTGCTCGTGTTGAAGCCTCCGCCATTGGCAGCGACATTGACCAGTCCGTTGAGGAAGTAGTTCAACTTGAGGGCGACCGCGGTGCTCGTCGTATTGAAGTTCTGCACATAGATGTTGTTGAGCTGAAACTCGTTCATGGCGTCGTTGTAGTCGTCGCGGCCGAAGGTCATCAGCTCACCGGAGGTGTTGCCCTGGACCCCGAAATCCTCGAAACGCGCATAACAGATGCCCGGCTCCCCGGGAGTATCGTTGCCGACGATATCCCAGTTCGGAGAGGTGACCCCGTTATCGAACTTGATGATCGAGGCGAGGCGTCCGTCGCCGAAGACGTTGATGCCCTTGGCGGCGACCGTCTGAAGATTCCAGACCAGCTGGGAGGAGACCTTGTAGACGCCGGCGGGAATGTACAGCGCCTTGTTCAAGGCGATCCCCTCGGCAAACCAGTTCCCGATGCCCGTCGAGCAATCGGTGGCACCGGTATTGTCCGAGCAGAAATCCAGAAGGCTCAGCGCGTTCTCCTTCTGTTTGGCATCGAGAGTACGGCTGAGGGCGCCTGTCCCCACCTGGGTGAATGAGGATGCGGAGGCCGGAATGCTCGTCGCAGCCGTGAACGGACTGGATCCATTTCCGTACAGATAGCCGTTGAAGGAGCTTCCGCCCGTTCCTCCGCCGCTGACCGCCAGGACCTGGGAATGAGCGATCCCGGGCTTGCCCAGGAGCCACAACGCGGCGGTCCCGAGAATCACCCACGACAGAATGCGGCGAGTATTGGCGGTCAGCGCCGGTACATGTACCGAGAGGTCAGGCTTATTCATCGCGAACTCCTCCACTGCGGTTTTGTTATGAAGGTCAGGACTGACTCAAAGTAACTCCAGCAGGTAACGTTCTGAATCTCGCCAAGTCGCCGACCGCCATCGGCGTGTGTGTCAGCTAGGCTCTGAAATCGACGATGATGTCGTTGGCATACAGCTTCCCGTTGACACGCCTGAGCGACGCGCCTGCGGGTATTCGTACGAGAACGGCGGCGGAATCGCCCGCGAGCCGCACCGTGACCCGTCCCTGCGCTCCGGCCGCTACCCGACGCTTTGAAACGACATCGTACAAGTCAACCGGCTGGTCTCCGGCCTCGACGATGACTTCCTTGTCCTGGCTGTACGGGTTGAAATACAGATGAGTGGGGTAGGCCGGAGCATGGAAGTAGTCGGTCTTGAGACAGTCCAGGCAGAGAATCTTCTCATCGTTCGTCTTCGAGATGATTCCGCCGAACACGCCTACGGAGGTTGAGCTGTAGATGCTGAAGTGAGTGACGGGCGGGAACGCCGCAGAGTTGTTGACCTGTTCCCAGCGATCCCGTGTGGCAAAGAACGGCTTGACGGGCTCCGTTGCGAAGATCGGCGTCTCCCAGGGGAGCAGGTACTCGGTCTCTTTGCGAAGCACTACTTCGTAGGCAATGAGATTCCTCGAGAACGACTTCAGTTGCGGAATCGCCTGATACTCATCGGGGATCTCCTCCGGATAGAACAAGCGGGCGCTGTTCGCGGCGTTGAGCAGCCATTTCCCGACCGCCCGCGCGAAGCGCGGGTCGTAGCGAACGAGAGGCACGAGGCTCGAGGCCAATTGAAACGTTTCGAAGAGGTAGGCACGGCCGTGCATCGTCCACAGCCCGGTGACGTCGTACGCTCCGGCGCGCGCTGAGATCACTCCATCGGCGGCGATGCGCCCTCCGGAGAAGCACCAGGCGAGTAGCTTTGCGGTGTCGTAGTCCCGCCCATGCTCCGCATTGAGGCGCGCGGCGAGGTAAGCGCCGTAGGGAAGCATGGTTTCGTACAGGGGATTGAGCGTTTCCGCATTCAAGGCGTCCATGGAAGCCAGCGCCGCCTCGAAGTACTTGGGATCCCCGAACTTGACGTAAGCCATGTACTCGAGCCAGGCGAAGGCCGCAGATGACTCCGGCTCGACCCAATGTTGCGACTTCGGTCCGTCATAGGGCTTCATCTTCGCGAAGTCGAAGCTCTGGTGTTCAAACCCTCCCGGGGATTTCACCAGCACCGAGACCGCCTGGTGGAACTGATCCGCGCAGCGCCTCATCAGCGCAACCAGCTCGCTCTCCTGCGGATACAAGTGGACCAACTGGGCGCAGAACAGGCTCGGCAACGTGTCCGTCCAGAAGTCCAGGGATTGAACGTGATCCTCCCTGCGCGCGCGATCCTGATCGACGGTCATCAGGAACACGTCGTCGCCGTGCGCCTTGTTGAAGAACGCCTTTTCCATGTTCACCCAGTCGTGGCCGCCCTGGCGGCTCTTGTCGATGCCGGCGAGGCTCGCTCCGATGACGGCGGGCATGTCGCAGATCGCCAGGTGGTGCTCACCTTTGCGCACGTGCGGCCCGGACATGGGGTGGCCCACCGCGATGTCGAGACCGAACGTATCCGCATCGAAATTCACGCGGCTTTTGTCGATCCAGATCAGTGGCAGGTAGGGCCCCTTCGCATTGAGGTCGAACAGGTAGCTATCCAGCTCGAGGGCCACACGAGTCCAATCCCGGACACGAAACGGGGACGGTATGTTGGGCATGGTCTCCAGATAGGGGATCGCTATCTGCGAGCCGACGCCCGCGCTCAGCCTCGCAAGGGAGGCGTCGCTCTTGGCGAGAAGCGGGCGTTGCGACGCCAGGCATGCGGTGGCGTACATCCCTGCGCGACCCAGGAAGCTCCGGCGTGAGAAGCGCATGTTACGTCCGCTTGTCCACGGCCTCCAGGTATCGACCCGGGGTGCCTTCACCGCCGATGCGCTTGTGCATGTCCTCGAGCGTGACGCCGCTCGTCTCGGGGAAGAACAGCAGCACCGCAAAGAACTGCAGCACGACCATGACGAGGAATACGATGAACGGGCCGGCGGCCGACCGGGCAGCGAGCACGGGAAACGCCGCGGAAATCAAGGCATTCATGACCCAATGCGTCGAGCAGCCCAGGCTCTGCCCCTGAGCGCGCACCCGGCCGGGAAAGATCTCACTCAAGTACACGAAGATGACAGAACCCTGGGAGAACGCGAAGAAGCCCACGTACCCGATGACGAACAGCAGCAGCAGCTGCTCGTAGGCGTGCGTATGGAAAATGCCTGCGATACCGGCCAGGCAGACGGCAAGACCCACCGATCCCACCAGCAGCAGGGTGCGGCGGCCGAAGCGATCGATCAGCGACAGGGCGAGGAGCGTCGCGACCAGCATCACGGCACCGACGGCGACGGCTTGCAGGTTCTGGGAAGTGCGGCTGAAACCGGCCATCGCGAAAATATCGTTGAGGTAGTAAAGAACGGCATTGATGCCGATCAGCTGGTTGAACATGGCGAGCAGGATGGCGAGCGTGATCGGGCGGCGATGTCGCCACTGAAAGAGCCGATCCGCCTCTGCAGAGCGAGGCTCATCGACCGAGGCGAGGATCAGCGCCAGCTCCGCGTCGGGATCACGCGACCCGAGTTTTCGCAGGGTCTCGCGCGCTTCCTGGCGCCGGCCCTGCATCGCGAGCCAACGGGCGCTCGGGGGATTCCCGAGTAGCGTGACCAGGAAGATCGCCGCGGGTATTGCCGCAATGCCGAGCTCCCAGCGCCACTCGAGCGCTCCCGGGGAGAAGAGTCCGATGACATAGTTCGAGAAATAGGCGAGCAGGATTCCGACGATGATGTTGACCTGGAACGCCCCCACCAGGCGCCCGCGCCAGGCGGAGGGTGCGACTTCCGCGATGTAAACGGGCGCGATAACCGAGGAGCCGCCCATGCCAAGACCGCCGATGAATCGAGCAACCAGCAGCAGCGTCCAGGAGGGTGAGACCGCGCATCCAATGGCGGACACCATATAACAGGCAGCCAGGATCAGCAGGCTCGTGCGGGCACCGAGCCTGCGGCCGAACGGACCGGCCCCGATTGCACCGACCACAGTCCCCCACAATGCCGCGGAGACCGTGATGCCCAACTCACCCGGCGTGAGTGCGAACGTATCGGTGAGGGACTGAGTAGCCCCGGAAATCACCGCCGTGTCGAACCCAAGGAGTGAGCCGCCGAGGGCGGCGACGGCCACGCTGCGCAGCAGCGTGCCGTTTAACGCCTCAGAAGCTCGCATGCAAGCCCAGCTCGAAACGCCGGCCGCTGAACTCGTAGTACCGATTGATCCCATAGCGATTGACCTGGATCGACGCCGCGTTGGTGGCATTGATCACCGAGGCGTTGATGGCGAGCCAGCTCGTCACGTTGTAGTTACCGGAGACATCGAGCTGGCCGTACCCCTTGACGAAGTCGCCGTCGCCGAAGTAGCTGAGCGGGTCGGCTACCCATTCACTACGGTAGTTGTAATTGGCGTGCAGCCCGAATTTCGGGGTGTCGTAGTAGACGCCTACGTTATATGTGTTGGTCGACACGCCCGTGACCGGCACCGCGGGCTGCCCCTGGTTGAGCACCACGGGCTGCGTCCAGATGTGGGTGTAGTTCGCCTGGGCGCCCAAAGCGCTCAAGAACCCCGGCAGGAAGCTGAACGGCTGCTGCCACGCAACCTCCGCCCCCTTGAGGGTGGTCGCTTGCGCGTTCTGCGGCTGCCCTACCGTGAAGGTGATCGGCAACGTGCTGCCGGCGGCGACGCCGGATGAGGCCACGCTCACCTGCACGTTGGCATTCTGTTGGAAGTAGTTGGTCAGAACCAGGTTCTTCACATCCTTGACGAAGAAGTCTCCCGCCAACAGGCTTCTCGGCCCGAAGTACCACTCCAGCGACAGGTCGAATTGATTGGAGAGGTAAGGCTTCAGGTTCGGATTGCCCTCCGCAAGGGTGCCGAGCCAGGGGGCGGGGGGCGGCGGTGGCTGTGCGGCCGCGTTCGGACTGCTGGATTGGGCGAGCAGGTTCATATCCGGCCGCTGCATGACCTGCGCCGCCGCGAAGCGCGTCAGCAACTGGTCGGTGATCTTGTATGTCAGGTTCAGATCCGGCAATACATTGTGATACGTGTTTTCCTGCGAAAACACCCCTTGGTCGCTGTAGGTGATGTTGTTGGTTCCACCCGCGAAGCCGTAGATCAACGTCGCCCCGGGCGCAGGCACATAACCGGAAGACAATTCCTTGGTATGCACCAGGCGCACACCGGCGTTGCCCGTCACCCGTCCGTCGGGGCTCGCGAAATTGATCTGCGCATAGGCCGCGGCGGATTTTTCCTCGACGACCGTGGTCTGAGTCAAATTGACGGTCGGAGGATGGCTGGCGACAAAGCTGGCGATCGGGTAAGCGGCAAACAGTTTGTCCACGTCCACCGTCAGCCAAGTCCTGGGAAACTGCGCGCGACCGCTGTAGCCGTTGAACCAGTTGGGGTCGTTGTGCATCACCAGGTACTGGCTCATGTTCGAGAACCCGAGGCTACTGGTGTTGATCCCATTCGGCGTGTTGCCGAGCGTTCGATCCTCGTAATCGGCCCCCGTCTGCAGCCCCTTGAGCCACCCGAGCTCCAGGGGACGGCTCGCATCGACTTTGAAGTTCCATATCTTGTCGGTCGTCGGCGCCTGGTACTCGCCCAGCATGCCGGCAAAGGTGTAGTTATTGGGATTGGTCGGATCAAAGCCCGTGATGCTGAAGCCGATCGGACCGTTGGGGTCCTGGGTCGTGTCGTATGAGAACGTCGAGCCCGGCTGGTTCGACGCGAAGTTGGTGTAGATGGTGGTCGTCTCCTCCCGGGACTGGCCAAAGGACCCCTCGGCGTTGATTGTCCACTGCGCCAGGCTGAGAGTGGCCCCAAGAGCAGTGGAGGTCAGCCACTGCGCGTACTGGAAGCGGTGACCCGAGGTTTGATTGTAGACGTGGGTGCCTTGCCATTGGGTCTCGACGTTATTCGAATCGAGCCTCTGACTGAGGGTGGTCTCCGGGCCGAGAGCGAACGCGTCAGGATAGTAGGCATCGCCCTGAAACCAGTTGTAGGTCTGGTCGAATTGCGAGTTGAGGGTATCCAGGCGCAGCTCGAGGGAGTCGTTGACGCGGAACTGGAGCATGCTCATGACACTGGCGCGCCGGTCGAAGCCGACCTGGTCGTTCAAAACCAGCCCGAAGACCCGATACGCGGTGCCCGGCCCTGGATAGGTCGAGTCGGCCAGGACGCCGTCGGTGATGCTGCTCTGGTCGTCGACCCTTCTCTCGTTGAGATCGAAAGCGACCAGCCACCCCAGCCGGTTGTCGAAGAAGGTATTGGTGTAGAGCGCCTGCAGATGCGGCCTCGCGCCCCCGCCAGCTTGCTCGTCGTACGCTCCCTCGACGGTGGCCGCGATGTGCTGCTTACCGTAGTCCAGGGGACGGATCGATTGCACGTTGATGGTGGCCGCCAGCCCGCTCTCGG
>DATNEN010000134.1:0-11365 GCA_035552975.1 Steroidobacteraceae bacterium
ACTCCGGCGCTTCGCGCTGACGTCAGCGCTGCACGAGTCCCCGCTGAATCAGGCTCTCCGCGGTGGCAACGATCGCCTCTTCGCTGGATCGCGGCTTCCACCCGAGCAGGCGCCGCGCTTTCTCGTGCGTGCCGTTCTTCATCTTGCCGAGCTCCGGCAACATCTGCTTGACCGTGGGGTTGAATCGAGCGCCGAAGCGCACGAGCCAATCCGGAAGCTGACGTGCGGGAACTCTGCGCGCAGCGGCACCCACGCGAGCCTTCAACACGCGCGCAATGGCCAGCAGCGGTAAAAAGTCTCCGGCAGTCGCGAGGAACCGCTCGCCCCTGGCGCCGGGATGCGTCATGCAACGGATGTGCAGCTCGGCGACATCGCGTACGTCGACGACGCCGAAGCAGAGCCGCGGGCAGCCGGGCACGGCCCCGTCCAGTAGCCGCTTCACCACTTGGATCGAGGCAGAGAAGTCCTGGCCCAGTACCGGACCGAGCACGGCCACCGGATTGACGACGGCCAGCTCGAGGGCGCCGCTCTCATACGCCATGAATTTCCACGCCGCCCGTTCGGCGAGCGTCTTGGACTTCACGTAGGCAGACACCGGACCGCGAATCTCCGACCAGCTCGACTCGGTGAACGGCGCCTGCTGCGGCGGATGCCCGTACCCTATGGCTGCAAACGAGGACGTGAGCACGACTCGCTTGACGCCGGCGTCGCGCGCCGCACGCAGGACACGCAGCGTGCCTTCGCGCGCAGGAACGATCAGCTCGTCCTCGTGCTTCGGAGCGCTCGTGGGAAGCGGGGACGCGATATGCAGCACATAGTCGCAACCGGCGATCGCCTCGGACCAGCCGACGTCGGTCCTCAGGTCGGCGACGAAGAACGACAGGCGGTCCAAACGTCCATTCAGCATGGCGCGGACATCCTGCTCCCGCGCCGCCTGCCGCACGGTGGTGCGCACGTGATGGCCGGCTGCGAGGAGTTGGGCGATTGTGTGCGCGGCGATGAAACCCGAGCCACCCGTCACCAGAACCGTACTCACGCGCCTCGCCCTCCGGGATTGCCGGGTCTAGCACAAGCGACTAGGCTAACGCGGACTCGAAGCGCACGGTAGCCACGCCCAAGCTGCACGAGTGCCCCAAGTGGCGAGGCAACCGCGATCGGCGGCCCGCTTTTCTCACGGAAGACCGCGGATGAACGCTCCTGCTTTGCCCAATCGGCTCCTGCCGTTCTCATTCCACTTCTATCGCCAGTTTCCCTGGGGTTGCCTCGGCCTGATCGTGTTTCCGGTCATGGGCCGGGCCGTCTTCGCCTCCGTCGCGTACGCCATCAAGCGTCTGACCGACACGGTGCTTTCCCTGCACGACGCCAACGGCGTCGACGCGTTGGCCGGGCCATTTACGCTGTTCGTGGGTCTGATCGTGGCGCGCTTCGCAATCGATGCCGCGACCTGGTACTGCTCCTACGAGACGCGCTCCCGCATGCTCGTGCGTATCAAGGAAGAGGTCTTTGCGTACGCACAGCGCCTGTCGAGCGCGTATTTCGAGAGCACCCTGTCGGGCAAGATCGCCCATCGGGCCGTCATGCTGCCCGATCAGGTTCTGATGCTGTTCGACATGATGGTGTTCGACTTCATTCCGAGCACGTTTTTCTTTCTGTTCGTCGCCGGCTTCTTCTACGTCGCGAGCCCGGCCTTTTGTGCCGCGGCCGTGGTGAGCATCGGGATCTACTTCATCGTGAGCCTGGTCGTGGGGCGCGAATGTACCCGACGCGCTGCGCTGACCAATGAAGCGCGCGCCACGGTGACCGGCCGGGTCGTGGATGTCATCACGAACATCCGCAACGTGTTCTTTTTCGCCAACCAGTCCCTCGAGGATCGGGAGCTCGAGCGCTATACGGGGCAGGAGTGCGAGGCCCGCCGCGCTGCGTACCGATCCGTCGTCCGCCTGCGCTGTGTGCAGTATGTGCTGGACGTCGGCATGTGGATCGTCTTCGTCGGCGGAGCGCTCTATGCGTGGGTGCACCGCATGATCGGCGCCGGCGATTTCGTCATGGTCACCACGTTGACCAGCTCGCTGCTGCAGACGGCCTACAACGTGGGGCAACGAATCCCGGAGTTCTACGACCAGCTCGGCTCGGGCCGGGAGAGCATTGCCACTCTCATCGTCCCTTCGACCTTGACGGACGAGCCCGACGCTCCCGCGCTGCAGGTGACGCAGGGCACGATTCATTTCGAGCGCGTCGCCTTCGCCTACGATGCGACCGGACAGGGCTCGCGCCACGTCGTGAAGGATTTCGAGCTGACCATCCCGGCGGGCCAGCGAGTCGGCCTGGTGGGCCCGAGCGGGGCAGGCAAGACGACGCTGATGGGGCTGCTGATGCGCATGCACGATGTGGCCGAAGGCTCCATCCGCATCGACGGACAGGATATCCGCAAGGTGACCCAGGAGAGTCTCCGGCAATCCATGGCGCTCATCCCGCAGGACACCAGCCTGTTCCACCGCAGCCTCCTGGAGAACATCCGCTATGGCCGCCCTGGAGCCACGGACGAAGAGGTCATGCTTGCCGCCAGGCGAGCGCACGCCGAAGACTTCATCGTGCAGCTCGAGCACGGCTACCGGACATTGGCGGGCGAAAGGGGCCTCAAGCTCTCCGGCGGCCAGCGCCAGAGAATCGCGATCGCGCGTGCCATCCTGCGCAATGCACCGATTCTGCTGCTGGATGAGGCCACCAGCGCGCTCGACAGCCACAGCGAGCAGGTCATCCAGGAGGCCATGAGGGAAGCGATGGCGGGCAAGACAGTGATTGCCATCGCCCATCGCTTGAGCACGGTCATGGACATGGATCGTCTGATCGTGCTCGAGCGCGGAGTCATCGTCGCGGACGGCTCGCACGAAGAGCTGCTGTGCCAGGGAGGCCTGTACGCCGAGCTGTGGCGCAAGCAGTCGGGCGGCTTCAACCCCGTGAGGCGCCCCAACCCGCTGGCGGAGCAGATAGAGGTCAGTGAGCTCGAGGGGCCGGCCCTGAAAGAGCCGCCGCTCAAGGTCATGATGACTTCCCCGGCAACTGGTAGCGCACCGTGAGGCGGTAGTGGAGGCGGTCCTGGTTGAAGTAGGCGGCGGTCTGATAGACCCGATTGAGCAGATTCGCGCAGCTCGCCTCGAGCTGCCAGCCGCGCGCAAAGCGCCACTCGCCCAGCAGGTCCAGCGTGAAATACCCACCCAGGGGTGTTGTGTTGGCAAAGTCGTCGAAGCGGCGGCCTTCCCAGCGGCCCACCAGCCCGAGCGAGGCCCGCGGCAGCAGGCGACGCACCTCCAGTGAGCCGCTGTCCTTCGCGCGCCGCGGCAGCAGCAGATCGGCGCCATTGTCCCCTGCGCCGAGATCCAGCGGGTCCAGGTGTGTGTACTGTGCGGCGAGCTTCCAATCGCGGCTCTGCCAATCGGCCTGCAGCTCCGCGCCCCGAATTCGGGCACGGTCGAGGTTCTCCGGCACGAACGTCAGGGAGTTGAACTCGATCAGCCGGTCGATGCGAGTCTGGTACACGTGCGCGGACCAGTGCAGTGGCCCTTGTTTGCCGTCCGCGCCCAGCTCGATGGAGCGCGACTGCTCCGGCTGCAGGTGCGAGTTCGAGAACAACGGGTAGTACAGGTCGTTGAACGTGGGCGCGTGGAACGCCGTACCCCAGGTCAGGGTCAGCTGCAGCGTGTCGCCCAGCTTGCGTCCGATGCCTGCGTTCTCGGTGAGGTGATGGCCGAACTGTTGGTTGTCCTCATAGCGCGCACCGGCGAGGGCCGACCACCCCGCCCATTCGCCACGCAGCTCGCTGAACACTCCCGTAGTGTGGCGCGAGGTGACGGGAAGCCCTGTGTCGCTTTGGATGTACCCAGTGTCGCTGTCCACGCGATCCTCGTAATAGTCGGCGCCACTGACGAGCCGCAGCATCGAGTTGATGTGGCCGTCCACCGAGAGGCTTGCCGAGTCCCGCCGGGTGATGAACCGGTCAACCGGGTCCGCATACAAAAAGTCCCGCTCGACATCCTCACTGCGCCCCAGCTGCAGCTGCGCGTGCCACTCTTGCCCCAAGGAGCCATCCAGGCTCAACGAGTGGACGCGTTCGCTGAACTCTTCCCGGTTGGCGGTGCCGGCGTCGAAATAGTTCTGGCCGTCGGCGATCATCGAGTGGACTTCGGCACTGAGCCAGCTGGTGACCTCGACACCCGCCGCCAGCGAGCCGGAATGATTGCGATAGCCGTCCAGCCCCGGAGCGTCCGTGGCACAGCCGAAGAACAGCGGCGCTCCCGCAACACAGGGGTTGTAGCCGTTGGTGGTGAGATTCTCGGCCCCGAGATTCACCCAGGCGCGCTCGCCGCGTGCCTGCAGGTCGCCGCTGACGTCATGCGTATCGTGGCTGCCCTCGGACACGCTCGCTCCGAAGGAAAGCCCCGCCTGCGGTGCGCGGCGGGTGAAGATCTGGATGACACCCCCCATGGCATCCGACCCGTAGAGCGTCGAGCGCGGCCCGCGGACGATCTCGATCCTGTCGATCTGCTCCAGCGCAAGCGCTTGGATCGGCGCCGTTCCGGCGGTTGCGGACCCGACCCGTACGCCATCGATGAGCAACAGCGTGTGGTCGGAGTTGGTGCCGCGCAGGAACAGCGAGCTCTGCTTGCCGAGTCCCCCGGCGTTGCCGACGTTGATGCCTGCCAGGTCCGCCAGGAGGTCCTGGACCGACTGCACCTGGCGCGTCTGAATGTCCTGCTGCGTCAGGATGCTGGAGGAC
Source organism: Steroidobacteraceae bacterium (assembly GCA_035552975.1). Taxonomy (GTDB): domain Bacteria; phylum Pseudomonadota; class Gammaproteobacteria; order Steroidobacterales; family Steroidobacteraceae; genus 13-2-20CM-66-19. The sequence goes on from DATNEN010000134.1 coordinate 4,775, forward strand.
CAGAACGAGCCGCTGGCCGGTTCCCCGACGCGCGAGGCGGTGATGATGACCGGCTCGCTGGTGTAGTCCGGATCCGGGCCGGGGAACTGGGCCTGCGAACGGGAAGCGAACGTTGCTGCCAGTAAGCCGAGCAGCCCTGACCGCAACGCGCGGCCAGCCATGCAACCTCTGATCATCGACACAACTCCCTGACGCACACACACCCGTGTCAGAGGGTGTCGGCAGGAAGTCAGAGCCGGGAGCGGGGAGCGTTGCTGGGAGCGCGCCGCAACCGGCATCGCCCGCCGCGACACCCCAGTTCTCGTGCGAGGCCGGTCTCCGGGCTCTCGAGCCGTCCGCGCAGGCGTCGAGGACGCCTGCCTGGAGCTGCGGATCGCCTTCCCACGCCGTTTTGGGGGCGCAGTGGCCGCTTGATCCGCTTGATCTCGATTACCGTTGCGGGGGCAGCGCCGGATTCGGACCAGGACGAGCTCGTCGCCTGGTCCCCACCGGACTTCCCGTTTCCTCGTCAACGCGGATGAGCTATCCGCACCGACGAGCACCTCACGCGCAGCGAAGCCTGATGTGATCCGCCCGCGGCGTCAAGTGGAGGGCGCGGGTCCGGGGTCAAAGGCCGATAGCGTCGGCTCATGTATCATCCCGAGCCGTGCGCCGCGCCGACACTCCCATCACTCGCCTCCCTCCCGCAGCGGAGATTGCCGGGTATGCGGGCGTTGCGCCCTTTGCGCTGTGCCTGCTGGGAGTCGGCCTGTTGCCCGATTACGCGCAGCGCGAGCTGGCGCAACGCGTTGCGGTCGCCTATGGAGCGGTCGTGCTCACTTTCGTCGGCGGGGTGCACTGGGGGCTGGCCCTGGCCGGCAGGATGCCCTGGCGGCCGGTGCGCATCCTTGGCGCGGTTGCGCCCGCGGTGATTGCGGCAACCGCGGTCGTGATGGGGGGACAGCGCGGACTGGCCCTGCTGGTCGTCGGGCTGGGCGTGTTCTGGCTGTATGAGCACCGCCAGGTCGGCTCGGAGCTGCCGGACGAGTACATGAGCCTGCGGCGCAATCTGAGCCTCGGCGCCTGCATCCTGCTGGCGCTCACCCTGATGTTGTCCGACAACGCAGGATTGAACTAGTTGATTGGCAAAAATTCCCGGAGAGAATTTTTGCGGAGTTGAGGCCCTTGGCAAGTCCACGCGGCCGGCAAAAAGCGTGGTTTTTGCCGGCGTGCCGATCCTCCGCGGGAATTTTTGCGGAGTTGGGGCCCTCGGCAAGTCCACGCGGCCGGCAAAAAGCGTGGTTTTTTGCCGGCGTACCCTCCCTTGGCGCGAGGGTCCTAATCGATCGGCAGATCGAACATCAGCTCACGCACGTACCGCACCGGAGGCGATCCGAAGGAGAGCGTCGTGTCGTGGTAGCGCTTCAGGGTGAAGCTGCGCCCCCAACGCTGCCGCGCTTCATCGCGCAGCGCGAGGTGCTCCTGGACGCCGACGAAGTAAGTCGGAAGCTGCGTCGAGGTCAGCTCCGCCCGCACCCACTTGCCGGAAGCTTCGCGCTCCTCCTGGAAGGTGTCGTGCATCAGCAGGCGCATCGCGGCCTCGCGCGACATGCCCTCCACGTGCACGGCCTGGTCGAGGATGGCATTGGCTATGGTGCGCAGGTACCACTTGAGCTGGATCAGGTGCATCAGCGGGTCGCCGTCGCGGAACCCCTCCTCGACCATCAGCCTTTCCGAGTACACGGCCCAACCTTCGATGAACGTGCCCGAGGCCAGCACGGCACGCAGCGGCGAGTCGTAGCGGTTGGCGTGCATGAGCTGCACGTAATGCCCCGGCATCCCCTCGTGGAACGTCAGGTCATCGATCGACCTCGTGTTGTATTCGCGCAGGAACGAGCCCGTCTGCGCGTCGCTCCAGTCGGAGGGGATGGGCGAGACCGCAAAAAAAGTCTTCTGGCCGTGATCCAGCGGCCCGGGCGAATCGCAATAGGCGAGCGCCACGCCGCGCTGGAACTCCGGCATCGGAATGATATCGATGGGGTCATCGTAGAGAGTGACGAAGTCCTTGGCCAGAACGAATCGCCGAGCCTCCTCAAAAGCCCCCTGCACCGTAGCGAACACGGCGCCGCGCTCGGGGCGGTCCGCGTAAGCGAGCTGCAGCGCTGCCACGATGGCCGCCTGCTGTTGATCGGGAGCCGGTGACTCCGGTAGCGCCGGTGCGCCGGGACGGGCGCCGAGCACGCTGCGCGCGATCGCGTACATCTGCGCCCGCGCAGCCACCAGCTCGGATTGCGCACGCGCGCGAATGTCCTGGCGCGACAGCGTCGAGACGAGCGCGAACCGCAGCTTCGCGTCGTACAGATCGGCGCCGAGCCGGAAATCTCCCTTCGCCGCCGGAAGCAGGCGTTTCTCCAGCCACAGCTGATGTTGGGCAATTGCCGTGCGCGCACGGGCAATCGCACTCTCGAGCTGCACTCGATCGGCTTCCGGAAGGCTACCGAGCTGCGGCACTACGAGTTGCTCGATCAGCTCGAGCGCCCCGGTGTTTTGTTTGATTGCCGTCTCGGCATGAATCCTGGGTACGCGTGCGGGGTCGAGAACCGCGCGCACCTGCTCCAGCAGCCGCGGCAGCTCGTTGAGGCGTGCTCCCACGTTGCGCAGGCGCTCGGGCAGGGGGGCGAAGTCGCGCGCCATCAACAGGTACACGCTGTTGCCGGCCAGGTCCGTGTAAAGGAGTGGGTTCCAGCGCCATTCCTGCAGCTTCTCGGTGCGCCAGATCTGGTACTCGAGCTCGTTGGTGAGCAGCTGTGCATCGACCTGATGCGCGCGCGACAGGCTGCTGCGGTCGAGCGCTTTGAGCTGCGTCAGCAGCTCATGTGCGAGCGCCGTGCGCCGCTCGTTGCCCGCCACACTGACATCATCGAGCATGCCGTCATAGCGATGCTCGCCGAGCGCCGTAGCCGCAACAGGCGTGAGCGCCAGCATGTCGTGCAGGTACCGGTTTGAAATTTCGTCGAAGCTCATATCGGCGGCGCTCGGTTGTGCAGGAGCCGGTGGCGCGGGTGGATGGACGGTGCAGCCCGCCATGGCGCCCGCCAGGAGCCCGATGAGTACCCTGAGCGCGAGCACATACAGAGCGGCACGGCGCTTGCTTGGAACCCTCATGCTTGAACTGCCCCCCGTGCAGGCCGTGGCCTGCAGCCATTAGATGATGACCAAGAGCGGGCCCCATGGGAAGCGAAGCACAGCCCCACGCCGAGCTCTCCGGGCGGGGAACTTCACATACGATGCCTGAGAGCGGCGCCAGTGCAGCGGATTTCCGGCTGCTGGCAGATGCTCTGCCGCATCTGGTGTGGGTTTGTCGCCCGGATGGCACCCTCGACTACCTGAACCATCGTGGGAGCGAGTATTTCGGCGCGGCGGTCGAGCCCTCGCCGGGCCCATTCCTGTGCGGGCCTGCCACTCATCCGGAGGACGACTTGCGTGCGCGGTCCGCCTGGGAACGGGCCATCGCCAGTGGCGATGCGCTGAGTTTCGAGACCCGCCTGCGGCGCCATGACGGCCGCTTCCACTGGCACCTCACGCGGGCGCAGCCCGTGAGGAGCGGCAACGGAACCCTCACGGGGTGGATGGGCACATCCACCAACGTCCATGATGCCAAGGAAGCCAACGACTGCAGCGCATTCCTGCTGGCGCTGTCGACGGAGCTCGCGCCGCTGGGCAACCCCCAGGAGTTGCTTTGCGCCGCGATGGGCCGGTTGCGCGAGCGCCTCGGCGCTGCCGAGGTGAGCCTCGCCGAGCTCGATGAATCCCAGGGCGAGGCGGTCATGTTGCGGCAGCGTGCGAGCGATGCGTCGCAGATCGAGATCGCCAGCCTGCCTCTGCGGCCGTTCGAGAATCTGGCCACACGAGCTCGCCTGGGGCAGATGACCGTGATGCGCGACGTGCGCGATCAAAGCCGCTCGGCGCTTGACGACAGTCCCGTTGGCGACGCTCCGCTTCCCGCCGATCGCTGCGGGAGTCTTTATGATCGTTGGTTCGGCCTGGAGGGTGTCGGGGCCGTCGTCTCCGCTCCGCTGCTGCAGGGCGGTGCGTTGCTCGCGCTGCTGTCGGTAGTGGAAGCGAGGCCGCGCGACTGGAGCGAGTCCGAGGTGACGCTCGTGCAACGCGTCGCGGACATCGTCTGGCCGGCCTTCGAGAAGGCCCGCGCCGACCGCGCCGTCGAGGAAGCCCTTCGCGAGGTGAATCAGCGCAAGGATGAGTTTCTGGCCATGCTCGGTCACGAGCTCCGGAATCCTCTGGCACCGATCACCAGCGCCGCACAGATACTGCGCATCCACGCGGCCAGCCACCCGGAGATCGAATGGGCTCGAGCAGTGATCGACCGCCAGACGCGCCATCTTGCGCGCCTCGTCGATGACCTGCTCGATGTGTCGAGGATCGTGCGCGGACAGATCGTCCTGCACCGCGAGGAGCTCGACCTTGCAGAGATCGTCACGCACGGTGTCGAGACCAGCCGTCCGCTCATCCGTGCGCGCAATCATCGGCTGCACGTTCAATTGCCGCGAGCTCAGGTGCGCCTGCCGGGCGATCTCACCCGACTCGCGCAGGTGCTCGCGAATCTGCTGAACAACGCAGCGAAGTACACCGACGAGGGCGGAGAGATCTGGCTCGATGCCTGCCGCGAAGGCAACCAGGCGGTGCTGCGCGTTCGCGACACCGGTGCTGGGATCCCAGCCACGTTGCTGCCGCGGGTGTTTGAGCTGTTTGCACAGGCCGAGCGGACTCTGGACCGATCGCAGGGCGGCCTGGGAATCGGGCTCACCCTGGTGAAGCTGCTCGTGGAGATGCACGGGGGCTCGGTAGAAGCCCGCAGCGACGGAGGACCTGGGGAGGGGGCAGAGTTCATCGTAAGGCTGCCCAGCAGCGAGGATGCCGCTGCCGCGAGCTTCGAGCCCTTCGCGCCGGAGCCCACGCCGGCCTCACAATCGCCGGCACGTGCGACTGCGGCCCGCCCGCCTCCCGCCCGGCGACCGCCGGGCGCCCTGCGCATTCTGATCGTCGACGATAACGTCGATGCTGCCGACAGCACCGCGATGCTGCTCGGTCTGGATGGCTACGAGACCCATAGTGTCCACAGCGCTCGTGCGGCGCTGGAGGTCGCCTCGTCGATCAGTCCGGACGTGGTGTTGCTGGACATCGGGTTGCCCGAGATGGACGGCTATGAGGTGGCTCGGAGGCTGCGCAGCCTGCCCCAGGGTGCTCCCAGCATGATCGTGGCGCTCACCGGGTACGGTCAGCCGGCGGATCGCGAGCGCGCCAGCCTGGCGGGTTTCGACGAGTTTCTGGTCAAACCGGTCAAGACGTCGGTACTGAACGGGCTCCTCAGGTCGATCCCGGTGCACTGAAGCCGCGGTCGAAAGCGCGCTTCCAGTCGAGCCTTCCGGGGCCCGGCGCTCCCGCGCACGCGGTCCAAGGCTTCTGCGCTTGCAGTCGAGCTTACCCACGCGCGTGCCTGCTAAGCTCGCACGGAATGTCAAACCCCCTTGCCGCCCTGCGTTACCGCGACTACACGGTGTACGCAGCGGCCCGCTTCTGCGCAACGCTGTGCTGGATGATGCTGGATGTCGCCGTGGGCTGGCAGGTCTACGCCATCACACGCAATCCATTGGACCTCGGCCTCGTCGGTCTCGCGCAGTTCGTACCCTTCGTTCTGCTCGTCCTGCCCGCGGGCCACGTTGCCGATCGTGCCGACCGGCGTCTCGTCCTTGTGGCGGCGTACTTCGTAGCCGCCGCGGCGGTGGGCGTCCTCGTGTGGTTCACGCTCACCGGTGCCCATGTCGTGTGGCCCGTGTTCTTTGCCATGGCGCTCTCCGGAGCGGCGCGCGCTTTCTGGATGCCGACTTCGCAAGCCATGACCCCCAACCTGGTGCCGCCCGAAGCGTTTCAGAACGCGGTGGCCATGAACTCCATGCTGCTGCAGGTGGGTGTCATTGCCGGCCCGTCGCTCGGTGGAGTGCTGTACCTGCTCGGACCGGCCGTGGTGTATGGGACCTCCCTGGCGCTGTTGCTGATCATCCTGCTGCTGATCTCGATGATCAGGCCGTTTCGAGCCGCCGCGCCCGCGAAGGCCTTCAGTGCCTCCGACCTGCTCGAGGGCATCCGCTTCGTGCTGCACAAGCGAGCCGTTCTCGGCGCAATCTCTCTCGACCTGTTCGCGGTGCTGTTCGGCGGCGCGACCGCTCTTCTGCCGATCTACGCCAGCGACGTGTTGCACATCGGTCCCGCGGGCCTGGGTGTTCTGCGCACCGCGCCCGGTGTGGGGGCCGCGTTGACGGCCATGCTTCTCGCCTTCAATCCGATAGAGCGTCATGCGGGAAGGTGGATGTTCGGAGGCGTCGTCGCGTTCGGAGCAGCCACGGTGACTTTCGGCGTATCGCGCGCGTTCTGGTTATCGTTGCCGGCGCTCGCGGTGCTGGGCGCGGGCGACATGCTCAGCGTTTATATTCGGCATGTGCTCGTTCAGCTGGAGACTCCCGACGAGATCCGCGGCCGCGTGAGCGCGGTCAACTCGATGTTCATCGGCGCTTCGAACGAGCTCGGCGAATTCGA
>DATNEN010000135.1:0-15747 GCA_035552975.1 Steroidobacteraceae bacterium
GGCGGCTTCTGCAGCGCATCGATCTTCTTCTGCACGAAGTCGCGGTTGTATTGGCTATCCCCATCATCGCGCCGCAACTGCAACGCCGTGTCATACGCCTTGAGGGCGTCCGTCCACGTGCGCATCGCCTCCTGAGGATTGGACTTCTCGAACCGCTGACCCGCGCGATAAAGCGCGTTCCCCAGGTTATAGTAAGCATCCTCCTGATCCGCGAGACGCTTTGCATCGCTCGCCGGAGCAGTATCGATGGACTGTTGGAACGACCGCGTGGCCTGCGGAAACTGCCCGGCGCGATACGCCGCGGTTCCCGCGTTGTACTCCAGGATCGGCGCGTTCGGATCAGTCCTCACAGCAGGGGCGGGGCCCGCCTCCCTCCTCGCAGCAGGGGCGCCCGCCTGATCGGCGCTCTGGGAGCGCATCGGAACGATCATCAGCGCCAACAGGGCGGGCACTGCGATCGCGCCGCTCACCGCAGCCGTTCGCCGGCGGCTCGCACGCCGCGTGCCCACCAGCAGGCTGCCCAACAACATCACCAGGGATGCAGCGAGCGGCCACTGATACCGCTGGATGTAGATCCTCTGCTGCCTGTAGATCAGGTCGTGCTTGGAGACGGCGGCGAATACCGTTCGCAGGAAAGCATCGAAAGTCTCGCCTTGACCCTCCAGGTGCACATACGCGCCGCCGGTGGCGGAGGCGATAGCCTTCAGCCCGGCCTCATCGAGTTGCGACTTGACCGGCGTGCCCTTGTCGTCCTTGACGAAGCCGCCCCCCAGCTCCGCCGGCAAGGGGATGAGCTCACCCGCCGCCGTACCGATGCCGACGGTGTAAATCTTCAGCCCGTCCTGCGCCGCCGCCGCCTTCGCGGCAGCCAGAGCGTCACCCTCGAGATTCTCACCGTCAGTGACCAGTATCAGAATTCTATCGGCGCTCGCACGGCGGCGAAACGCCGCACGTGCGGCAGCAATGGCGCTCGGAATGTTCGTGCCGCCCTGCGGGATGGTGTGAACGTCGATGGCATCCAGTGATTGATGAAAGGCACCGTAGTCGAGCGTCAGCGGGCAGACGGCATACGCACGGCCGGCGAATGCCACGATGCCGATCCCATCGCCATCCAACTGCCTCGCCATGTCATCGATCGCGAGCTTGGCGCGCGTCAAGCGGTTGGGCAGCACGTCCGGAGTCAACATGCTGCGCGAAGTGTCGATGGCGAACACCACCTCGTTGCCGCGACGGCTGATCAGCTCCCAGTGCCAGCCGATCTCCGGGCCGGCGAGAGAGGTGAACAGGCAAAGCACTGACGCCAGAAACAGGCCCCGCTGCATGAGGCGCCCGAGCCGCGACACGGAGCCGGTGAGCTTGAGCCGCAGGTGCGACGCGACAAATGCCGCGAGCGCCGCGCGCTGGCGAGCGTCGTGCCAGCGCCATGCCACGACGAGCACGATGCTCGTCAGCAGTCCAGCCAGCAGCCAGTAAGGATCGCTGAACCTCACGGTAACCTGCGAAACCTCGTTTGTTGCAACAGAAACCCCAGCGCCAGCAGGCTCAGTGCGGGGTACAGCGCCCACCTGTAGAGCTCTTCCACGTGCTCGAACCTCTGCACGGATTGCGCAGAGGTCTCGTAGCGATTGATCTGCTCGTAGATCTTGCGCAATGAATCCGTATCGGTGGCTCGATAGAACAGGCCGCCGGTCTGGCTCGCCACCGCCTGGAGGGTCTTTTCGTCCACATCCACGCTGTCCATGACCATGTGGATCCTGCCCGCTTCGTCCCTGACAGGAATGGGCGCCTTGCCGCGCACACCGACGCCGATGGTGTAGACCTTCACGCCCAAGGCTCTGGCCGCTTCGGCCGCCGCGAGCGGGGATATCTTCCCACTGTTGTTGACGCCATCGGTGAGCAGGATGACCACCTTGGACTTTGCCGCAGTGGTGCGCAGGTGATTCACGGCCGCGGCGATGGCTGAGCCGATGGCCGTGCCGTCGTCACCAACACCCACGTCGACCCGCTCGAGGTTCTGCAGCAGCCAGTCGTGGTCCAGCGTGAGCGGGCTGACGATATACGGGTACGCCGCAAAGGCGATGAGCCCGATCCGGTCGTTGGGCCGCTCCTCGATGAACTGGGCGACGACGGACTTCACCACGGCGATCCGGTTGATGGGGGAGTTACCGACGGAGAAGTCCAACGCCTGCATCGAGCCTGAAACATCCAACCCGAGAACGATGTCGATGCCGTTCACGGTCACTTCGGTGCGACTGTGGGTTCGCTGTGGCCGGGCCAGCCCGACGATCATGAGAGCCGCCGCGATGATCGGCAGCAACCCGACGATCCAGCCGATACGACTGCGAGTGCGACGCGCAATGTCCCGCGCGAGACTGACGTCGGAATATTCGACGGCGGCGACCGGGCCGCGGCGCCCTCTCCACAATAGGATCAGTGGCAACGCAGCCAGCACCCACAACCACTCGGGCTGAAGAAACCGGATCATGTGGCAGCGACCTCGCCGGTCTCGAGCACGAACCCGCGAGCGCTCTGGAACAGCGCTTCCATGTCGGTCACCGCCAACGATGCGCCCGCGAACTTGACGAAGTCGCATTGCTGCAGGAACTCCGCGAGGAGCGAGCGGTGACGGGCGAGTGCCGCATTCGGGCTCTGCAGGAGCGTCTGCAGAAACTCCTCCGTGGTCCTCTGAGTCGCGATGACTTCAAAGCGCTTCTCGATGTAGTGGCGTATCACCTCGGACGCGGCAATCCCGAATTCCCGCGCCGTAGCCGGTTGCATCAGTGGCTTCGTACCCTCCAGGAGCTCGAGCGTCTGTTCCGACAAGGTGAGTTTGCGGGGGCGGGTCGCGCCGTCGCGTTGTCGCCAGATCGCGTAAGCGAGCGCCACCAGAAGCACTCCCACGAGCACCGCAGGCATTATCCAGGACCCCGGCACCGCTTTGGGTCCGCGAATGTCACGGATGTCGTCTGCAGCCTCGGCGATGGCGCCTCCGGCCAGCGTGGCTCCTGTCACTAACGCCAGGCTCCCGCAGCGTCGCACGGTATCGCGGGCGCCCCTCATACGCGAGGCCGGCCACGCGATTTGAAGAACCGCTGCAGCGGAGGGATGTAAGGCATGTCCGTGCGCAGCTGTACGCTGTCGACTCCCTCGGCCCGCAGATCGCTCTTCAGGCGTTGCGCGCGCTCCAGCGAGATCTCGTTGAATCGCTTCCGTACCGCCGCGCGCGCTGTGTTGAGCTCGACGATTTCCCCGGTTTCTGCATCCTCCAGAGCGATGATCCCAACGTTGGGAAGCTGCCTCTCGCGAGGATCCTCGATATGCAGTGCAATCAAGTCGTGCCGACGATTCGTCTGCCGGACTGCTCGACGCAGTTGCGCACGCGCCCCACCCGGATCGCTCCCGCTCGTCACGAAGTCGGAGATCAGAAACACCACCGCGCGCCGGTGCAATACGTGATTGACGACATCGAGCGCCTTGACGGTGTTGGTACCGATGCCCTGCGGCTCGTGGTAGAGAATGTCGCGCACGACGCGCAGCACGTGCCGGCGACCCTTCTTGGGCGGCAGATACCGCTCAGTGCGGTCGGTGTACAGGATCAAACCGACTTTGTCGCTGTTGCGGATGGCGGAGAAGGCCAGCACGCTGGCCACTTCCGCGGCCAGGTCGCGCTTGGCCATGGCGCCGGAGCCGAAGTTTCCCGAAGCACTGATATCGACCACCAGGAAGATCGTGAGCTCGCGCTCTTCCGTGAACTTCTTGACGAAGGGACGTCCGGCGCGCGCGGTGACGTTCCAGTCGATGGTCCGGACTTCATCTCCCGGGCTGTATTCGCGGACTTCGTCGAAGTCCATTCCGCGGCCCTTGAATACCGAGTGATAGGCGCCGGCCATGCTGTCATCGACCATCCGGCGAGTGCTGATCTCCAGCTCCCGCATGCGGCTGCGCCGCGAATCGGCTGGTTGCTTCTCGTCCGCCATCAGGAGACTTCCGCGCTAAGGAACCGGCAGAGTGTTCAGTATTTTCTCGATGACATTCTCGGAAGTGACGTTCTCGGCTTCCGCCTCGTAGGTCACCGACACCCGATGCCGCAGCACGTCCATGGCGACCGACTTGACGTCCTGCGGAGTGACGAAGTGCCGCCCGTTGAGGAATGCCATGGCGCGCGCTGCCAGCGTAAGCGAGATGGTCGCGCGTGGCGAAGCGCCGGTCTGGACGTAACCGTTCAACTCGAGGGCGGCCGCGAGCGGCGGTCGTGTCGCAAGCACGATATCGACGATGTAGTCACGGACTTTGTCATCGACGAACAGAGTGTTGACTACGTGGCGGGCTTCGATGATCTGCGTGGCGCCCACCACCGTGCGCGGCACAATCATCGGCTCGGTGGTCGCCATCGCGTCGAGAATCGCTCTCTCCTCCACCCGTGTCGGATAGTCGACGATCACCTTCATCATAAAGCGATCGACCTGCGCCTCCGGCAGAGGGTAGGTGCCTTCCTGTTCCAGGGGATTCTGTGTCGCCAGAACCAGAAACGGCGCGGGTAACGCGTACGTCTCATCGCCGAGCGTGACCTGGCGCTCCTGCATCGCCTCCAGGAGCGCGCTTTGGACCTTGGCCGGGGCACGATTGATTTCATCAGCCAGGATGAGATTGCTGAAGATCGGCCCGTGCCTGGTGCGGAACGCACCGTCCTGGGGGCTGTAGATCATCGTGCCGACGATGTCGGCGGGCAGCATGTCCGGGGTAAATTGAAGGCGCTTGAAACGTAACGAAATGCAACTGGCGAGTGTTTTCAAGGTCAAGGTCTTCGCCAGTCCCGGTACGCCCTCCAGCAGCACATGCCCGTTCGTGAGCAGCGCGATCAGCAACCGGTCGAGCAGATGCGTCTGGCCCACGATGACGCGGGCCATCTCTTCCCGCAGGGGCCTGATCCAGGAGGACTTTTCGGTCACCGTGTCGCGCGCGGCGCGCGGCCCGGCTGCCAGGGCCTGCTCGCTGGGCTGCGGGGCCGCTTTCTGATTCATTGACCGGGAGTCCTTCTGCTGACCATTGGCGAGGGTTGAGCCTCGCATGGTAAGCCTTTGAATGGCCAGTCGGATACGCGCCTCGCCCGCGCGCTCCGGCCCTGTCCTGCCCTGCGCTCGATCGCGTCCGAAAACCGCCGGCAGTGCGCGAGCCGCCCCCGGCCCCGGTCACAGGTGAGCGAGCTCTTCTCGCGCCTGCGCCGTTGCGGGCGCTTCTGGACCTACACCCTCAGTGAGGCAACGCACTGCACGGGTGAGCAGCTGACGTACCTCCGGCAGGTGATGTTGGGCTCGCTCGATCCGCGCGAGCACGAAAAGGCTTTCTCCGACGTCTGCGCTCGTGTCAGGGCCTCGCGCCACCGATTCGGCAATGCGCAGCGCCTCGTGCGCGTAGGTCTCCGCGGACCGCACGTCCCCGAGGGCGAGCGTCGCTCGGGCGGCGCTCAGAAGAGCCGGTCGAAGAGGCACTTGGACGGCAGTCCGCGGGTAGCCATAGGAGGCGAGGAACTTCTCCAGGCGTTGCCGCGCCGCCTCCGCGTGACCTGTCCGGATATCGATGTCAGCCAGATAGGCGTTGGATTCGGCCAGGAATCTCATCGACCCGTCACCCTTCTCATACTGCGCTTCGATCGCGATCCCCCGCTCGAGGAGCGGTCGCGCTCCGTCGGGCTGACTGAGCTCGATCAGCGCGGCCCCTTCCTCCATCAAGGTGCGGGCAGCGAAAACAGGTGCGCCGGAGGCAAGGAGGTTCTCGGCCCGGCCGCTGACTGCCGCACGCGCCTCTTCCACACGACCGAGTCGTCGCAGCACCTCGGAAAACACCGCCCACGATGCACGCTCCGGTTCGCGTTCCGGTCCTCCGGAGACTGGATGCTGTGCGGCGTAAAGCTCGGCGTAAGCCGCTCGAACCTCTCCCATCTTGACCAAAAGGGTGGCCGCATTCTCATGGATGATCACCCGGCCGAGCGTCCCGCCCCGACCGCCCCGGTCGAAGGCGGCACCGACCTCGGCGGTCTTCTGGTAGGCCTCCGCATAGCGACCCTGGTTGTAATACATGTAGCCGAGGTCGGTGAGAACGGAGGTGTACTCCAGGCCGCTGCGCAGGCCCGCTGCGACCTGCAGCGCGTGCGCTTGCTTGAACAGCGCAATCGCGCTTTCCGGGTCGTTGTGATCGCTGGCGCGCCAGGCGCGTGCTCTGAGGCATTCCACGCTGGTGTGGAGCGGCAGCTCGGGTAGGTTCTGCGTGAGTGCCGTAGCCTCGCCCAGCCACCGATCGACATCGGTCCTCAGCCCCGCCTGGTGCTCCTTGTGGGCCGCCAGGCACAACGTCATCGCAAGCAGTGCCGGGTTGTGAGTCGTGCGTGCCATGGCTAGCGCGCGTTGCGTCAGGGCCATCGCTTTATCTTCCAGTCCTACGTCGTCATAGCGGCCAGCCAGCTGCGTGAGCATCTCCGCTACGAACTCCGGGTCTGCGCCGTGCCGTGCATCGAGCAGCTCTACGCCTCGGTTGAGCAACTGCTCTTGAGTGAGAGTTTTGCCACCTACGTTCACCTCCTCGAGCATGAGGCTGGAGAAGTCGTTGGCCGCTTCGGTCTGGAGGAGCTCGGCGCGCGCGGCATCTCGTTGACGGCGCGCCTCGGACATCTGCAGGAGCGCGAATGACGTCGTCCCGATGAGGCCGAGCGTGATTGCCAGCGCCGTCACGACACTCCCACGATTGCGCCGCATGAATTTGCCGACCCGATAATGCAGAGTGTCCGCTCTTGCGCTCACCGGCTCGTGCCGCAGGTAATGCTCGAGATCGCCGGCCAGTGCTGCTGCAGTCGCGTAGCGCTCCGGCGCCTCTCTCTTCACCGCCTTGGCGACGATGTTGTCCAGATCGCCCGCAAGGGCGCGCGCACTGGCGGCCGAAGTTGCCGCAGCCGAGGGTCGAGGCAGTTCCTTGTCCAGCACATCACGGATGAGCTCGTGCCCGGTCAGTGGCCGCGATGCGCGTGGATGTGCACCGGTCAGCAAAACGTAGAGGACCAGGCCGAGCGCATAGACATCCGTGGCCGTGGTGACGGGTTCGCCCAGCAGCTGCTCAGGTGCCGCGTATTGCGGAGTGAGCGGATGGGCGCTTGCCAGCGTCAGATCAGATCGATCCTCACCTTCGAGGAGCTTTGCGATTCCGAAGTCGAGGAGCTTCACCGTGCCGTCGCGCGTCACGAGGATGTTGCCCGGCTTGATGTCCCGATGAACGATCAGGTGCGTGTGCGCGTGGCTGACGGCCGCCAGGACATCCAGGAAGAGCCGCAACCGCGCTTGCACGTCGAGCGCATGGCGGGAGCAGTAGGCATCGATCGGCTCACCTTCCACGTACTCCAGGGTCAGATACGGCTGGCGGCCTTCGAAGAGTCCCGCATCGAGCAGCCGTGCAATGTGGGGATGGTCGAGTCTCGCCAGCAGCAGACCTTCCAGCTTGAAGCGCTGCTCTCCGGCGCTCCCGAGCCAGGCCGCCTGCAGGAACTTCACGGCAACCATCCCTTCGAATCGCCCGTCGGCGCGACGCGCGCGCCACACGCTGCCCATCCCGCCGCGACCGATCTCCGCTTCGATCACGTACGCCCCGATGCGTTGGCCGACCAGTTGTGAGCTCGACCCGGGCTCTGTGAGCAGCGGAGCCGAACTGTTCAGAAATCCGGCGAAGGCCTGCGCGCGGTGCGCGGACAGCAGCCGAAGGAGCAAGCCGGAGGTTTGCGGATCGGATTGCGTCAGCTTTTCCACATACGCGTTCCGCTCTGCCTCGGGCAGGTCGAGCACCCGATCGAGGTGCTCGCTGACTTGCTGCCACCCTTTTGCATCGATGATCGACATGAGCGTGTACCTCGTGCCGCCGTGCAGCCGATGGGTCGCCGTTCAGCTCTGCGCTCCGAGATCCTGAAAGAGGATGAGACGCGCCTTTTCCCAATCCCGCTGCACAGTGCGCGCCGAAGTACCGCGCAGCGCCGCGATCTCCGCAAAGGAGAAACCGCAGAAGTATTTGAGATCCACCACCTCGGCAAGTCTCGGCTCGCCGACCGCGAGCCGATCGAGCGCCTCGGACAGGCGGGACGCTTCGTTGGGATGGGGGAATTGCTCTGCGACTTCAGTGCCCAGCTGGGTGATATGAAAGCCCATGCCGCGCTTGAGCGCCTGTCCGCGCCGCAGAAGATCGATCAGCAGGCTGCGCATCGCCCGCGCCGAGTACGCCAGAAACTGTTGCCGATCGGCGATGATCAGCTCGTTCCGGCCCGAGAAATTCAGATAAACCTCGTGCACCAGGGTCGTCGGGCTGATGCTTCCCCCCGGACTGCGCCGAAGCGCACGATCGGCAAGCCGCCGCAGGTCCGTATACAGGTCCGCAAACAGCTGATCATGCGGGCTCCGCTCGTGCCCGCGCTCTGTCTCGCCGACCTCATCGGGTGTTTCTTTTTCCACAGCCCCGCCCTGGCGCTCGATCTGTTCCGAGCATGCCCAAAAGATCGGGCCGCGACAACGGTGTTGCCGCAAGGCGGATGCCACGACGCTCGCGAGCCCGCGGCTCCCGCAAGTCGAAAGCCACGGCGCTCGCGAGCCCGCGGCTCCCGCAAGTCGGATGCCACGGCGCTCGCGAGCCTGCGGCTCTCGCAAGTCGAATGCGTAGTTCTGCGAACCTCGAGGCGCCCGTGCGGCGAGCTGCAGCTGACTCGCCGTCCTTTCCGGCTGCGTCGCTGCGTCTCTAGAGCGCCTCGAGGAAAGTCACCAGGTCCGCCTGCTGTTGGGGCGTCAATCCGATATTGAAACGCTGGTTGTAAAAGGTCACGACCGTTGCCAGATCGCTGGCGGATCCGTTGTGAAAGTAGGGCGCGCGCGCGGCCAGGCCCCGCAGTATCGGTCCCTTGGTTTTGCCGATGTCCATCCAGTTGCCGCTGATCATCGCACGGCCCGGGTCGGTGACCCGGACGGTCGCGCCGGTGCCGGAGTTGATGAGCGTGTAGACCGGCAGGCTCGCCAGGTCCAGTGTCCCGTTGGCGCTGCCGTCGTTGTTGGTCGGATGAGCCATGGTCACGCCGATGTTGATCGGCAGAGAGGTCGAATGGTTGCCGACGTTCGGGCTGTTGTGACACAGCCCGCAGCCGGCCACCACGTCCTGGCCCGCGAGCGGGTCGGAGGGATTGTAGAGCGGATCGGACGGAACACTGTTGATTCCCGGCACGTCGTGGATGACGAACCGCGTCTTGTTGAAGATCGCTTCGCCTCGACCGATGGCCTGCTGGACCGGCAAGAGGTGGCGATACTCCGCGCTGGTGGGCTCCCACGCCGAATAGAGGGTGAATACCGTGTTGGTGAACGGCGGGTTCAATGGGTCATTGACGCCGATGGAGAAGGCCGGCGTCACCGTGTTCTTCAGGTAGTCGGCACCGCCATGGGCTCGCACATCCAGCAATGCGAAGCCGATTTCCGGTACGAGCACCACCTGTGCGGTGGACAGTCCCGCTTCAAAGGTGACGATATCCTGCTGTGCCTGCGTGCCGGCAATCGGCGAGCCCTGCGCGTGACCTGTCGTGGCTCCATTGGCCTGGTCACCCAGGTCGAACAGCAGCCCAGCGGTGCCTTCCTCAGCGGCGTGGGTCGTGATCTTCTCCAGTGTCTCGCGCCCGTCCCACATGACCGATGACAGCAGCATGAGGTTGGTGGAGGGCAGTGGACGCCTGAAGAGAAACAGATCCCCGGAAATGGCTGCGGAGCCCGGCGGTATGGCGCAGCCTTTGGGGTTCGTGGTCGAAGCCAAGGAGAAATTTGCAGTGGCAGGAATTGCCAGCTGCACACGCAGCACCGCGTACTCGAGCATCATTGAGGAGTTCGCGCGGTTCGGCCCTTGATGGCTCGAGGTTGGCGGACAGTCCGCGCCATCGACGGGGGCAAACAACGGATCGTCATGGGGCAGGAGCCGCGCGTGGCGCGGCGTGAGCGCCCAGGCATCGGCCTCGACGTGGCACGTGGCGCACGTGCGGCCGTTTGTTCCGAGCTGCGCAAAGAACCCATTGGTCGTCCCGGTGTTGAAACGACTGGTCGAAGTGCTTTCCAACACACCGAACGAGTTCAGGCTCAGCGGCGGCCCCAGCTCGGAGCCCTGCGCTCGCGCGGGGACGTTCACGCTCACTGCCGCGAGACCCGTGAGCAATGCGACTTGCAGATCCTTGTGCGCACGCAAGCCTGCGAGCGGGGAGAATCGATTTGATCGTGATTCCATCTGGGTGACTTCTCTTCGGCGGACTTCCGCCGCCTTCTTGGGGTTGGGGCTGGACTTCGCGAGCTCGGCCTCTATGGAAGAAAGCGTAAATGAAGCAGAAAAGAGGACACGCCGGAGGAAATTGCGGATCGCCCGCCGCGCGCGAGCGCCACAAGCCGCTGATTTATAAGGTAAGGGCTTGGAATGTGTCCCCGTGTCCCAGGGACAACGATGTCAAATGAATCGACCGAAACCGCCCCGGCACGTCGGGCGGGCGGCCGCGGGCGCTCTAACGCAGGCCGCTCGACATCGACAGCACGTTGACGGCAACGATCCCCGACGGGGCCGAGCTATGGGGAGATTCCTGCGCCGCCTTCAATTGCGCCGGAGTCAAACACACATTCCGCTGCATGCGCGTCGCGGTTTCCATTTCCTGGGGACACGCACGCGCCAAGCGTTGAGGCCACCGCGAAGGCGACCAAGGTCGTGGCGATCGGTCGTTTCATGTTTGGCTCCAGCGCGCTGCCGGGATTCAGCAGGGAGTAATCCTACTCCGGTAGTATTCAACCATCCTCGCGGTCCGCCGGCGTGGCTGGCGCTCCGGTGCACCGCTGCACTGCAGCATTACCAACAGCAGGAGAACCGCCAGTGCTCGCACTACACGTTGTGATCTGCTTCGTCGCCTTGCTGGCTGGTGCCTTCGTTCTGATCGCTCTCACGCGCGGGCAACGTCAGCCGACCTGGAACGCGGTGCTGCTGCTGAGCACCGTGGTCATCAGTCTCACCGGCTTGGTGCTACCGTCTCCTCCAGGCACCCCCACTCGACTGCTCGCGGCTCGCGGTTCGCGCGAATGAGTCACGCCTGATACATAACCGTGCCGCCCGTGACCGTGCGGACGATCTTGATGTCCTTTATGCGGTCGGGGTTCGCAGTGTGCGGGTCCTCTGCGAGTACGACATAGTCGGCGTACTTGCCAGGGGCGATGGAGCCCTTCACATGCTCCTCGTGCGAGGCGTAGGCACCGTTCCACGTATTGATCCGCAACGCCTCATCCACGGTGACGCGCTGTTCCGCTCCCCAGACTTCCCCATTCCAACCCTTGCGAGTGACCATCGCCTGGATCCCCATGAGGGGTGAAAACGGACCAGGCGGGAAGTCCGAGCCGGCCGCGGCGACGATTCCGGCGTCGATGAAGGTGCGGAAGGCCATGCTGCGGCGGATCAGCGGCTCGCCGTAGAAATGGAACTTGTCGGCGTTGTAGTAAGGGTAGGTACTGAAGGGCGCAGGCACGGCACCGAGCGCCTTGATCCTCCTGACCAGCTCAGCATTGATCAGCGTGCAGTGGGTGATCTGCGGGCGCGGATCGGTCTGGGAAGCCAGCCGTTGGGCCCGCTCGAGCGCGGTCAGGACGGCCGCAATGGCGACGTCCCCGTTGGCGTGGCAGTTGACCTGAAACCCCGCCTGATACATGCGCAGTATCCACGCATCGAGTACATCCTGAGTCTCTGTAAGGTTGCCCCGGTACTCCGAGCTCATGCCGGGGTACGGGACGCTGAGGGCCATCGTGCGCTCGGAGAACGAGCCGTCGACCAAATGCTCGACCGTGCCTCCGATCCGCAACCACTCATCGCCGAGCCCCGTCCGAACCCCCGCCTCGATGAGATCATCGAGCATGCGGCCCGTCGCCGCGAAGAAGACCCGATGCTTGAGCTTTCCCGCCGCCCGGATCGCCTCGATTCCGCGCAGCGCCTCGGGACCGTCGAAGTGCTCGTGGTGAACACTCGTCAGTCCATAGCGGACGAACTGCTCCGAGATGTAAGACATCGCCGAACGCTGTCGCTCCGCTCGCTGTTCGGGCGTATACGTCGGGCGAAGCCCTACACCCCGGAAGACTGCGGTCGCCCGATCAGTGACTCGTCCCGTGAGATTGCCGCCGGCATCGCGATCGAACGTGCCGCCGGGTGGATTGGGAGTGTCGCGGGTGACGCCGGCGAGTTGGAACGCCTTGCTGTTGTAAAAGCTGGTGTGGCCGCCGCGGTGATGAACGGCGACCGGCAGGTCGCGAGAGACTGCATCCAGGTCGTGCACGTTCAGCGCGCGCGCGTCTTTGACCTTCGTGTCATCAAAGAAGTTACCCTCCACCCAATGTCCCGGCGGGGTTGTGTGGGCCCTCGCGCGCAGCTTGTCGATAATCCCGGCGATTGTGACGAACTCAACCTCGAAGGGATTACCCACGGAGGTTTCGTAGAGCAGGTCGAGCCCGACCGCATGGTTGTGACAGTCGATGAACCCCGGCACGACGGTCATCTGCTGGGCATCAAAGACCTGGGTGCCCTTGCCGATGAGAGCGCGAACCTCCGCATTGCTCCCCACTGCGATGAATCGCCCGGCACGCATGGCACAGGCCTCAGCGCGGGGTGCGGCAGGCTCGACGGTGTAGATGCGGGCATTTACAACCACGGCCTCCGCCGCCTCCGCCACGTCCGCCGCGTCCGCCGCGGCACGCGCGGGACTCTGCGCCCACAGCCGACGCGACCCGACGCACAGAAGACCCGCTCCGGCCGCCCCGATCACCTGGCGACGATTGACCCCGCGATGGCTCATGGTCGACACCCTGATCGATTGTTATGGCGGCACGAGACATCCCGTGCTGCGACCCCGGCCCGCACTGGCAGGACTATATCTTTATTCATATAGTTACGTCATTTCAAACGGGCCTGAAATGGCATGCAGACAGTTCATCAACTCCTGCTGACCGACGAGTACGCCGCGGAAGCACAGGGAATCGTGATTGCGGAGAATTCCACGCTGCGCTTGCTTTACAAGACCGCGTGGATCCGATGGGGCTCTCGAATCCTGTTCGCCTGCGGGATTGTCTTCTGTATGACTTACGGATTGCGCCTGCAGCGGCGCTGTTTGCCGGGTCTCCATGGACGGAGTCCTGCTGAAGATGAGCCCAAATAGCGAGCGAGCGGGAAACAGCGATGACGGTCGAACTCAAATGGCTCTGCTACTCGGCGCTATTGGCGGGATCGCTCTGGATTCCCTTCATCGTCGGGGTCAACGTGACCAAGTTCGAAGGCAAGGACGAGCTGTTCGTCCGGCCGCCCGACCACAGCAAGATGCCCCCTTGGGTCCACCGAAGCCTGCGTGCCCACCAGAACATGCTGGAGCAGCTTCTTCCCTTCTCCGTCATCGTCCTGACCGGCGCCATCGCCCACGTTTCGACGCCGGTGACTGCAGCTTGCGCCATGATGTTCTTCTGGCTGCGCGTCGCTCACGCGGTTGGCATGGTCTCCGGCCTGGCACGCCGGCCGATTCGCCCGATGATTTACTTCACGGGTTGGATCGTTACCCTGGTCTATGCGTGGCAGGTGCTTCGTCACGGGGCTTAGCGGCGCTGTCGACCTGGCTCCGGTCCCGGCCGCCGCTAACCGACGACCTCCGCAAACCCCTGCTGCCAATTCGCGCGCGCCGGCTGCCAACCCAGCTCCCGCTTGGCCTTCGCGTTCGAGCCCGCCCGAGCCTGGGTCATCATGACCACCAAGTGCTCCCCGCCCATCAGGCGAATCACCCAAGCGGGTACAGATCGCGGCTTCTTCGCTCCGAGCATCATCGCCAGTCCGGGCAGCCAGGTACGTACCTGTGCGGGCTCATCATCGACGATGTTGTAGATACTTCCTGACCGGCCCCTCTCGATCGCTGCCACCGTCGCCGCGGCGGCGTCGTCGACGTGGATGAACGACCACCAGGCGCCGCCGTCACCGATCAGAGGCACGCGACCTTGCACGAGTTGCTCGAGAAAAGCGCGGTCGAGCACGCCAGTGCCGGCACCATAGAAGGCGCCATACCTGAGAACGATTCCCGAGACGGGCGCCTGCGTGACTGCAGACTCGACGTGGCGGATAGCCTCCAGCGCGCGGCGCAGCTGCTTCGGCGGCTTGGGGTCCAGCGCGTCCTCTTCAGTCTTTACCGGACCGCCGATGCGGGCATACGGCCAGCCGCAATAGCTTTGCGCCACGAACCGCCTCACGCCAGCTTCCATCCCTGCCGAAATCAGGTGGTCGGTGCCAGACGTGCGCAACCGGTTGGTGACGGCAAAGGTGCGCTCGAAGTGGCGCAGGTCGGCGGCACCTTCAATTGATGTCATCTGATGGACGATGACATCCGGCTTGGCGGTGCGTACGGCGCGCCGCACCGAGTCCAGGTCGAGTCCGTCGGCCACGACCGCCTCTGCGCCGGCACGTCGAATGAGCTCGGCCTTGTGTTCGGACCGTGATGTACCTACGACCTGATGACCGCCTGCGAGCAGACGGGGTATGAGGAATCGACCCAAGGCACCGCTGGCGCCTGCTACCAGGATTCGCACGTCCGTACCCTCCTTGCAATCACGCCGGGCCGCCTGTGAGCCGAACGCTGGCGTGGCGATAAGCAAGAGCCCGAGCGCAATCCAGTCAATCGTACCGGCTTGCCATCCCATGCGCAGCAGACGGCGCGTCCGGCCCGGCTCGATGTGCGGACGTGCTGGCGCGCCAGCTCGGCGTTTCGCGCGGCGGCTTCTATTGACATTTCCCCGATCTCGCGAGCTTCCATGGGCAGGTCATCCGCACTGGAAACAGCGCGCCACCGAGGCGATCATCGCGGATATCGAGCAACACGGGAGGCTCCGTGCTGAAGCTGTTTCACAACCCCGATTCCCGTTCGTCGCGCTTCATCTGGCTGCTGGAAGAGCTCGCCCTGGACTACGAGCTGATCTACGTCGAAATCCCGCGCCGAGGCACAGGCTCACCGGACCCCGCCAACCCGCATCCGGATAAACGAGTGCCCGCGCTCACTCACGACGGCCAACTCATCACGGAGTCCGCCGCCATTGCCCTCTACCTCACGGACGCGTTCCCAAAGGCCGGCCTGGGCCCACCCGTCGGAGACCCCAAGCGCGCGGACTACCTGACCTGGCTAGCCTTCTATGCCGGGGAGATCGAGCCGGCGTTCGACCTGTATCGCCGCGGCTGGATCGAGAAGGACCCGCTGCAGGTGCTCGCCAAAAATCACGAGCGCGTCGGCAAGCGTGTTCTGACGGCGCTCTCTCAGGGTCACTATCTGTTGGGCGATCAGTTCACCGCCGCGGATGTTCTGGTTGCCAGCCCCTATCAATGGCTGCGGGATTTCGGCCCGCCGTCGGCCCAGATCGATGCATGGCTGAGGAGACTGGCTGCAAGGCCTGCCGCCATCCGCGCCGCGGAACGAGATCGGAAGTCTGCTGCCCCCTGACTGTCGCTCAGGAACCGGGATCGCCGGCGGCCGTCGTGAGGGCGCCCGGTGCGCCGCGCGTCGCCCCGGGCGCTTCTGTCAGGGCGGGCAGCCCCCAAGGCTCACACCTCCAGCCGATCCCCCTCCCGCCCCACCAGCGCATATAGCGCCGGCATCAAAAACACGCTGATCAACAGCCGCGTGAACAACCCACTGACGATCACCAGCGCAAACGGCCGCTG
>DATNEN010000136.1:0-7108 GCA_035552975.1 Steroidobacteraceae bacterium
CGGCCCCGGTCGCAAGCTGGTTCAGCGCAACCCACTCCGCGACGGAAATGTGGTGTCGCTCCTCCAGCGCGCGCTGGAAGGCACCGGACACCTCATTGGACACCAGGCGCAGCCAGTAGCCGAGATGGGCTTCCAGACTCGGCGCAGCCCCAGCGCCTGTCGTGCTTCGCGTCTTTGTTTCCATGGAATCTATTATAGTTTCCTTGGAAACTTACTGTCAAGGGGTCATCTACCGGAGTGCAGGGCCGTTCCCGGCGCCAGATCCGACAACATCACTGCGGCGACCCCCGGCAGGCGAGAGAGTCAACCCATTACTGGCCACCGCCCGCGCCCTCCTCGTGTCATGATGGCAGCGCTGGCCCTGCGGCGTGCTATCTGAAGCCTCCGCACCACTGCGCGGCCCAGCAGGGAGAGAGAATGCGTCATTCCCCTCTGATGCTCCTCGCACTGGCATTGGGTGCCTGCAGCAGCTATGCGCCCGATGCCGGCCACGAGGTCGTGCTGGTCGAGAAGCCGTTGATTTTCGGCCACGGCGGAATCGACAGCGAGCCGGTCAGAACCGGCCGCACGTTCGCTGCGCTCACCACCGATGGCATCGATGTCGAGATGCGCCCGCAGCGCTTCGAGGCGAACCTGCCGGATACGATGACCTCCGATGGCGTGCCCATCAGCTTTCACGCCATCGTGACGCTGCAGGTCGTGGACTCCGTGGCTCTCATCAGGAACTTCGGCCAGAACTGGTACGCCAACAATCTCGAGCAGCCCTTCGGCCAGTTCGTCCGCCAGGCCGTGCGCAAACGCGGAATGAACGAGACGGCCATCAGCACCACGGCATTGGACGCCATCGATGCCGAAATCCGCGACGATCTCAGCGCTTTCATCAAAGACAAGCAATTGCCTGTGAAGCTCGTCACCATGACGGTGGGCCGCGCCAACCCGCCCGATGCGATCAAGAACCAACGCATCGAGACAGCCGCCCAGGAACAGCGCGTCCAGACAGAGAAGCAGATCAAGCTCGCAGAGGATCAGCGCAAGGCCGCGGAGGAAGCGCGAGCTGCAGCCGACAACGCCTACCGCCAGGCGTTAGGCCTCTCGCCCGAGCAGTACGTGCAACTGAAGCGGATCGAGATGGAGCGTGCCGTCTGCGCGGAGGGAAAGTGCACCTTCATCGACAACGGGAGCGCGGTGCCGACGCTTGCGGTGAAGTAAGCAGCTGAAAGGTGCGAATCGCGGGAGTCAGCCGAGCAAGCGCGGCAACCCCAGGAGGATTGGGGAGCTTGGCCATTGCACTGCGATCATTCGAACCCGGGCCAGCACGATGACCGCCGAGACTGCCCTGCCGCTCAACAACCACTCGCGGGGACTGATTGCAAAGGAATCCGCCAGGCCGGCCGGAACCTGCGAACCGGCAACCGTAGCAGCCGCCAATCCCACGTTCAGGCACACGGAATGCGAGCGCAGGCGACAGCATGCAGATCGTGCTCTCGTGTGCCTGGCTCGCCGCTGTTGCCTGGCTGATCTTTCGAGCGTTTCGGCAACGGAACGCCCTCGCGCCGCTGGCTCCGCACACCGGCGGGAGCGCCACCGTCGTCGTCATCGTCCCGGCTCGCGACGAAAGTCAGAACATCGGCCGGTGCGTCGAGTCTCTGATGGCGCTGCAATACCGCTCAAACAGCTTGCACCTCATCGTCGTCGATGACGGCTCAGCTGACGGCACAGCGGAAATTGCCGCGGGCCTGGCCGCGAAGCACAGCCCCCGCATCACCCTCCTCCAGGCACCGGCACTCCCGGCGGGCTGGAAAGGCAAACCTCACGCCTGTTGGCTGGGAGCGCAGCAGGCCTTTGGGCAGGATGATGTGCAATGGCTGTGCTTCATCGATGCGGACATGCACGTGGAGCCGTTGCTGCTGAGCAGTGCCGTGGCTGCGACAACCCGCGACCACATCGACCTGCTGACGTTGGCCCCCAGGCATGACCTGCTCAGCCTGGCCGAGAGGCTCATTCTGCCTTGCGGCCATTACCTGCTCGGCTTTTCTCAGAATCTGCGACGCCTGCAGTCACCCGGGAGCACGGATGTCGTGGCGAGCGGCCAGTTCATGCTGGCTCGCCGGTCCACTTACGAACGCACCGGCGGACACGCTGCGGTGCGCGCCAGCATCTGCGAGGACCTCGAATTGGCCCGCCTCTTCAAGCGATCCGGGTATCGGGTGCAACTCCAGGACGGAAGCCGACTGCTCTGCACCCGGATGTACACCGGTTGGCGCACGCTCTGGCCCGGAATCGCCAAAAATCTGACCCAAACTCTCGGCGGCCCCCTCAAGACACTGATGCTCCCCGCCGTGGCCGTCGTGATGGCCTGGACGGCGCTGCTGTTGCCTATAGCGCAGGGCGTTCAGTGTCATCGCGACTCCTCCCTGGCCTGCATCGCGCTCGTGCCCGCTCTGCTGGGTTCCGCGGCGGTGATTGCGTTCCACGTTGCCGGCGCGCTGCACTTTCGCATTCCCGTCTGGTGCGGGCTGCTCTTTCCGCTGGGCTACACCGCGGGGGCGTGCATAGCGCTCGACAGCGTGCGCAGAAGACTGGGCGGCGGACGAGTGTCCTGGAAGGGACGCATCTACGAATGAGCCGTGTTCTCCTGCCATTCGTGACCGCAGGCATCCTGGCGTTGCTGTGCAGCCCCCTCATAGAGCGCGTAGTGGCGCGCACCCGCTGGCCTCGCTGGGTCGTCTGCTGGCTGGTGCTGCTGGTGCTGCTGAGCGCCGTGCTGCTGTTGGGCTGGCTGCTCGTGCCGCCATTGGCCTCGGATCTGCTGCATGTTGGAAGCGACCTGCAGGCAGCGCTGCAGAGCTTGTTCCAGGGATTGCTGGGAGAGCGGATTCTCAACGTCCCGGTCGACCCCGCACAGTTGGCAAGCGCAGCCGTTGCGCGGCTGCGCCAGTGGGCGGGAGGCGACACGGTCCTGCTCCTGGGCGCACTGGGTGCCGCGGGAGTCTTCGCCTTCATCCTCTTCTGGGTCCTGTTGGCGTATTTCCTTTTGGACGAGCCTCGCATTGCCGCCGGGCTGCTGTGGCTCGTGCCGCCCGCACGCCGCTCGTTTGCGCTGCACGTGTGGCGGGATCTGGCGCCGACGCTGCGCCGTTACTTCGCCGGTGTCGGTGTCATTGCCGCTTACACGACCTTGGCCGCCTACCTGGGCCTGGGCGAGATTCTGCGTCTGCACCACGCCCTCCTGCTGGCACTGCTCACTGGGATTCTCGAGCTCCTGCCGGTGCTCGGCCCCCTGGCCGCGGCGGTCATTGCGGGCCTGGTGGCGATCGGCCAGTACGGCGGCGGTTCTCACGTGATCGCGTACGTCGGCTACGCGACCGCGTTGCGTGTTTCGATCGATCAACTGGTCGGCCCGATGGTGCTCGGGCGCGCCGGACGCTTACCGCCCGTGCTGGTTATTTTCTGCTTCCTCGTCGGCGGGGTGCTGTTTGGCGTGACGGGCGTCATTGTCAGCGTGCCGGTTGCCCTGGCGGTCAAGTCGCTCCTCACGGCTCGGCATGCAGCGCTCACATCGAGTGCTCTCTGACATCCCACCCTTCCAAGGACAACGAAGCGGCAGCGTTGGAACCCTCGCCCAGGCCCCGAGTTGGTTAGCAGGTGCAACTGCGGGACGCGCAACAAATTGCCGGGCAAGCTGAGCATGACACGCGAGCGAGTGACGACTTGGCCGGAGCAGGCCATCTGGGCTCTCGATCAGTGGCTGCGCGAGCGCCAGGGCATCTATGAATACACGGACCAGGCGGAGTGCCTGTTTCGCATTCAACGCGAGCGCGCGCCGCACTGCTTCGATTTCTCCGATGGCACCCGGGTGCGCGCCGGCGATCCCATCATCGGATTGCACCTGTGGAACGAGCACATCCCGGTCATGGGCCGCTGTGGCCCGACACTGGCCTGGGCTCGGCGCACGCTGCGCGCACTCGATACGTCCTTGCGCGAGCTCGCTTGGTTTCTGCAGCGCCGCGCAGAGTACGCGGACGTCAGGGCGCTGTATGGAAATATGTGCCTCGGAACAGCCGCTCAATGCGAGCAGTTGAGCAGGATCGTGCGGCCCTACGGATTCGAGGTCCTCTCCGACCGCCACAGCGGTCGTTCCGGATCGTTCCATGGGCTCGGGCAGAACATCCTCACGGCCATGCTGGTATTGGTGACCAATCCGGCCACGCTGCGCACAGCTCTGCTGCGACGTTATCGGGAGCTGCTGATCCTGTCGCGCGCCACCCTGGAGTCTCATTACGGCCTGTGCCCCACGCAGTTGGCCGGCAAGCACTCTCCTCAGCGCAGACTCTGGTTCAAGACATAGGCAAGACGCACACCGGCTTTGCTCAACTGCTCGGCGGCGACCGTCACGGCATCATTGATGTAGCTCGCTGACAGCTCATAGTGACCTGCGGAGCTCGCCGCGGGCAGCGAGGCATACGCATGCTGTCGGGCGATCTCGAATGACTCCATGGCCCACTCGGAAGGCTTCCCCGACGACCACGCGATGCGCTCAGCAGGCGTGATCTTCTGGATCAGCCGCTGGGCCACCTGAGCCTCGCCCCTGCCGAGCTTCTCAACGAAGGCGACATCCCAGTCGGCATGCAGATTCCCCGACGGCAAGGCCGGGCCTGCCACGATCTTGAGATTGCCGCCCTCGTCGTGATTATCGCTGGCGTGCAGCGGTTGATGCACGTCGCCGACCAGGTGCAGCGCGAACTGCAGGGCCAGCAAGCGCTCATTCTTCGAGGTAGCGCGCGAGCCCAGCTCGGCAATGAACTCATCGAGCTTGTCGACGATGCAATCGGCCGCTGGACCGGCGGAGGCCGCCTTCTTCGGCGGCGGCGGCTCCCCGAAACACGCCGTGCTCAGATCCGCTCCGTCGATCTCCAGGTCGACGAAGTGCCAGTTGCGCGTCTGGTTGTAGCGCGCTCGAGTCGTGTCGCGGTCGGAGTCGCGATACCGGTCGGCCCAGGTCGCTTCCGCTTCGATGTCCGTACCGGCGGTCAGCCGCGAGCGGTCGCCGGCAAGAATCGTGGCCACACGCGAGCGCACGGTCGGCTCCAGATAGTGATCCGCGATCCGGGCGATGACCTCATGGCCGAGGTCTCCCCAGGCGAAGACCGGCCCCGGGACGCCGGCGACCCCCGACATCGCAAAGCACCATGCTATTTTAAACAGGCACTTACGATTTATATTTAAAGTCATATATCCCAAAAACGTCCGAAAGTGGGCAATCTTCAGGATCTCGGCTATATTTCGCGCCTAGTCGCTTGACCAGATTACGTTAACAACAATCGACGCTGTCCCGCAGCAACAGCGGCGGCGGCGCCAGGATCTTCGGGGGGTAGTGATGAGCACTACATTCGAACGCCTCCAGGGCGCGACGCTGTCGCTTGCCGGCTCCGCGCCCATCAAAGAGCGTCTCACGGACGCCTTCCGCAATCACCTCGCGCTCATCGCGGAGGAAGAGCTTCCGTGTGAGCTGCGCGAAGAGTTCCGAACACTGCATCATGAGGTGACGCGTGAGCCACCGCTGCTGCGCGGCGAGGACGCATTGCGCGCCACGGTAAGAAAGCTCTCGTGCGACGAAGCCGAGGCGATCGCCTGCCGCGTCGTACATCTGTTCGTGGATCTCACGCGCACACAAACCGCAAGCGTGCGCCAGAAGGTCTCAAAGTCAGCCGCGGTCGTTCCGCTCTTTCTCGCCGAAGCCTGATTTCCCCGGCTAATCGAGCTTGAACTAGATCATATCGAAGCGCGCAGTATCCTCGTGCCGCCCCTGCCGCCGCAAGGCATCCACCAGGGCGCGCTCGTCCCAATCCACGATCTCGTCGGCCAGATCCGTGATCGCCTTGGGGATCGGCTTCTGCGTACCGAAGGGCTTCATGACAACCACGGGCTTGCTGCTCGCCTGTGCGTAGAGCAACTGGAACGTCAGCAGATCCTGGTTCTTCTCGAACAGGCTCGTGAGCCCCACGACGACTTCGACCGGGGCGATCTGCTGCCGCAGGCTCTCGCGCAGCGCCTCCCGGTCACCGGCCGGTGGGTGGTCAGGCGTGCTGAAATTGCGATAGAAAAAGTTCCGTGAGCTCTCCAGGTACTCGAACACCCGCAGGTAGTCGTCGGAGTTCTCCCACAGGTGGGTGACGAAGAGACGGACTGGATTGGCCTGCGACATGGTGACAAACCTGCAGATAGCCTCCAGTCTCGCACAAGCCCAGCCGGCGCGAAACTTCGCCGGATGGCGACAGGGCCAGCGGGGGCGGCGACCCTCCCGCGGGCGCTCCGGCACGCTAGAATGCAGCTTTTGGGGCGAGGCCCGACTCAGTTTGCGACTCCTGGTCTACAACATTCGCTACGCTACGGGCACCGGTCCAGCCTTCCACCTCCCCGTCCCTGGCGCGGGGTACCTGCGCAGCAACCGCAAAGTCCTCGCCGGCATCACCGATTTCATCCGTGCCGAGCATCCCGATGTCGTCGGTCTGATCGAGGTGGACACCGGGTCGATCCGCACCGGGATGGTGAACCAGGCCGAGCACATCGCCGGGCAGCTCGGCCACTACTCCACGTTCCAGTGCAAGTACGGTACCGGCTCGATCAACAACCTGATGCCCATCGTGCGCAAGCAGGGCAACGCTTTCCTGTCCGCCCCGCACGTGCACGGCGAGCGCTTCCACTATTTCGATACCGGCATCAAGCGGCTGATCATCGAGCTCGAGCTGGAAGATGTGTGCGTATTCCTGGTGCACCTGTCGCTGAAGTTCCGCCACCGCCAGTACCAGCTGCGCTCGCTCCACGATCTGATCGTGCAGTCGCACAAGCCGGTCATCGTCGCCGGGGATTTCAATACTTTCTGGGGCACGCACGAGATCTACCTCTTCATGCGCGCCGCGGGCTTGCGGAGCGCGAACTCTGCCGGCCTGCCTTCCTTTCCCGCGCGAGTGCCGCGCGTCGAGCTGGACTTCATCCTGGTGAGCGAGGGCATTTCGGTCACGGATTTCCGTGTGCCGGATGTGCGCTTCTCGGATCATCGGCCGCTGGTGTGCGATTTTCACGTGGGCGCAGGCGAGTCTGCGCGCCG
>DATNEN010000137.1:0-64226 GCA_035552975.1 Steroidobacteraceae bacterium
CGGGGCGCTCATGGTAGCCGGCGGACTCAGCAGCGAGGGCGTCTCCGCCGCGATGGGCAGATACCGATGGCGCATCTGCGCGCTGCTATTCGCGGCAACGACCATCAACTACGTCGACCGCGGCGTGCTCGCCGTTCTCGCCCCGACGCTCGGCCACGTCATCGGGTGGAGCGAGCAGCAATACAGCTACATCGTAGACGCGTTCCAGGCGGCCTACGCGATCGGGATGCTGTGCGCTGGCGCAGTGATCGATCGAATAGGCACGCGCATCGGGTACGCGCTCGCGATCTGCATCTGGAGCGTCGCTGCGATGAGCCACTCGCTGGTGCGCACGGTGCTCGGGTTCGCGCTCGCTCGTTTTTTCCTGGGGCTCGGGGAGTCGGGTAACTTTCCGGCCGCCATCAAGACGGTGGCGGAATGGTTTCCCCATCGCGAGCGGGCCCTGGCCACCGGCATTTTCAACGCCGGGTCGAATATCGGGGCCATCGTGGCGCCGCTGGTGGTTCCGTGGGTCACGGTGACCTGGGGTTGGCCGTATGCCTTCGTGTTCACCGGTGTGCTCAGCGCCACCTGGCTCGTCATATGGCTGACGACCTATCGCACTCCCGAGCGCCATCCACGGGTCTCAGCGCAGGAGCTCGCCTTCATTCGCAGCGACCCGGCCGAAGCGCGGGAGAAAATCCCGTGGGTGCGCCTGCTCGGGGTCCGGCAGACCTGGGCGTTCGCCGTCTCCAAGCTGCTGACCGATCCGATCTGGTGGTTCTACCTGTTCTGGCTGCCGAAGTTCCTCCACACCCAATATGGATTGAGTCTGACGGAGCTCGGGCCGCCCCTGATCGCGATCTACCTGATGTCGGACGCCGGCAGCATCGCCGGAGGGTGGATCGCAGGACGGTTCATCAGGCGCGGCTGGTCGGTCAACCGGGCGCGCAAGAGCGCGATGCTCATCTGCGCGCTCGCGGTGGTTCCGATCGTCATCGTCCCGGGGCTCCACGATCAGTGGGCTGCGGTCGCCCTGTTGGGTCTCGCCACGGCGGGACACCAGGGTTGGTCTGCCAACGTCTTCACGCTCACTTCGGACATGTTTCCGACGCGCGCCGTCGGGTCGGTGGTCGGCCTGGGCGGATTCGCGGGGGCAGTGGGTGGAGTGTGCGTCTCGACCGTGGTCGGATTTCTGTTGCAGACCACCGGTAGCTACATTCCGGTGTTCATCATGGCCGGCTCGGCATACCTGCTGGCCCTCGCCATCATTCACGGCCTCAGTCCGCGCCTGGAGCCGGCGCAATTGATATGACCTCATTCGGCGCGGGCGCAGGGGCCGACGACGGTGCCCACGAAGCCTCCGGCAACGTCGGTGCTCAGGAAGGAGCCGTCATCGTTGTCCTTGAAAGACTTCCAGCCGCCCCGGTCCTCGTCGTAGAAGAACGAGTAGCGGCCGGCGTTTGCGCTGATGCGCAGCTTGATGAGATTGCGCGGCTTGAGCGCCATCTGGCCCAGCGTCTGCGTCTCCTGGCCGCTTTTTCGTTCAAGGAACAGTTGCGGACCGGCGTCCGTGTGGCGTACGCCGAAGAAGTACCAGAACTTCTCGTTCTGAAACGCCGCCAGCCCGGCTGCCACGCCTGCGGATGTGGGCAGCTCGAGCGAGGTGCTGGCATCGAACGAAAGGTGTTGCTGCCGGCGTGCGAGGAACGAGGGGTTGCCCAACGCGTCGAGCGACGCCTGCTGCGGATGAATCGTCAGCCAGCCAGGCCGGCTGCGCAGATCGACCCAGGGCGCCTTCTCGTCCGGAACCCGTACGTACAGCCACTCCGGCCGCACCGTACCGGAGTCGAAGTCGTCGCGCCACGTGAAGTTCCCTGTCGTCGGAGGCGCGTTGGGCTCCTCGTTGGGAAGGGCGGGGGCGTTTGCGATGTAAGGGATCGTTTTATGGTGATCCAGGATCACCGGCCAGCCGTGTCGCCATTGCACCCGGAGGAGGTAGGTCTCCCGCCCCGTGTTGTAATGGACCTTGCCGTAGACACGCGAGGCCAGGAACACGGCCCACCAGGTGCCGTCGGGGGCCTCGACCAGATCGGCATGACCCGCGTTTGCGATCGGGTCGGGGCGATCGGGCGGCAGGTCGCGTTGTGTGAGTATCGGATTGCCGGCGTACGGCTCGAACGGTCCCCACGGCGAACGACTGCGCAACACCACTTCCGAGTGCTGCGTGCTCGTGCCGCCTTCGGCGCACATCAGGTAATACCACCCAGCATGGCGATACAGGTGCGGTCCTTCGATCCAGATGGGCTTCTTCGCGAAGTCGACACCGCCGTTGACCAGCACCTTGCGGGGACCGAAGAGCTTGTGAGCCGTGAGGTCGATCTGCTGGATCCAGATCGCGCGATGCCCTTCGTACAGAGCGTGGGCGACAGTCCCTTGCCCGCCGATCCCTCCGGGATTGCCGGGCGGCGGCCCATTGTTCAACACGTAGGTCTTGCCATCTTCGTCGAAGAACAACGACGGGTCGATGGCGCCCTCGAGCTGCGGGAGCCAGATCGGATCGGACCACGGCCCGGCCGGATTGCTCGTCGTCGAGATGAAGTTGCCACCGGAGTCTTCCGCGGTGTTGATGACGTAGAACACACCTGTGTGAAACGAGATCGCCGGGGCGAACACGCCTCGCGAGACGCTCAGTCCGTTGAATTTGAGCTCACCCGGGCGGTCGATGACGTTGCCGATCTGGCGCCAATGCACGAGGTCGCTGCTTTCGAACACAGGGATGCCCGGAAAGTAGGTGAACGTGGAGTTGACCAGGAAGAAGCGCTTGCCCGCGCGCGTGAGGCTCGGATCCGGGTAGAAGCCGGCAAGAATGGGATTGCGGTAGCTGCCGTGCGGGAGCGGGTCGGAGAACACGGCGTCGTGGCCTGTGTATTCGAACCAGTCGAAGGCGACGGCGGGCGCTTGCGCCCAGGCGGCGAAGGGGACGAGGATCAGCGCGGCGGCTGCACTCGTAGCTCGGATTATCTTTTGTAGGAGCATGGGGAATGGCTGAGACGCAAGGTTCGAGACGCGACCGTACGATTACAGCGGCCAAGGTGATTGTCACCTGTCCCGGGCGCAATTTCGTCACGTTGAAGATCGAGACGCGCTCGGGCGTATACGGTCTCGGCGATGCCACCCTCAACGGTCGCGAGCTGGCGGTTGCCGCTTACTTGCAGGAGCACGTGGTTCCCAATCTCATCGGCCGCGATGCGGGACGCATCGAAGATACGTGGCAGTTCCTGTATCGCGGTGCGTATTGGCGTCGCGGCCCGGTGACCATGACGGCCATTGCCGCGGTCGATGTCGCGCTGTGGGACATTGTGGCGAAGCTTGCGGACATGCCCTTGTACCAGATGCTCGGAGGCCGCTCGCGAGAGGGCGCACTGGTCTACGGTCACGCAAATGGCAAGGACATAGACGAGGCCAGTGCCGAGGTCGGGCGTTACATTCAAATGGGCTACAAGGCGGTTCGTGTCCAGAGCGGCGTCCCGGGAGTGAAGAAGCCATACGGTGTCTCCAGCACCAAGAACGCTTACGAGCCTGCGGAAAGCGCTTTGCCGCTGGAGACCGAGTGGTCGACGCCCCAGTATCTGCTTACCGTTCCGAAGCTGTTCGAGAAGTTGCGCGCCGATCACGGGCCGGACGTCGAGCTGCTGCACGACGTGCATCACCGGCTCACGCCCACGGAAGCCGCGCGCCTGGCCCGCGACCTGGAGCCCTATCGCCTGTTCTGGCTCGAGGATGCCACGCCTGCCGAGAATCAGCAGTCGTTCGAGATGATTCGCAAGCACTCGGTGACTCCGCTGGCCGTCGGGGAGGTCTTCAACTCCCTGTGGGATTGCAAGCAGCTCATCGAAAGGCAGCTGATCGACTACCTGCGCACGACGATCGTGCATGCAGGTGGAATCACGCACGTGCGCCGGATCGCTGACTTCGCCGCGCTCTATCAGGTGCGCACCGGGTTTCACGGCGCGACGGACCTGTCGCCGGTGTGCATGGGCGCGGCGCTGCATTTCGATACGTGGGTCCCCAACTTCGGCATCCAGGAGTACATGCACCACACGCCGCAAACCTCGGAGGTTTTCCCGAGCGACTATGTGTTTCGCGACGGGCGCCTGCACTGCGGCGAGTCCCCCGGCCACGGCGTCACGCTGGACGAGGGACTCGCGGCCCGCTATCCCTATTCGCCGAAGCAGTTGCCCATCGCGCGCTTGACCGATGGCACCATGTGGGACTGGTAGTCACTGACGCCTGCGCTGTGCGGCCCGCGCGTTCCATTGACGCCGGCAAACGCGGCACGCTCGGGTAGTCATTTCCGGGTGCAGCGCGGCGCGTTCGGGTCTCCGGGGACGTACGGAATGCAGACCGACTCGTAGAACTGCAGCGAGTGCTCCGGCGGCTCGGAGCCTGGCGGAAGTGGGCGCTTCGAGAAGCTCTGGAAGTAGGCGATGCTCGCGTTCCGCCACCACTTCGCATCCCGCTCCTGCTCTTCGAGGAACGCGCTCACCTGGGCGAAACGCTCAGGGTCGACGTACGAGGAGAGTCCCGCCCAGGTTTTCCGCATCTGCTGCACCGTGCGCACACCCTGGTCATAGTGCTCGACCAGCTCGATCCACAGCGTCTTGCCGGAGGGCATCTTGTAGTCCCAGGGCACGTGATGGAACCACAGCAGATATTTCTCGGGTGTCGTCTGCAGGTTCTCGAGCATGGCGGCCACGGGCGGTGCGTACTGACTGACGGCATTGCTTCCACTCGATGTCCGATCGAATCCGATGCCCTCGGCATTCGCCCGGTGAAAATACACGGGAGTCTGGTCTGCACGCTTGCCGCTGGCGTCCCAGGGTGCGGGGCCATAGTGATGACCGTGCGCCATCAGGTGAGCGAGCCCGAGTGCGCCGGTGTAGTCGACGACGGCTTCGCGCGAGCCCATCATCATCGCGACCACCGGCTGCACGAACGCGGGGTCGTTCGAGAACGTCATGCGCACCCAGTCTGCGGCGATCGATCGCGCCTCCAGGTCCGGGTCCCACGCCAGCCGGCCGAATGCGTACCAGTTGGCCTGATCGAAGTGTGAGCCGCACCAGTTGCGGTCGGCCCCGACGTTGGCGACTCCGGCGATGCCGGTCTGCCGGTATCCCTGCAGCGACCCATCGATGACCTTGGCGACCGTAGATCCCTTGCCTGCCGCGTAGGTGTCCGTCTGCAGCGCTTCCTGCCACATCGTGCCCAGGTAGGCGAGGTTGGTGTTGAGGCCGAGGTATTCCTTGGTGATCTGCACTTCCAGCATCAGCGGCGTTCCGGGCATTGCGCCGAACAGCGGATGCACCGGCTCACGCGGCTGGAAATCGAGCGGCCCGTTCTTCACCTGCAGCAGCACGTTGGGGCGGAACTTGCCATCGAGCGGCTTGAACTCGGTGTAGGCCTGCTTGACGCGGTCGTTCTTGTCGTTCTGTGAATACACGAACGCGCGCCACATGATGAGGCCGCCGTGCGGCGCCACGGCGTCCGCCATCATGTTGGCGCCGTCGGCATGCGTACGATGGTAGTCCTGCGGCCCCGGCTGCCCTTCGGAGTTGGCCTTGACCAGGAAGCCGCCGAAATCGGGGATGAGGCGGTAGATCTCGTCGGCCTTGGCGCGCCACCAGGCCGCAACGGCCGCGTTGAGAGGATCGGCTGTCTTGAGGCTGCTGATCTCCACCGGCGAGCTGAAGCGGGCGCTCAGGTACACGCGGATGCCGTAGGGCCTGAACACCTTTGCAAGCGCTGCGACCTTGTCCAGATAGAGCGGCGTCAGAACTACGGCACTGGCGTTCACGTTGTCGAGCACGACACCGTTGATGCCGAGCGAGGCGCAGGCGCGCGCATAGTCGGTGTAGCGGGGATCGAGGTACTGCGGCAGCGTGAACCAACGCCAGATGGACGCACCGGCATAGCCACGCTCGACCGAGCCGTCCAGGTTGTCCCAATGATCGAGAATGCGGTGTTGGATGCGCGGCGCAGAGGAGATGTTCAGCTGCTCCAGCGATTGGCGCGTCTGCATGAGGCGAAGGAAGTGGAACACGCCATACAGCACGCCGATGTCCTGGTTCGCGGCGATCACCGTTGCCGCATGTCCGCCGATCGCGACCGAGCGGATGAGATAGCCTTCAGGGCCTGCGCCCGTCAGGTCCAGATGCAGGTTGGCCACGGCAGGCGAGGATTTCGGTGTGCCGAACACGATCGCGCCGTCCTGCGTCACATCGGGGTCGATCGGTGGGGGGAAACCCAACAGTCCGCCCAGTCCGCGTACCAGCTCAGCCTGCGCCGCTCGCAGCGTAGCGGAGTCCGTGGCAGGCACGATCTGCGCCGCGGCGGCGCGGTAAGGGCCTATCCACTGGTCCTCGACCGAGTGATAACGCAGCCACAGCTCATAGCCGTCCTCGGCCACGGCCCAAGGGCTCACGATTGCAGCAGCGCACGCCATCACGGCTAGGGCGAGCACTCGGACGATCGGCATGCGCGTTCCTTCGTTGGGCGAACCGCGGGATCAGGCTACATGGTAGCGCTACCAGCCGGGCGGGTGTAAGGGTTCGTAGGATGCGCGCTGCGCAGGCGTCGGGCCAGGCGCAGCGGTGCGCGGCTGGCGTCGCGGAGGTGCAAGGGCCAGAAGCAGCGGCGTCGGTGCGAGGGCCAGGCGTGACGGCGTCGGTGCATGGCCCGGCGTGGCGGCGTCGGTGCATGGCCCGGCGTGGCGTCGGTGCATCCCCGGCGTGGCGTCGGTGCGCGGTTCGGCGGGCCGGGCTAGTTTGTGGTGCGGCGTCGGCTCGGATTGCCGACAAAGATCAGCGAGCTGGCCGACGTGTCGCCGTCGGGCTTTCTCGCCGCTGCATCGAGGATGCTGCGCGCGCGGTCGCGCGCGGCCTCCGATTCGGCCGCCGCCTTGTCGGCCTCGACTGGGTAGGCGAGCAGGTAGCCCTGCACACCGAGCGGCCCGCAGTTGGAGAGGAACTCCAGTTGCGCCGGACGCTCCACGCCCTCGGCGACCACCTGCAGCCCCAGTCCATGGCACAGCGCGACGATGGATCGCACGATGGCGGCCGAGCGGGGATTGGAGTCGACCCCTTCGATGAGCAGCCTGTCGAGCTTCACTCGCGTGATGGGCAGCTGCTCGAGCGAGGTCAGCGAGGAATAGCCGATGCCGAAGTCATCGAGTGCGATCGAGACGCCCATCTCCCGCAGCCGGCGCAGCGACTCGATCGTCTGCGCGCCGGTCTGAAACACGGTCTCGGTGATCTCCAGCTCCAGGGCGCTGGCGGGCAGTCCGGTCACCTCGAGCGCCTTGGCGATGTTGTCGACGAAGCCGCGCTCGAAGAATTGCGGCGGGGACACGTTGATCGCCACGCACGCGCGGTGCCAGCCCTGCGCCCGCCATGCGGCGGCGGTCGAGGTCGCCGAGCGCAGCACCCAGTCGGTGAGCTCGTGAATGAGGCCGCTCTTCTCGGCGATGTGGATGAATTCGGTGGCCGTGGCGATGCGCCCGTCGGACTTGCGCCAGCGCAGCAGCGCCTCCAGGCCCGTGACCTCGAAGGTGTGCAGCGCCACCTGCGGTTGGAACGTCAGCAGCAGGTCGCCGGCCTCGACCGCCCTGCGCAGCGACTGCTCGAGCCGGAAGCGTTGTGCGGCGGCGTCATACAGGGCTGGCCGGTACATGGCGAAGCGGTTGCGCCCGAGCTCCTTGGCGCTGAACAGGGCTACGTCCGCCGCGCGCAGCAGCGCTTCTGCGGATTCGGCATGGTCGGGAAACAGGCTGGCACCGACGCTGGCGCTGGTCGTGAGCAGGCGACCGTCGATGACCAGGGGCTGCTGGAACGCAATGACGATCTCGGCGGATTTCGCCTCGACGTCCGCGACCGTATCGACGTTCTCGAGCAGCATCGTGAACTCGTCGCCGCCGAGCCTCGCCAGCAGG
Source organism: Steroidobacteraceae bacterium (assembly GCA_035552975.1). Taxonomy (GTDB): domain Bacteria; phylum Pseudomonadota; class Gammaproteobacteria; order Steroidobacterales; family Steroidobacteraceae; genus 13-2-20CM-66-19. The sequence continues at coordinate 7,970 of DATNEN010000137.1, forward strand.
CCGTTGTCGCCGACGGTCTGATGCAGGCGCTCGGCAATGCCCTGCAGCACACGGTCTCCGAAGCTGTGCCCCAGCGTATCGTTGATCGATTTGAAGTTATCGACGTCGAGGAACAGGAGCGCGACGCGCCGCCCGGTCGAGGAGGCGCGCGTCAAAGCCTCACTCAGGCGCGCCGACAGCTGCCGGCGGTTCGGGAGCTGCGTCAACGGGTCGTGGTGAGCCAGGTGGTGCAGCTGGCGCGTGCGCTCGGCAACATGCCTCTCGAGCTCGGCCTGGTGGGCGCGCAACGCTCCCTCGGCGCCCGAGATCTGATCCGCCATGGCGTTGAAGGATTTGGCCAACATGTCGAGCTCGGCGACTCCGCCGCCTGGAGCGCGCGCAGTGCGGTTGCCGGAGGCGAGCTCGCGAGTCGCGCTGATGAGCCGCCGAACGGGAAGGCTGATGCTCAGGGCCAGCAGCACCGAGACGAGCAGGGCGACGGCAATCGCGGCTGCGCCGGTGATCGTCAGCGTGCGCTGAGCCACCTCTGCCGCGGAAGCGGCGCGGGCCGCGGCACTGAGCAGATCGCGGCGTGCAGGCTCCTGGAACTGCTCTTCCACGCCCGCAATGAGCGGAGCGCTCTCCTCGAGAAAGTCCCGCCGCACCTGTCCGGTGGTGGAGTCGAATTTCTCGATGGCCCGGCGCGCGCGCACGGCCTGCTTGAAATCCTGCCGCAGCAGATCGAGCCAGGTCTTGCCGGGTGAGCGCAGCAGCTCCGCCGTGTGTGCGCTGAGGGCCGACTCGAACTCCTGCTCATGCTGCACGACTGTGGCCGGTGTGCCCGGATCTCCGCGCACCTCGTTGATGGCGTTCGCGAGCTCTGACAGCGAGCGCATCGCGATGACCTGATTGCCGTTGATGGCCAGGCCCGCGCCGCCGGCCGAGGTGATGCGCTTCTCGACGCGATCGAGGGCGTCGTGGCGGGTCTCCACCCACTGCGCGCGCTGCGAGGCGCTCTTGGCGATGTCGATGCCGCGATCGATGTGTCTGGAGATCTGTGCCCGCAGCTGCAAGTCGGCAGTAGAGGCTAGCGGGGGGGTGTGTCGGGCGAAATACGCCGCGACCGCTGCCTCGAGCTCACCGCCCGCGGCCGTGATGGCGTCGAAGGTCGCGGGGCGGGTGGATTGCAGATATTCGGTAACCGCACGGTCGTAGGCCACGAGCTTGGCGACGACCGCGCTGGCGCTGCGGGCGAGAGGCTCGTGCTCGGTCTGCATGCTGTTGACGGCCTGCACGGCGTTGAACGTCGTCCTCTGCACCAGCACGTGCCCGAAGACGATGACGGCGGTGATGGCTGCCAGGCCCAATGCCAGACGAGCCCCGATTCCGACGCGCAGCCGCCAGCGACGCCGATGGGGGGGCGCCGGCTTCTGAGCAGCTGCCGCTACCGCGGCGTTGGCCGGTTCAGTGGGTTCCTGCATACGACATAAGCGTGCCGCCGCGCATCCCGTGCAGCCAAGCAGGCGTTCAAGTGCCGACTCGGGAGCATGCCCACAGCCGCGCCGCAGTTCCGAGGCCGGCATCGCATAAAGTGCACGGAAAGCGGCCCATCCCCCCGGCCAAACCGCTGTTTTGCCTTATACTGTCCGCATAACGGGGATATTCGTGAGCTCGCCCATGACCGAGATCGCCGATACATTCGACTCGGCCTTCACCAAAGCCGTTGACCTGGGAAATCGGCTCGCGGACAAGGACAAGGACGCCGACCTGTGGGACATCGCCGACGGCCTGCTGGCCGGTGCACTGCAGTATTGGCTGTATTCGCGGCAGCCCTGCGGAGATCCGCGCTGCCAGGACTGCATGCCCATCAGCACCGCCGAGGGACGCATGGCGGAGTTGAAGCGCCTCATCGAGCAACTCGCCTCCGAGAGCGAGTACTTCCACACTCCGACGGACGCCAACGCCGGGCGCGCCTAGTCCACTGGCGAAAATCGCCTGCGGCCGATTTTCGCGGAGGCGAGGCCCTCAGCAAGTCCAAGCGGCCGGCGAAAAACGTGGTTTTCGACGGCGTGCCAATCCTCCGCGGCGCTTTTGCGCGGGCAAAGGGCCTGGTTCTTGCCGGGTGCTCAGTGCCACCTATGCGGCAGTAGCGGCTCGCGTCACTTCATCCAGCGCCTGCTCCAGCAGGTGAAAGCCTTCTTTCAGCAGGGCGTCGGAAATGGTCAGCGGCGCCAGGAAGCGGATGATGTTGGCGTTCATTCCACAGGAGAGCAGGATCAGTCCGCGCCGTCCGGCGGCCTGTACCAGCGCGCGCGTCGTGGCCGGGTCGGGCGCGTCGGGCCGGCCGTTCCGCACCAACTCGATGGCCACCATGGCGCCGGTGTTGCGCACTTCGCCGATTCCGGGGAAGCGCGCCTGCAGGCCCTTCAGCCGCGAGCTCATGAAATTGCCGATGTGATTGGCGCGCTGGAGCAGATTCTCGTGGCGGATCACTTCCAGAACCGCAAGCCCCGCGGCGCACGCCAGCGGTGAGCCGGCGAAGGTTCCACCGAGCGCGCCGGCCTCCGGACTATCCATGACGTCGGCCTTGCCGATGACTGCGGACAAGGGCACGCCGCCGGCGATGCTCTTGGCGACGGTCATCAGGTCCGGCTCGACGCCGGAGTGCTCGATCGCAAACATCCGTCCGGTGCGGCCAAACCCGGCCTGCACTTCATCCGCAATCAGCACGATCCCATGCTGATTGCAGACCTCGCGCAACTTGCGCAACAGCTCCGCGGGAGCGGCGTAGAAGCCGCCTTCTCCGAGCACCGGCTCGATGATGATCGCGGCGACCCGCTTCGGATCGATGTCCGCCTTGAACAGCTCGTCCAGCGCATCGAGCGCATGCTCGACGGTCACCCCGTGATAAGCCATCGGGAAGGGCAGGTGATACACCTCCGGAAGCATCGGGCCGAAGCCGGCCTTGTAGGGTTTCACCTTGCCGGTGAGGCCGATGCAGGCGAGCGTGCGGCCATGGAAGCCGCCGGTGAAGGCGATGACTCCGGCGCGCCCCGTGTGGAAGCGGGCGATCTTGATCGCGTTCTCCACCGCCTCCGCACCGGTGGTCAGGAACAGGGTCTTCTTCGGGGTCTTGCCGGGGGCGGCTTCATTGAGCTTCTCGGCGAGCGCGACGTAACTCTCGTACGGCGTCACCTGGAAGCAGGCGTGCGTGATTTTCTCCAGTTGCTGCGCCAGGGCTTCCTTCACCTTCGCGTGCAGGTGTCCGGTGTTGAGCACGGAAATGCCCGATCCGAAATCGATGTAGCGGCGTCCTTCGACGTCCCACACTTCGGCGTTGGCGGCGCGCTCCGCGTAGATGGCGAGCGAGTTCGAGACGCCGCGCGGAATCGCATTCTGGCGGCGGGCCTGCAGGTCGGCGTTCGAGGTCAATTCCGTTCCTTTGCGGCGCGAGGCTCGCGGTGCGTCCGGCCCACTCCGATGGCGGCCGAGGCATTCTGCCCCATTCCTGGCGCACAAAGCGCCGGTTTGGGGACGATCCCGGCCGTTTTTGCGCGATCTTCGGCGCGGATGCGGCTGCGTCCGGGACCCTCTACAATAAGTGAATTTGAACTCGCCCATTTCGGGCTGACGGAAACCACCCGTGTCGATAGCCGATACTGCCGCGAGCGCCCCTGCCGCGGCCGCCATCCAGACCGAAGTTCTCATCATTGGCGCCGGGCCTTGCGGGCTCTTCGAGGTGTTCGAGCTGGGCCTGCTCGGAATCGGCGCGCACGTCGTCGACTCCCTGGGAGTTCCCGGCGGACAGTGCGCCGAGCTGTATCCGGAGAAGCCCATCTACGACATCCCTGCGTTGCCGGTCTGCGGCGCGCAGGAGCTCGTCGACCGGCTGCTCGAGCAGATCAAGCCCTTCAACGCGAAGCTGCACCTCGGTCAGGAAGTGAGCGAGCTGAAGAAACGTGATAACGGCCGCTTCACGGTGCGCACCTCGGCGGGAACGGAGTTCGACGCCGGCGCCGTGGTGCTCGCCGCCGGACTCGGATCGTTTCAACCGCGGCGGATCGGCATCGAAGGCGCGGAAGTCTACGAGGGCTCGGCCCTCCACTACCGGGTGAGGGAATCGCGCACTCTGGACGGCCAGCGGCTCGTCATCTTCGGCGGCGGCGACTCCGCCCTGGACTGGACGCTCGAGCTGGCGCCGCGGGCGCGCAGCCTGACGCTGGTGCACCGCCGTGCCGAGTTCCGCGCAGCGCCTGCGTCCGTGGCCAAGATGCGGGAGCTCGTCTCGGCGGGACGAATGCAACTGCTGGAGGCTCTTCCGCATTCGTTCATCAACGAGGGCGCAGAATTGCGTGGTGTGAACGTCAAGGCCGCCGATGGCGCCTTGCATGCGCTGGAGGCGGACCGGTTGCTGGTGTTCTTCGGACTGCATCCGAAGCTTGGTCCGATTGCGGAGTGGGGCCTGGAGCTGGAGAGGAAGGCGTTGAAAGTCGATACGGAGAAGTTTCAGACCAGCTTGCCGGGGGTGTTCGCCATCGGCGATATCAACACCTATCCGGGCAAGAAGAAGCTGATCCTGTCGGGCTTCCACGAGGCAGCGCTCGCCGCCTTCGGCGTGCAGCACTATCTGTATCCGGCGAAGAAACAGTTCCTGCAGTACACCACCACCAGCCCGATCATGCATCAGCGGCTGGGTGTCCCGGATTGATCGCCACCCCCTTTTTTGCTCAAGAGGTACGTACGATGAAGATGATGCGGTATGCGCTCGTTGCGGCAGCCCTGCTCGGCGCCCAGTCACTGCTGGTCGCGACACCGGCCGCCGCGGCGGACAAGGTTTGCAAGCTAGAGATCACCGGCAACGACCAGATGCAGTACTCGGCGAAGTCGTTGAGTGTTCCGGCCGACTGCACGCAGGTGCAGCTCACGCTGAAGCACATCGGCCAGCTCCCGAAGGAGGCGATGGGCCACAACTGGGTGTTGGTGAAGACATCCGATCTCACCGCCGTCGCCAATGCGGGGTTGACCGCCGGTCCTGCCAACAGCTACGTCACGCCCGGCGACAAGCGCGTCATTGCGCATACGAAGACCATCGGCGGCGGCCAGTCGGACACGATCACCTTCCCGACCAAGGGTCTGGCGGGCCAGGATCTGTCGTACCTGTGCACTTTCCCCGGCCATAACGCCCTGATGCACGGCACGTTCAAAGTCGGCTGATGAGCGCGCGCGCGCCGGGCTCGGGGGATGCTCTCGACCCGCGACTGAGCGATCTGCTGAAGCTGCTGGAGCTCGAGCCCCTGGAGGTGAATCTCTTCAGGGGCGAGAGCCGCGACATCGGCAGTCCGCAGGTGTTCGGCGGACAGGTGCTGGGCCAGGCACTCAGCGCCGCATACGCGACGATCGAGGAGCGTGTCGTGCATTCGCTGCACGCGTATTTCCTGCGCCGCGGCGACTTCAACGCTCCGATCGTCTATCAGGTCGATCGCAGCCTGGATGGCCACAGCTTCTCCAACCGTCGGGTGGTCGCCATCCAGCATGGCGCGCCGATTTTCAACATGGCCGCCTCGTTCCAGATCCCCGAGGCCGGCTTCGATCACCAGATCGACATGCCGGACGTGCCGCCGCCGGAGTCGCTCACCGACTCCTCGCGTCCGCCACCGGAGCTGCTGGCGCGACTGAATGAGCGGATGCGCCGCTTCGTGGAGCAACCGCGGCCATTCGAGTTCCGCAGCGTGCAGCCGCTGGACTTCATCAGTCCGCGCGGTGCCCTGCCCGCGCGGCAGGTATGGTTCCGGGCCGTGGGCCGGGTTCCGGACGGGGAGAAGCTGCACCGCTGTCTGCTCGCCTATGTCTCCGATTATTTTCTGCTCGATACGGCCACGCTGCCGCACGGCGCCTCCCGCTTCAACGGCTCCCTCATCATGGCTAGTATCGATCACGCAATGTGGTTTCATCGTCCGCTGCGCGTTGACGAGTGGCTTCTGTATGCCGTAGAGAGCCCCAGTGCCTCCGGTGCGCGCGGCTTCGCTCGCGCGAGCGTGTTTTCTCGCGACGGACGCTTGGTCGCCAGCACGGCACAGGAAGGGCTCGTGCGGCCGAAGAAGACTTAGGCAAAAGGATGCTGTTGTTCGCGGGTCTTGCAGCGGTGGCGGTCGGAGCTGGCGCCGATGTCGCGCTGCTGGAGAAACTGTGGCCGGGGCTGCACGACTCCACCGAACAGACCGTCGTCAACAGCGATCGCGGGCTGGTGGGTTGGACCGATGGAATCGAGCATCGCGTGCGCACGGTCGTGGCGCCGGTGCACGTGCCCTGGCTGGGCCCGAATGTCCTGTATCTCGAGGAGTTCTATCAGGACGAGCCGGATCAGCTGCGCCGCCAGGTGTTGCTGCAGCTGCAGCGTCAGGGCCCGCCGGAGGCCGCCGTCCGCGTGCACCTGTTCTCCTTCGTGCGGCCGGGCGAGTGGAGCCATCTGGATCGCCGGCCCGAGGTGGCCTCGAAGCTGCAGCCGGGCGATGTGTTGGAGAACAGCGGCTGCGATCTGGTGCTGGCGAAGGATGGCGATCAGTTCATCGGCGGCACGATCGGTCACGGCTGCGCGGACTCCAGAGGCGGCGGCGAGCGTTATGTCGACTACCAGCTGGTGATCGGGCCGGATATCTACTGGTATCACCGGCGCGTGCTCACCCTCAAGGGCGACGATCTGCGGGAGGAGGTCATCGGCTACAACTGGTTCGAGCTGAACGAGGCGACGCTGTTCACCTGCCGCATCGACTGGTCGCCCACCGGCAAGGCGCGCGACCTGAGGCCGCTGCGACGGCTCGATCTGCGCGACGAAGGCGGCCGTGCGCAGTTCTCCACCCCCGACGGACGCACGCTCGATCTGGTGCTGCACAGCCAGGATTGGCCGTTTCTGGGCGAACGCGACGCCTTGATCCTGATGGTGCAGGAGGAGCGGCGGCCGCAGCCCGTCACCGTGGGCTCCGCATGGTCGGAGATCGACACGCAGAACGTTTCCCTGCAGTTGGATTGGCTGCGCGTACGGTGCGGCCCGCTGGCGCCGGATACGGATGAGCTCAGCGGCGCGTTGCTGCGCCCTGAGGCAAGCTCGTCCGCGGTGGGACACCACCCCCGGCCTTCTGCGCCAGAGTCGCGAGATCCCGCAGCAGCACCGGGTTGAAGCGTGCCGCATCGTCCATCATCAGGAAATGACTGGTGTGCGGGATCACCTCCGCCGTGAAGTCCGGGAGCGACTTGCGGATGCGGGCGGTATCGGTGGGCTCGAGGTCGGAGTTGATGGCCATCACCGGCACGTGAATGTCCGCGACGATCGGCGCGAGGTCGGTGCTCAGCAGCGCTTCCATGGACGCCACCGCGACGGCCGGTGAAGCGAGGGACATGTCGTAGGCGACCTTGTTCACGAACTGCAGGTTGGCGTCCTTCGGAAAGAGCGAGGCGGCGACGAACTTGCGCGTCTCGCCGATGAAATCCTTGCGAAAGGCATCGACCCGCGTCTCGATCTGCTTCTGCGGCAGCGGCGGCTGGCCGATGCTCTTCAAGGCATCGACGGCAATGATGCCGATGACCCGGTCACCGATGCGGCGCGTCGCCTCCAGCGCCACCAGGCCTCCCATGGAATGTCCGACCAGCACGACCTGGCGATGCGGAAGCTGGCGTACGACCGAGGCCACATCCTCCCCGTAGTTGCCCATCGACCAGTCCGAGCGATTCTTGCCGGAGGCGCCGTGTCCTGCGAGATCGACCAGCACGACGCTGTAGTGAGCGGCTTTCAGTGCAGGGGTCTGTGCGTTCCAGTAGTTCTCATTGCACGCCCAGCCGTGGATCAGAACGACAGCCGGGTCGCCGTGTCCATAGATGCGGTACTCGATGTGCACCCCGTCCGCCGAGTTGACGAGGAGGGGTGCGCCCTCCACGTACGGTGCCGGCGCAACTGTCGCCCCGGACGCCGTGTCGGCGGACGACGACGGCGGCGAGCCGTTCCTGTTGCATCCGGCCGTGCACGCCGCGATCAGCAGCCCGATCCACACTTTCCGCATCATGCTCGCACTCCTGATCCCGCGACATCATAGTCGCAAGACCCGCGCGAATGTCATATGCGGCGCAGCACCTTGCCAGGATTGAGAATTGCGTTCGGGTCCAGGGCGTGTTTGAGCGCGCGCATCAGATCCAGCTCCACCGGCGAGGCATAGCGCTCCAGCTCACCTACTTTGAGCCGGCCGATGCCGTGCTCGGCACTGAAGCTGCCTCCGAGCTCGCGCACCATGTCGTGAATGGCGCGCTCGATCTTCGCCCCGCGGGCGATAAACTCCTCGCGGACGGCGCCCGGAGCCTGGTTCAGGTTGAAGTGGAGGTTGCCGTCGCCAACGTGGCCGTAGGCAACGAGCCGCCCGTCGGGCACGTTCTCCTCTACCCATTTCGCCGCGCGCTCCACGAATGCCGGCAGGCTGGCGATGGGGACCGAGACATCGTGCTTGAGGCTGCCACCATCGAGCCGCTGCGCTTCCGGAATCGTCTCGCGCATCTTCCACAGGGCGCTGCGTTCGCGCTCGTTGCTCGCAAGCGCCGCATCCACAACGAGCCCATCCGTGAGCGCTGCGCCCAGTGCCTCCTGCAGGACGGTGTCGAGAGGGTCCGAAGCGCGTGAGGAGGTGAGCTCGCACAGCACGTACCATGAGTACGCCCGATCCAGCGGGTCCGACACGCCGGGGATGTGTTTGGTCGTGAGCTCGATGGCGATGCGGGGAATCAGCTCGAAGGAGCTGACCCGGTCGCCGCTCGTCTCGCGCAGCCGTGCCAGCAGAGCGACCGCCGAGCGCACGTCCGGCACTGCGACGAGGGCCGTCGCCGCGGCGCGTATTTTTGGGAAGAGCTTCAGGCTCGCCGCCGTGATCACTCCGAGGGTGCCTTCGGCGCCGAGGAACAGCGACTTGATGTCGTAGCCGGTGTTGTCTTTGCGCAGCGCGGTCAGGCTCGACAGCAGGCGGCCGTCGGCCAGCACGACCTCGAGCCCAAGCACCAGGTCCCGCATCATCCCGTAGCGCAGGACACCGGTGCCGCCCGCGTTGGTCGACAGGTTGCCGCCGATCTGACAGCTCCCCTGGGAGCCGAGAGTGAGCGGGAAGAAACGTTCGGCCTCGTCTGCCTTGCCCTGCACGTCCGCGAGCACGCAGCCCGCCTCGGCAATGAGGGAGTAGTTCAAGGGGTCGAGACTGCGAATACGGTTGAGCCGCTGCAGCGACAGGACGATCTGACTGCCGCTCTCGTCAGGCGTCGCGCCCCCGCAATAGCTGGTGTTGCCGCCGTGAGGGACTACGCCGACGCGTTGCTCGTTGCAGGAAGCCAGCAGCTTCGAGATCTGTTCGACGGAGCGTGGCAGCGCGACGCCCAGCGCGCGCCCGCGATACAGCCGTCGATGGTCGACGAGGTAGGGCTCGACGTCGGACGGCAGTGTCAGCCAGCCATCCGCGCCGAGAATGTCAATGAAGGGGGGCGGCACGCAGGGCCGGGAACATCACTGCAGCGAGGCGGCACGCAGGGCTGCGATCCGCTCATCCAGCGGCGGGTGGCTCATCCACAGCCGCGCAAACCCGCCGGTCGCCTTGCCGCCGGCAATGCCGAAGTTGGCGAACTGCTGTGCGGGCAACGGCTCGTGGGCCGACTTCAGAGCCTCCAGCGCGGCGATCATGTTAGCGGTGCCGGCGAGCTTGGCTCCGCCGCGGTCGGCGCGGAACTCACGCCAACGCGAGAACGCAAGGACGATGAGCGTGGCGAGGATGCTGAAGACGATCTCGGAGACGAAAACACAGATGAAGTAAGCCGGACCGCGCCCTTCCTCGGAGCGGAACAGAGCCTTGTCCACGAGGTTGCCGACGATCCGGGACAGGAACAGCACGAACGTGTTGACCACGCCCTGTATGAGGGTCAGTGTGACCATATCCCCGTTGGCGACGTGCGTGATCTCATGACCGAGGACTGCCTGGACTTCGCGCTCGTCCATCCTCTGCAGCAAACCCGTGCTGACCGCCACCAGAGCTGCGTCGCGCCGCGCTCCGGTCGCGAAAGCGTTCGGCTCGGGTGAATCGAAGACTCCAACCTCGGGCATGCCGATGCCTGCCGCGCGGGCGTGGCTTGCAACGGTCTCCACGAGCCAGCGCTCAGTCGGCGTCGTGGGGTTCTCGATCACCTGCACCCCCATGGTCGTCTTCGCCATCCATTTGGAAATGGCGAGGGAGATGAACGACCCGCCGAAGCCGAACACGGCCGCCCAGGCGAGCAGCGCAGGGAGGCTGCCGCCCTGCTGGGCCAGCCACTGATCGATCCCCAGCAGGCGGCACACGACGGACAGCACCAGCAGGATGGCGAAGTTGGTCGCGAGGAACAGGATGATGCGTTTCATGGCAGGAGCACCCAGTGGGGTTGCAGCGATACCTTGGGGCGGGCGGGGCGCGGTTTCAAGTGGCTGGAGGCGGGAAGTTTTCGATCTGTAAGTAATTGAATATCTGATGAATACAGTACCCTAGCCGACGGCGATGCCGATGGCACGGCCCACCAGAAAGCTGACCAGTCCGGCGCCCCCGCCGATGAGCACCATTCGCAGGGCCCCCCGCCAGGCGCCGCGTCCGGTGAACAGGCTCAAGGTCATGCCGACGATGAAGAGGGAGACTGCCGTGAACGCGGCTGTCCCGACCACCGCGGCGGTGCCGTGGAATCGCAGCATGAAAGGAATCAGGGGCACCGCGGCGCCGCTGGCGAATGCCAGGAACGAGGAGGTCGCCGCTCCCCAGGGCGAACCGAGGTCATCGGGATTCAGTCCGAGCTCCTCGCGCGCGAGCACATCCAGGGCCTGATCGGGACGCGCCAACAGCGCCTTGCTCACCTCGCGCGCCTGTTCCAGCTCCACCCCGCGTGCCTGATAGATCAACGCGAGCTCTTCGGCTTCCTCCTCCGGGTATTCGGCGACTTCCGCGCGCTCGAGTGCGATCTGGTACTCGTACATCTCACGCTGCGACCGAACCGAGACATATTCCCCAGCCGCCATGGACAATGCGCCCGCCAGAAGGCCGGCGAGGCCCGTCATCAACACGTAACTACTCTGTGTTCCGGCGCCGGCGACGCCAAGCACGAGACTGGCGTTGGAGACCAGTCCGTCGTTCACGCCGAACACGGAGGCGCGCAGATTCCCGCCGATGCCGCGGCGGTGGCGGGCACCGACGTCCGCAACAGTGGTTGGCATCGCATGGCCGGCGACTGCGATGGGCGCGCTATAGACGGATAGGCCGCGCAGTTTCATAGCCGCCAGCACCGAGCGCACGGACGGTGGCCCGAAATGGCGCACGAGCTGCGCGACGATGCGTGCTCGGAGATTGGGAACGAATGTTCCTGAGGCGCCCGGGATGGAGGTGCCGGCGCGTTGCGCGGATTGCTCCCACTTCGCCGCCTGCTCTTCCGCGGCGGCCGCCAGTGCCAGGAATAAGCGGCTCCGGTGGGCGTGCGGCTCGGCGGCGGCGACCTGGCGATACAGCCAGGCCGACTCTTTCTCGTGGTACCAACTCGTCGCCGCGGAATTGCCGCGCGCGGCGTGGGGCGTCGATTCGCGCGCCCGTGGGTCGACTCGGCTGTCGATGGGGCTCGTCAGGGGCTAGTACTCGTCGCGGTCTCCCGCCTCTTCATCCTCGTCGAGGTCATCGTCCTCGTCCTCGTCGTCGTCGTCCTCATCCTCATCCTCATCCTCATCCCAGTCCTCGTCCTCATCCTCGTCTTCTTCTTCGTCGTCGTCTTCTTCCTGGGATTCGGCCCAGCCCTCCGGCTCCTGGGTGTGCTCGAGGTCCATCTCGTGCCAGGCCTCGAGGTCGATTTCCTCGATGTCGCCATCGAGATACTCGATCTCCACCAGCTCCGAGTCCTCATCGACCGACAGCACGCGGAAGGACTCTTCTTCTTCGAGGTTTTCGTACCACTGCCCGACAACCGGCTCGTAATCTCTGCTCACCGCGCGTGTCCTCAACGGCCTTCGTATTTTCAGCGGGCGGTAAGTTTAGGGGGTGCCGTGGCCTTGGGCAACGAGTCCGAGGAGCCTCAGGCGCCGGTGAAGGTGGCGATGGGCCGCTGGCGGTCCAGTCCGATGCATACCACGTGCCCGCGGGCGGCTTTTCCGTCGCGGCGGATGGGCTGATTGCGTATAGTTTTCGCACCATGAATGCCCGGCGTACCCCGACATCACCGCTCACGCTGGCGCGCCGCGTCGTCGTCAAGGTGGGCTCCTCGTTGCTGGTGGACCAGGAGACCGGGCGCATCAATCGCAGCTGGCTGGAAACGCTCGTCGAGGACCTCCTGCGCCTGCGGAAACGGGGCCAGCAGGTCATCCTGGTGTCCTCCGGCGCGATTGCCCTCGGGCGCCGCCAGCTCGGCCTCGCCAAGGGCGCCTTGCGCCTGGAGGAGAGCCAGGCCGCCGCCGCCGTGGGCCAGATTCGCCTCGCGCACGCCTACAAGGAGCTGCTGGAAGCGCAGCAGGTCACCGTCGCCCAGGTCCTGCTCACTCTGGAGGACAGCGAGCGCCGGCGGCGCTATCTGAACGCCCGGGCGACGCTGGAATCCCTGCTCGCTTTGGGTGCACTGCCGGTCATCAACGAGAACGACACCGTCGCCACGGCCGAGATCCGCTACGGCGATAATGACCGCCTCGCCGCGCGTGTCGCACAAATGGCGGGCGCCGACTGTCTCTTGCTGCTCTCGGACGTCGATGGACTTTACACGGCCGATCCCAACAAAGATCCGAACGCGCAGTTCATCGAGCAGGTTCGGCACATCACACCGGAGATCGAGGCGATGGCCGGACGCTCGGCGTCCGATGTGGGCTCCGGCGGAATGACAACGAAGATTCTCGCGGCGAAGATCGCTGTGTCTGCCGGATGCCATATGTGCATTGCCGCCGGCCACCACCGGCACCCGGTGCGGCGCATCGAGGAGGACGAGACGCGGCGCACGTGGTTCCTGCCCACGGGGAACCCGGTTGCTGCCCGCAAGCAATGGATCGCCGGCACGCTCAATCCAGCCGGTTCGATTACCATCGATGCTGGCGCATTGCGCGCGCTGCTCGACGGCAAGAGTCTGCTGCCCGCCGGAGTCATCAAGTCCCGCGGCCGCTTCGAACGCGGCGACACTGTGAGTGTGCTCACGCCCGAAGGCATCGAGATCGCTCGCGGCATCATCGCCTATTCGGACGTCGATGCCGCGCGCATCATGGGTCGCAAGTCCTCGGAGATCGAGGGACTGCTGGGCTTCCGTGGCCGGGACGAGATGATCCACCGTGACAATCTCGTCATCATTCGCCACGAGCCTCACTCTGGTGAGACTGTTCGTGTTGGCGCCGCGGAGTCGCCGGGATGAGCGCACACATGGATACCCACATCGGCGAGCTGATGGAAGGACTCGGCAAGGCTGCAGTGAAAGCGGCTGCCGTGCTCGCGTTGGCCGGAACTGCAAAGAAGAACGCCGCGCTGGTGGCTGCTGCCGCCGCGATTCGCGCACGGCGTGCCGAGATCCTCGCCTCGAACGAGCGCGATATGACAGCGGCCCGGGCCGCGAAGTTGAGCGGGGCACTGCTCGATAGATTGCACCTGGATGAGAAGCGCGTGGAGTCGATGGCGCGCAGCATCGAGGAAATCGTGGCCATCCAAGACCCGATCGGGACTACGGCCGCGGAATGGGAACGCCCCAACGGATTGCGGATCCAGCGCGTGCGGGTGCCCCTTGGGGTCATCGGAATCATCTACGAGAGTCGCCCGAACGTCACCGCCGACGCCGGGACGCTGTGCCTGAAGTCCGGCAACGCCGTGATCCTGCGGGGCGGTTCGGAAAGCCGGCACTCCAACGCGGCGATTCACTCGTGCCTGGTGGACGGATTGCGCGCCGCCGAGTTGCCGGCGGAATGCATTCAGTTGGTGCCCACCACCGATCGCGCCGCTGTTGGGTACATGCTCGCTGGGATGACGGATTATCTGGACGTGATCGTGCCGCGAGGGGGCAAGAGCCTCGTCGCCCGCGTGCAGCAGGAAGCTCGTGTTCCAGTGATCGGACATCTCGAAGGCAACTGTCATGTTTACGTTGATCGGGACGCTGACGTTCGGATGGCGCGCACGATCGCCGTGAACGCCAAGATGCGTCGCACGGGAATTTGCGGCGCGGCCGAGACGCTCTTGGTGGATCGGGCGTGCGTCGACACGCATCTCGCCCCGATCGTCATGGATCTTCTGCAGGCTGGGTGTGAGGTGCGTGGCGACGCGACCGTTCAGAAGGTCGATCCGCGTGTGCGGACCGCCGTGGAAGACGATTGGTACACGGAGTACCTGGACGCGATCATCGCTGCGCGCGTCGTCGATGGCGTCGATGACGCTGTCGCTCATATCGCCAAGTACGGTTCGGCGCATACCGAGACGATTGTGACTGACAATGAGGCTACGGCCGACCGCTTTTTGCGGCACGTCGACAGCGCGATCGTGCTGCACAACGCCTCGACTCAATTTGCCGATGGCGGCGAGTTCGGGATGGGCGCGGAGATCGGGATTTCCACCGATCGCTTCCATGCGCGCGGACCGGTCGGCGCGGAGCAGCTGACCAGCTACAAATACGTGGTGCGGGGGAAAGGGCAGGTCAGGCCAGGGTGATTCCGCCAGGGGCGATCACGCCAGGAGGGCCTCGCGAGACTCGCTGTTCAGCCGGGGACTCGCTTGGATGCGCGGTGCAGCAGCGCCTGGATGCCCCCGCGTAACGAATAGACGGACTTCCATCCGCGCGAGCGCAACTCCAGCGCCGCGGCCAGACTCCTGCGTCCGCTGGCACAAACCAACAGGCACTTTCCTGCAGGCTCCGCCTTTTGCCCGTGCAGCAGCTCGGCCATCGGAATGTGGCGGGATTGCGAGGCCGGAGTGGGGATCTGCTGGAGCTCCTGGGGCTCCCGGATGTCCACGATCTGGAATCCCTCGCCTATGGCTTCCGCAAGGGATTCGAACTGGAACTCGGCCTCTTCGGGAGTGGGCGCCTTCGCGGCGGCGTTCGCTCGCGCGATGGCGTGCTCGGGACAGTCCTTGGCTCGACGTGTCCGCACACGTGAGATGGACATCGTGAGCAAGTTCATTACCAGCAGCTCTTCGCTGATCTGACCAGGCAGATTCAGCAGGATCTTGAGCGCCTCCAGAGCCTGGAGCGTGCCAAACACCCCCGGTACGGGCCCCAGCACGCCGGCCTCGGAGCAATTTCCAACGATGCCGTCACGTGTGGCTTCCGGCCACACGCATCGCAGACATGCGCCGTCGCGATCTGGCCGCACGACCTGCAGCTGTCCCTCGTACTGATAGACGCTGGAGAAGATGACCGGCTTGCGGAGCTGTACGCAGACGTCATTCAACATGAACTTGGTTGCGAAGTTGTCCGTGCAGTCGATGATCAGGTCGTACTGCGCCAGGACCTCGCGCGCGTTCTGCGCGTTCAGCCGCATCACGTGAGTCGGCGCATCCACCTCCGGATTGAGGGCCCGAACGCGCTCCGCGGCCAGCTCGGCCTTCGGTTTGCCGACATCGGCAAGCGAATACAGCGTCTGGCGATGGAGGTTCGACGGCTCCAGCCGGTCGCTGTCCAGCAAGCCGAGACGTCCGATACCCGCACCGGAAAGATAACTGATGATCGGGACACCGAGACCGCCGCAGCCCACCACCAGCACGCGAGCGGCTCGCAGTTTGGCCTGGCCCGAGGCCCCGACTTCCTTGAGCGCCATCTGGCGGGAGTAGTCGGGCACGACCGGCGTAGGCAAGCGCGCGGCGAGCTGATCGTCGTCGTGGTGATCGTGCGAATGGGCGTTATCGTGCGAATGGGCGTTATCGTGCGAGTGGGCGGGATCGTGGGAATGGGCGTGGTCGTGCGAATGCGCATGGTCGTGCGCGGTCGCCGAGTCATGCGCCTCATGCGCCGACGGCGCGGCGCAGCGCTCGCAGTTGACCCATCCGGAGTCACCATTGACGTAGTGCTCCTTCTTCCAGATGGGAACACGATGCTTCACTTCGTCGATGATGTACCGGCACGCGAGGAAAGCCTCGCCGCGGTGTCGCGAGCTGACTCCAACCCACACCGCCATATCACCGATCGCGAGATCACCAACGCGGTGCACGCACGCGGCGTGCTCGACTCCATACTTTGCGACGGCTTCGGCGATGATGCGCTCGCCTTCCTTCACCGCCAGCGCCTCGAACGCCTGGTACTCCAGATGTCGTACCTGCTGGCCCTCGTTGTGGTTGCGCACCAACCCTTCGAACGAGGCGTAGCCGCCGCACGTGGGATCGGCGAGATCCGCGCGTAACGCGGCCACATCGATAGGATCCTGGCTGAAACGAAAGCGGCTCACGGGAGCGTCCACCGTCTCAGCCGCCGGCCACGGGCGGGATGAATACGACCGAGTCGCCGTCGGCGAGCGGTTGCGACCATTCGCCGAATTCGGCGTTCACTGCGACGCGCAGCATCTCCGGCGCGAGGGAGAACGGGTAGCGTGCTTTCAGCTCTTCATACAGCTCGCGCGGCGTGCACGCCTCCGTGACGAGAGCTTCCTCACTTCGGCCTGCCTGTTCGCGCAACAGCGCGTAGTACTGCACCTTCACGTTCTTGCGTGCGGGTGCGCTGCTCAGAGATGTCATGGCAGTGCCATACTCCTCCGGGGTATTGATGTTGTCGAGCGCGCGCGGATTGGGCTCGTCGATGAGGCGCGCCTCCGACCTGATCAGGAACTTGCGCGGGCAAGTCCGGCCCGTGTCGACATACGCTTCGATGTTCCCGCGGCTCGAGGGCTCCCAGATCGCGCAGAGCGGTTCGGGCAGGCCGTCGTGGCTCGACCGGAATGCGGTCGCAGGCCGCTGCGGGTCGCGCCCGGCGAGCAGTGTCTGCAGGGTGCCCGCGTCCAGGAATGGCAGATCGCACGCGATCACGAGCCACGCGACATCCGGATAACGTGCCTGGGCGGCCACGATGCCGCCGATGGGCCCAAGTCCCTGGCGTGTGTCGGCAATGAGCGCGAATTGCGCGCGCACCGGATCGTCCGCCTGGTCGGCACGCACGGACACGAAAGCCTTGTCTACGTAGGGCTCGATGAACGACATCGCCCATTCGAGCTGCGTGTGCCCGTGATAGCGCAGCGCGGCCTTGTCCCGCTGCATGCGGGTGCTGTGTCCGCCAGCGAGAACCAATCCGTACAGGGGAGCAGGAGTGGTCATCTTGTGCCAGTCATCTCTTGAAGTCGCGTTTGCCGCCGGTTTTCTCGATCAGCCGCACGCCGTCGATCTCGATGTCGTGCGAGAGCGCCTTGCACATGTCATAGATGGTCAGGGCAGCCACCGCCGCGCCCGTCAACGCTTCCATCTCTACGCCGGTGCGATGGTGGATGGACACGCGGCAACGGATGAGAAGACCTGCCGCACCCTCGTCCTCGACCTCGATCGAGCAGTTGTCCAGGCCGAGCGGATGACAGAACGGGATCAGCTCGTGCGTTTTCTTCGCCGCCATCACTCCGGCGACGATCGCAGTGTCGAATACCGGACCCTTTTTCGTCCGGTGTCCGGACTTGCGCAGCGCGGCCGCGACGTTGCGCGGCATTTTGATCCGCGCCTCCGCGACGGCGACACGCTGGGTGACTTGCTTTGCGCCGACATCGACCATGGTTGGCCGGTTAGCGTCGTCCAGATGCGTCAGCCGCGTCACATTGGTTGATCTTGCCGCCATGCATCAGCCGCCGATGTAGAACATCTCGACCTTGCGTTTCGCTTCCTCCGACTGGCGCACTCGCGAGCGGATCTCGCTGTAACGATCCGAGCGGGCCAGCCAGATGTTGCGGAGCATTTCCAGAAGCTGATCGTCCGTAGCGCCGCTGCGCAGCGCGTCGCGGACGCTCGTGCCCTGGGTCGCGAACAAGCAGGTGTAGACCACGCCGTCCGAGGAGAGGCGGGCGCGTGAGCAGTCGCCGCAGAAAGGCTGGGTCACCGAGGAGATGAAACCGATCTCACCCTGGCCGTCGTCGAACGCGTAGCGCTTCGCGACCTCGCCGCGATATTCGCTCTCGACCGCGTGCAGCGGCCAGAGAGCTCCAATGCGCTGCGCGAGCTCCTTGGAAGGAACCACGAGATCCTCGCGCCAGGCATTGCGATTGCCGACGTCCATGTATTCGATGAAGCGGACGATGACGCCGGTGCCGCGAAAACGGCGCACGAGGTCGATGGCGGTGTGATCGTTCACGCCGCGCTGAATGACGGCGTTGACTTTGATGGGCGTCAGGTCGGACTGCAGCGCATGCTCGATACCGTTCAGCACGTCATCGATCCCGCCGAAGCCGCCGCTCATGCGCGCAAAGATCTCCGGGTCGAGGGTATCCAGGCTGACGGTGATTCGCCTGAGGCCTGCCGCCTTGAGCTCTGCCGCATAGCGGCCCAGCAATACGCCGTTGGTGGTCAAGGCGACGTCTTCGACCTCGGGTATGGCAGTCAGGTCGCCGATGAGGTCGGCAAGGTTCGCCCGCAGCAGGGGCTCGCCACCGGTCAGGCGCAGCTTGCGCACTCCAAGCTGCACGAACAGCCGGCTCAGCCGCACGATCTCATCGAACGAGAGCCGCTCGTGTGAGCCGAGAAACTTGTATTTCTCGTGAAAGGTCTCCCGCGGCATGCAGTAGGGG
Organism: Steroidobacteraceae bacterium; assembly: GCA_035552975.1. Taxonomy (GTDB): domain Bacteria; phylum Pseudomonadota; class Gammaproteobacteria; order Steroidobacterales; family Steroidobacteraceae; genus 13-2-20CM-66-19. Next base: position 26,664 of record DATNEN010000137.1, read on the forward strand.
CAGCGGAAGTTGCAGCGGTCCATCACCGAGATGCGCAGGTCCCGCAGCGGCCGGCCGAGGGTATCGCGCGGGGTCGGCGCTGGCTTGGCCATACCTGGGGCAAGGGTGCTCAGCGGAACAATGACTTCACGTCGGGCCATGATATCCAAGCGTTTACCACGCCCCCGGAGGCAAAGCCAATCGGGCGGGGCTATGGCAGGTATGGGGCCGGACCGGCGCGTTTACCAGCGATGCAGCCGCGTGACAAAGCCTTTGGGATAGACATTAGGGCCTGGAGGAAGCTCCACGAACCCGTCCGTACCTGCCAGGGCGGTGAAGTCCCCTGAGCCGTTGGTGGGCTTGGGAACCGCCCACGCGCGGCCCCAGTCATCGACCTCCACGCGGACGGGCATGAAGAAAGTGAGCGGGACGCCCACGTTGACCGGACCGCCCAGGGCCATTTTTTCCGGCGGCGGCGCAGTGCGCCCCATGGCGCTGAACAGGGCAGGGAGGACGAAGCGGGTGAGGCAGACGATGGCGGACACAGGGTTTCCCGGGAGGGCGAACACCGCCGTGCCCGAGCCCGCGACGCCGAACCACATGGGCTTGCCCGGACGCTGGGCCACCTTATGGAAAACTGCGCGGACCCCCAGGTCCTGGAGCGCCCGTGGAACGAGGTCCATTTTCCCCATCGACACGCCGCCCGTGAGGATGAGGACGTCGTGGGTCTCGAGGTGAAACTTCAGCCGCTGCCGGAGCTCGGACAGGTCGTCCAGGATGTGGTCGTCCGCCACCCGCTGAAAGCCATGGGAGCGCAGTGCAGCGGCGATGGCGTAGGTGTTCGACCTGCGAACCTGGTGCGGCAGGATCGGCTCGCCGGGCTCGACCAGCTCGTTGCCCGTGGAGATGACTGCCAACATCGGCTGGCTGCTGACGCGCACGCGCGCCATTCCGGCCGAGGCCGCGATCGCGATCTCCGGCGCACGCAGCTCCGCCCCCGCGGATAGCAGCAACGCGCCCTGGCGCGAGTCGGAGCCGCGCCGGTGAACGTTCTGCCATGGATCGACAGCCACGTCGCCGCCGATCTCGGCACTGCCGCTGCTGATCGAGATCTGCTCCACCGGCACGACGCTGTCGCAACCTGCCGGAACGACGGCGCCGGTCATGACCTCGATGCACGCGCCGGCCTCCGCCAGCGTCAGCGGCGGATCCCCGGCGGCCTGAGTCGCCTGGATCCGCAGCCTGCGTGTCCCTGAGCGGACGGTGCCGCTGTCGAGCGCGATGCCGTCCATCGACACGCGGTCAAACGGCGGTTGGTCCCGCTCCGCGTAGATGTTCTCGCGCAGCACGGCCCCTGCGCATTGCGCGAGTGGGAGAGACTCGATCGGCAGGCATTGCAGCTGCTGCCCGATCAGCTCATCGGCCTGGGCGGGCTCGAGCACTTACTCACTTCTTTTGATCGGCAGCCTTCGCCTTGAAGATCCGCACCTGCTCGTTGAAGCGGTCGGCGATCGACTGGTCGGCGTCCAGAGCGGCGTTGTGCTTCTGGATCTGCACCCGCTGGAGCTCGTCGATCGCCTTCTGCTGGTCGGCGGTCGGCTTGTCGCCGGGCTTGACCACCACCTTCTTCACGCTGTCGTCGTATTCGAGCTTGATGCAGGCGATGTAGGCGTTGATGTCGGAGTCGAACTGCTTGACCGCTTTCTGAGCCGTGACCATCTCGGCCATGGTCGCCGTGCGGCCGTCAGGGAGCTTGTCGGGAGCGGTCGGATAGGTGCAATCGGCGTAGGCGCTGCCGGCAGCGCACACAGCCAGGGAGACCGTCAGCGGAAAGAATGCTTTCATGACCTTGAATCCTTCGAATTAGTGGTCAGCACTCTATCTTAGTGGCGGGGCGCGGCGGCGGCTAGGCACCCCCAGGAAACAGGTCCGGGAGTGATCGTTGACCACGCCCACCGCCTGTAAGAAAGCGTAGACGATGGTGGTGCCCACGAAACGAAATCCCCGTTTCTTCAGATCCTTCGAGATCCGATCGCTCAGGGGAGTGCTGGCCGGAACGCTTCCCCCGTCAGCCTTGACGACGGGTCGGCCGCCGACGAAATCCCACAGGTAACGGTCGAACGAGCCGCACTCGCGCTGCACCTCCAGGAACGCCCGGGCGTTGCCGACCGCCGACTCGATCTTGAGTCGGTTACGCACGATCCCCTCATCCCGCATCAGGGCCGCCCGGCGACGCGCGTCGAAGCGGGCGACCTTACGAGGATCGAATTGCGCGAACGCGCGGCGGTAGTTGGCCCGTTTGCGCAGGATGGTCGACCACGACAGTCCTGCCTGCGCGCCCTCCAGGATGAGCATCTCGAACAGATGGACGTCATCGTGGGAGGGCCGCCCCCATTCCTCGTCGTGATAGCGGATGTAGGCGGTGTCGCCGTTTTGCGCCCAGCCACAGCGCTTCTTGCGGTCGCCCCGCAGCGCCAACCCGGGCTCCCCACCCCGAGCGCTCTTTTTAACGTGGGTCGGATGGTCGGTCATGGTTGGCCGGAGGGTATACTGCCGAGCCTGCTCCGGTCACCCCCGAAGGGCGAATGTCGCAGTCCGAACTGTCCCGCAACCTCAAGAGCCGGCACATCCAGCTCATCGCACTGGGCGGCACGATCGGCGTTGGGCTGTTCCTGGGCTCGGCCAAGGCGATCCAGAAGGCGGGTCCGGGGCTGCTGCTGGTGTACGCCGTCGCCGGCGTCGTCATCTTCTTCATCATGCGGGCGCTGGGGGAGCTGTTGACCTACCGCCCGACCGCGGGCTCCTTTGCCACCTACGCCGATGAGTTCTGCGGACCCTTCTATGGGTTCGTGACGGGCTGGTCGTACTGGTTCATGTGGATCGTGACCGTCATGGCGGAGTTGACCGCCATCGGCGTGTACATGCAGCACTGGTTTCCCGACATTCCGCAGTGGGTGCCCGCCCTCGTGGCGCTCGTGCTCCTCTACGGATCGAACCTGCTGGCGGTGCGCGTATTCGGGGAACTGGAGTTCTGGTTCGCGCTCATCAAGATCATTACTATCGTCGCACTGATCGTCGGCGGCCTCGCCGTCATCTTCTTCCACTTCGGCAGCCTCGGCTCGACGGCCGGCTTCTCCAATCTCTGGACTCACCAGGGCTTCATGCCCTTCGGCACCCTGGGGCTGCTGCTGACGTTGCAGATGGTGATGTTTGCCTACCAGGGCGTGGAGCTGATCGGCGTGACCGCCGGCGAGGCCGACAATCCGGGCGTCGCGCTGCCGAGGGCCACCAACGGCATCACTTACCGGATCCTGATCTTCTACATCGGGGCGCTGCTGGTGATCATGTCGCTCGTGCCCTGGAACCAGCTCAGCCCGGATGCCAGCCCGTTCGTCTACCTGTTCGACAAGATCGGTCTGCCGGCGGCCGCCGGCATCATCAACATCGTGGTCATCACAGCGGCCACTTCCTCGTGCAACAGCGGGATTTTCAGCACCGGCAGAATGTTGTATTCGCTGGCGCAGCGGCGGCAGGCACCCGCGAAGCTGGGGGTGCTGAACGCGAAACGCGTGCCCGCGGCCGGCATCCATGTCTCGGCCGCGGTGATGCTCATCGGCGTCGCGCTCAACTACTTCGTACCCAAGCAGGCATTCGACTATGTGACGAGTATCTCCCTGGTCGGAACGCTGTGGACGTGGGGCATCATCATGGTCTCGCACGACAGGTATCGTCGCGCGGTGGGCGCTGGCAAAGTGAAGGCTTCGACGTTCCGGATGCCGGGTGCGCCGATCGCCAACTGGCTGGTGCTCGCCTTCCTGGTGCTGGTCGCCGTCATGCTCGGATTCGACGCCGACAATCGCGTGGCGCTGTACGTGGCGCCGTTCTGGTTCGGCGGCCTGGCCCTTGCGTACCGCTACCGCAAGTCCGTGGCAGTGGCGCAGGCGGCCTAGAGCTGGCGCGCCCGGAGGGATTCAAACCCCCGACCCTCGGTTCCGAAGACCGATGCTCTATTCGCTGAGCTACGGGCGCATAGGGCTATTCTATAGGATCGTCATGCCATGAGCGCTCTGCAAAAAATCCTCGCCATCGTGTTGCTCGTGCTCCTGGCCGTCGTGGGCTATGGATTGTGGGCGACACCCTCCGCCCCGAGGGCGCATCGATCTGCTTCCCGGGCGGCCGCCGCCGCGGCGACGACCGACGTCGACGAGACGGACCTGATGACGGCAAAGGCATTGGCCGAGCAGGCCACCTCCGCTGAGGAGCGCACGGCCGCCCAGGCGGTCGTGCAGGCGGCCGATCATGAGGTCGATGTCGCGTTTGCCGCGGCGCTGCGCCGGATCGAGAACCATCCGCCGGTGTTGAGTGCGGCCGCGCAGAAGATCGATGCGCGGCTGACAGGCCTGCAGAAACAGCTGGATGCGGACAAAGCGAGCGTGACCCGCCTGACGGCGGAGGTGGCGAGAGCGCCGGACTCGCAGCGCGGCACGCTGCAGGACCAGCTCAACCTCGCGCAGTCGCAGCTCGAGCTGGACCAGGATGAAGTCGACGATGACAACCAGAATCTGGTCGCGGCGGGCGGCAACGCGCACCAGCGCATCGAGGCGATGCTGAAACAGCACGCCGCGATGGATGACAAGGCGGCGCCGCTGCCCGCCGGCAAGGACGTGTTGGCGAGCCTGCACGGCCTGGCGCTGCGTCTGCGCCACTATTTCGAGTTGCGCGATCGGCAGGGCTCGCTGGCAGAAGCGCAGGCGCGAGTCGCCGCCAGCCTGCAGCCGCTGAGCGTCGACCGCCAGGCGCTCGCGACCCAAGTGGAGGCCGCCAGGAACGGAGTCGCGCAGCACGCGGATGCGGCGGGCCTGCTGGATGCGACGCGCCGGACCGCCGGCGATCAGAAGGTGCTCACGTTGCTGGATCAGCGGATTGCCATCCGCAAAGACATCGTCGACGGTTACGGCAAATGGCAGGGCGTGCTCGCTACGCGCATGACCCGGACACTGCATGCCTCGCTGATCGACATGGCCGTGGTGCTCGGCATCGTGCTCGGACTGCTGTTCCTGGATCGCTGGCTCGAGAGGTTGTTCGGCCGCACGAAGCTCGATCGCCGGCAGATCGCCACGCTGCGCACTGTCACGCGAGTCGCGCTGCAGCTCGTGGCCATCATCGCGATTGCGCTCGCGCTGGTGGGCGTGCCGGGCCAGATCGGCACTTTCCTCGGTATCGTCGGCGCCGGTCTCACCGTCGCCCTGAAGGACTTCATCGTCGGCTTCATCGGCTGGCTGGTGCTCATGGGCAAGAACGGCATGCGGCTCGGGGACTGGGTGGAGATCAACGGCGTCAGCGGCGAGGTAGTGGACCTGGGCATGTTCCACACGGTGCTGCTGGAGACTGGCAACTGGACCGAGGCCGGACATCCGACCGGGCGGCGGGTGACCTTCGCCAACAGCTTCGCGATCCAGGGCCACTATTTCAACTTCTCCACCTCCGGTCAGTGGTTGTGGGACGAGGTGCTCGTGTTGGTTCCCTACGATCGCGATCCGCACGCGGTTGCCGATGCGATTCTCAAGGAAGTTCTCGCGGTGACAGGAGACACGTCCCGCGAGGCTGAGCGCGAGTGGCAGCGTGCGTCTCGCTCGCAGCGTGAGACCACGTTTTCCGCGGCCCCCGGAATCGTCATCCGGCCGGCCGCGGGCGGCGTAGAGGTGGCTGTGCGCTACGTGACGCGCGCCAGCGAGCGATTCAAGCTGCGCACGCGTCTGTATCAGACGGCCGTCCACATGCTGTCCGCACGCGGGGTGGCCGCTGGAGCGGCTCCCGAGCGTCTCCAGATGACGACGCAGACTTGAGTCGCCGCTCTGTCCACCTGAGCGGCAGCGCACAGACGCGGTGCGCACCCCGGATGTAAACAACCGTCCCTGTAGAGCGTTATACACCCTGAAGGCTCAGCAGCTTAGCGCGCGCTGAGCGTGCCCAAGGGGTGTTCAGCACGCATTCAGCGCTTACCGAGCAGCCTGTATCCGCGTATTGAAGGGGACTCACATGCTCAATCGCCTCGTTCGCAGTTTCGCTCCGGCCCTCGTGCTCGCCGCGCTTCCGGTGGCGTCCTTTGCGGGCGTAGCGATCGGCGTGTCGATCGACATCGCCCCGCCGCCACTGCCGGTCTACGTGCAGCCGGCCCCTCCCGGCCCCGACTACATCTGGACGCCCGGATACTGGGCGTGGGGTGATGACGATTATTACTGGGTGCCCGGAACCTGGATACTCGCACCCGAGCCGGGCTTTCTGTGGACCCCCGGTTATTGGGGCTGGTTCGGCGGAGCCTATACCTGGCACGCCGGCTACTGGGGTCCGCATATCGGCTTCTACGGCGGCGTGAACTACGGGTTCGGCTACACCGGTGTTGGCTACGAGGGTGCTTACTGGCGCGGCGGCCATGTGGTGTACAACCGCGCAGTCACTAACGTCACCAACATCAATGTGACCAACGTCTACAACAGGACCGTAGTGGTCAACAACTTCAGCCACGTGAGCTTCAACGGCGGCCACGGCGGAATCGTTGCCCACGCCGACGCTCGGCAGCTGGCGGCAGAGCACGAGCGTCACTTCGAGCCGACTTCCATACAGCGGGAGCATGTCAACCTCGCTGCTCGCGACCGTGATCTTCGGGCTGCGGTGAACAACGGCCGTCCGCGTGTCGCCGCGACGGAGAGACCTACCTCGTTCAGTGGCCGCGGCGTGATCGCCGCTCGTGCCGCGGGCGGGGAATTCCATCCGGCCGCGGCTCGCGAGGTCGGACGTCCTTCCGGAGCGATCGCCGAGAGGAACGACCGTCCGCCGCAGGCCCAGCGCGAAGCGATGCAGCAGCATGGCTCGGCGATGCACAACAACTTCGAGCGCACGGCGCCGCAGGAGCACAACACGCCGCACATGGCCCCGGCGGAGCACAACGCCCCGCACACGGCCCCCGAGCGCAATGCTCCGCGCATGGCTCCCGAGCAGCGCAGCGCCGCCCCGCACATGGCTCCCGAGCGCAGCGCCCCCCGCATGGCCCAGCCGCACATGGCACCGGCGGAGCGTCCGCAGGCCCATCTGGCGGAGCCCGGCGCGGGCGGCCGCCCGGGGGGCGGCCAGCCGCACTTCGAGCAGCCGCGTGCTCAGCCTCACGAGGGTCCGCGCGGGGGTGGCGGCGGGCGCCCCGAGGGACATGAGGGAGGCCGCGGCCCACAGAACCGTTTCCGCTAGCCAGGGCTATCGGCAAGGGCTTGGGACGGGATCCCAAGTCGACGCGCCCCCTCAGCGGGGGCGCGGTCGATTATGAAGGAGGCGGCCCCAGCAACGCGTAGCGGCGTCCCTGTGGCAACTCGAAGCGCCGGACGATCGATGCCGTGCCCTCGGTGGCGAGAGTGCCCGCGACGCCGTCACCCGGCGGTGGGATCGTGTGGAAGCGGCTCAGAAATCGGGTGACGCCTCCCGGAGCGTGGCCGGGCAGCAGCACGAGCACGCGCGAGCGCTTGCCGTGGAGGCGGAACCAGCCCGACACGACATGCGCCGCATCGCTGCCAGTCGTGTCCAGTACCGACGACGGTGTCCTCAGGCGATAGTCGAGCATTGCAATCGTCGTCTCGTCCGGATCCAACAGCGCGAGCGGCTCGTCGCGGGTCTCGTAGTGGATGTTATCGGCCAGCTGCGTGAGATTCTGCCATTGGTCGACCGCCGGGAAGGCGGCGATTCCGGCGATGCACAGGGCTCCCGCATACGCGCCGAAAGTGCAGACGACTGCGCCGCGTACGTTGCTCAGACGCTGAGCACGTGAGGCAAAGCGCAGCGCGACGGCCGCAACGATGATCGTAGCCGCCGCCGCCGCGATCCGGATCCCCTCCTCGAGATGATCGATCGGCTGGTAGTTCAGCCGGTCTGCCAAGGCTAGCAACGACAGGAAGGCCGCGAACACACACGCGATGGCGGCAACCAACGCCCTTGTCCCGCGCAACGCGAATCTATCCAGGGCCGTGAGCTTGTTCTGACTCTCGCGCGCCCACAGGGCAATCAGGAGACTCATCCCCAGCATCGCAGGGGCTGCGTAGACATCCCGGGCCGTTGCAGCGAGCGACAGAATCACGAGGAACGGAAGTGTCGCCGCGATAGCAAACCGCCACGGCGTCCCGGAAGGACCCGTGATGCGCACGCCGCGCCATGCTCGCTCGAGTGCAGCCACGGCCAGCAGCGTCCACGGAAGCAAGTACACCGGCAGCTCCAGGAAGTACTTTCCGGGCCAGTTGTGGTGGCCGCTGGTGTAATCGAGCGCGGCGGGGCCCGGGATCCTGGTGAAGCGGCCGACGATGTTGTGCCAGAACAGCGTGCTGAGCGCCTCGTGCCCTCCTGGGGAGACGGCGACGGCGTACATCCACGGGCCGATGATCAACGCCTGAACTACCAGTCCGGCGTAAAGCTCGATCCGCAGCAGCTCCGACCATTTCCTCTCCCACGCGATGAGCGTGAGCAACGCCAGCGCGGGTACGAGCCAACCGGGGGCGCTCTTCGCCATGAATCCGATCGCTGCGCCCAGGTGCATCAACGTGTATCCGCCGAGCTTCCTTCGCCCGGGTGCTGATGTGTACCCCCTGTACGCTCCTGCCAGAGCGAGCGCGCAGCCTGCGAGCAGACACGCGTCCGGGGCGAGCCATACAGACACACGGAACGCCATCAGGAGGGTGCCGACCAACAGGGCGCTGAGGAAGGCGGCGCCTGCGTCGGTCATCGCGGCTGCGGTCGCACCGACTGACAGGGCAGTTACGGTGGCATACACGATGTTAGGAGCGCGAGGCTGCCCGAAAGCGCGGATGCCGGATGCCGACAGCCAGTACGACAGAGGCGGCTTCTCCAGGAAGGGCTTGCCGGCGAGTTGCGGCAGGAGACGGTCGGTCTGTTGGCTCATGCGCCAGGCGATGTCCGCCTCGCGCGGCTCATCCGGTGTCCACAGGCCGCGGTCGAGGATCCCGATCAGCCACAACGGCGCGAGTGCGATCAGCACCGCGAGAGGCCACGAGCGGACTCGCCATGCAACCGGTGGGACAGAAGATCTCATACGTGTCACTGATTATCGCGCGGCGCGAGGACTTTGGTCCGGTTCCTCCATCGGACCGGAAAACGATAGTATCCCGCCGCTGCAGAAAGGCCCGTACAGTGGGTGCGGATCGCCGTTCAGGCGTGGGCGATGAGTGCGGCTCTGCCACAGTTCGTTGGTCTCAATGATTCACGACGTCACCGACTCCGATCTCGAGCCCGTGCGTGGTTTCCTCGAAGCGCATCTGGACTCGTCGCTGTTCCTGCTGTCGAACCTGGCCGTGTTTGGGCCGCGCAGCGGCGAGCATCGGAATTCCGGAACCTATCGCTGTGCCGTGCAGGAGGGCCGCATCGTCGCCGTCTTCAGCCTGACACGAGGGGGCAACCTGCTCGTGCAGGCGGCCGGGCGCGCCGATCTGGCGGAGGCGATCGTCGAGGCCTGCGAGGCCGACCCGATGGAGGTGACGGGAGTGATCGGCGACTGGCTGACCGCGCAGGCAGTGTGGCGGCTGGTTTGCGCAGACACGCGGCTGGAGCCGATTCAGACCGAGAAAGACAGGCTGTTCAGCCTGTCGCTCACGGACCCCGCGGCCTCGATCGTTCCCGAGGGCTCGGTGCGTGCCCTCAATGCGGGCGATTTCGGGCAATGGGAGCCGCTGAACAGCTCCTATCTGGCCGAGCTGAGTCATCCAACGCAGCTCTCCGCCCTGCAGCGACAGGACGAATTCGAATCGGGCATCCGCGCCCACCGTTGGTGGGGCGCCTTCGACGGCGAGCGGCTCGCGGCCATCGCGGGACTCAACGCCGAGTACGGCCGCATCGGACAGATCGGGGGTGTCTACTCGCGGCCCGAAGATCGGCGCAAGGGGTTCGCCCGTGCCGCCATGCGTGCGCTGATGACGGATGTCCGACATCGCTTCGAGCGGCTCGTGCTGTTCACGGCCGACGACAACGTTGGCGCGCAGCGCCTGTACGAGTCCCTGGGATTCCAGTCGGGCGGCTCGTTCGGCATCTTCCTGGGCGTTCGCAAGGCCCACGCGCGCACCGACCAGCGCTGCAAATGGGCGGGTCAGTCGGGTGAGATCTACACGTACGAGATTCACGAGTGGCCCACGAGACTCAGCGCCGGGCCCGGCAACTATATCTTCGCGAGCAGCGGGAGCGAGGGTGGATGGCGGCCGATCGTGGTCGGAGAGTGCGCAGACCTGTCCGAGCTGCAACCACACCTGCGGGGACGACATGAGGCGACGCATGTGCACGTCCGGCCGAATTTCAATCCGGCCGCCGTGCGGCGCCGGGAGGCCGCGGATCTCGCCGAGCGCTGGACGCCCGGTCGCGACGCCAGCACCTACAGCGAGTAGCGCACGACCATGCGGGCGACCCGCGATTGTTGGGCTGCCCAGAGCGAGAAGCCCTGGCATACCTGCTTCATGCCCGGGCCGTCGGGCTTCTCGAGCGGCTGCGCTGCGAAGCGGGCCTGGTTGGCTTCCTGTCCGGGCATCAGCCGGTGCGTGCTCCAGGGCTCATCGGACTCCGTCGCCCGCGCAAACAGTTGGATCTCGCTCACCGTAGCCTTGTCCGGAATGGTCGCGCACAGAGTCACGGTGTTGGCGTCGGCTTCCGAGCAGGGAGTGGTGGGCGGGGGCGCTGCATCGGCAGACACTCCGGGAGGAGTCGTGCTGCCGGGAGGATTCACGACGAGCGCCGGGCGGCAGGGCGATACGCTCGCCATGACGACCACGCCGTCAGCGCCGATCTTGCGCAACACCTCCGTCTCGATCTCCGCCCGGGCGCCGGCCTGTGTCAGCTGCAGCTGATTGGCGGTGCGGCTGATCTGATCGACCTGTGCGCGCAGGTCGTGCTCGAGAATGGCCTGTTCCTGACGCTCGGTGTCCGTCAGCCAGCGCGACAGCGCGAATCCACCGACGGCCGCGGCTATCAGCATGACGAACAGGATGGTCATCGGCGCACGGCTCTTGCGCTTGCCGCCCACGCCCTGGCCGCGTGCGGCGGCGAGCTCTTTGCCCACGGAAAGCCGCAGCTGCACCAGCGAAGTGAGGATCGTCGCTGCAGCGGCAATGAGGGCGGCAAGGACGGCGTCGGACATCCTGCAACGCTAGCATGGTGCCTCACATCTCGACCGGGACCCCATCACGTGGGTCGCGATTCTGCGAAGGTCATCACACTGTCGCGCGCCTGCGACTGAGCCATTCCTCCAAGCCGTTGGTCGAATGTCCGTGCAGGTGCAATCCCAGTTTCGTGCGGCGCCACAGGATGTCCTCGGCGTCGAGCGCGAACTCCTCTCTGCAGAGGTAGTCAGCTTCGCGCGCGAACAGCTGAGGGACGAGCTCCTCGCCCATGTCGGCAAGTGTCGTAGCGTCTTGAATCACGTGGTCGATGCGACTGCCGTATGCCCGTGCGTACCTCACGCGCAGCGGGGCTGGAAGCCATGGGTAGCGTCGCTCGAGTGTCCGCAGGAACACGGCGAAACTGTGCCCAGGAAGGTCGCCACCGGGCAGGAACGCGGTGCGGGTCCAGCCCGATGTCCGCGTGGCAACGCCCGTTTGCCGAACGAGCCGGTCGACGGCGGTCTCGGCCAACTTGCGGTAGGTGGTGATCTTGCCGCCGAAAACGGAGAGCAAGGGGGCCGGATGAGTATCCAGCTCGAGTACGTAGTCGCGTGTCACGCTCGCGGGGTCGGTCACCTCGTCATCCAGCAAGGGGCGCACCCCCGAATACGTCCACGCGATCTCTGCAGCGTCTATCTGCCGTACGAAGTATCGGTTCGCGATATCGCACAGATAGGCGATCTCCTGCCGATCGATGTGCGCCTGCTGTGGCTCGCCGTGGTAGTCGACGTCCGTTGTGCCGATGAGCGTGAATTCGCGCTCGTAGGGAATCGCGAACACGATCCGGCGGTCGCGGTTCTGGAAGATGTAGGCGAAGCGGTGCGAGAACAGCTTCGGCACGACGATGTGGCTGCCCTTGACGAGCCGTATGCGGTGGCTCGCCTTGACGGGGGATTGGTTCTCGATGAACTGGGTCACCCAGGGACCGGTAGCGTTGACCACCGCACGGGCGCGAACGACCTCGCTCTCGCGGGCACCGTCGCCGTCGCGGCCGCCTGGGCCACGCGTGGTACAGTCGGGGCTCCGTGTGGTGAGCCTCGCTGTCCACTCTCCGTCAAGGGCCTCGAGCCGCTCAACGCGCGTGCGCGTACGCACGGTCGCTCCATGCCCGACGGCGTCTAGCGCATTCAGTACGACCAGACGGGCATCGTCGGTCCACCCGTCCGAGTAGACGAATCCACGGGTAAATTGCGGCGCGAGCGCCGCACCTGCAATGTGCTTTCTGAGGTCGATGGCTGCCGAGGCGGCGAGGCGCTTGCGGGGAGCAAGATGGTCGTAGAGAAACAACCCCGTGCGGATCATCCACATCGGCCGCAGGTGCTGATCGTGCGGCATGACGAAGTGCAGCGGTCGCATGATATGCGGCGCGGCATTCAACAGGATCTCGCGCTCCATGAGAGCCTTGCGGACCAGCGCGAAGTGCAAGTCCTCCAGGTACCGCAGTCCGCCGTGAATCAGCTTGGTGCTGGCGGAGGACGTATGGGCCGCAAGGTCGTCCTGCTCACACAGCAGAACCGACAGCCCCCGCCCGGCGGCATCCCGCGCGATGCCCGTGCCGTTGATCCCGCCGCCGACAATCAGAAGATCGTAGCGCTCACGCGGTGGTGCGTTCGGGGTCGGGGACGCCGGCGGGGTGCTTGCGCCGGTAATAGTCGGGGTAGTCGTCGCTGAGGCCTTTGAACCGGCGATGGATCCAGAGGTATTGCTCAGGGGCATTCCGGACTTGAGCTTCGATCAGCTGATGGAAGCGCGCAGTATCCGCCGCCGGGGACTCGCTGGGAAAGTTTTTGAACGGCGGGTGGACGATGGCGCGATAACCCTGCGTGCCGGCAAGGCGCTCGACGAAGAACGGCAGCACCGTTGCACCGGTCATTTTTGCAAGGCGCGAGGTGAAGGTATTCGAGGCCGCAGGAATGCCGAACATCGGGACCATCTCGGCACCCTTTTTGCGGTAGGCCTGGTCCGGCGCGTAATAGACGCAGCCGTTGCTCTTGAGCGCGGAGATCAGAGCGCGGATGTCGTCCCGCGCGATCGATGTCCCGCCGTGCCGCGAGCGGCACCGGCCCAGGAACCAGGCCAGGACGGCGTTCTTCGAGGGCCGATACATGATGTTCAGCGGGACCACGCGCGCGAGAATGCGGCCGCCCATGTCCATCGGCGTAAAGTGCGCCGTGAGCAGGATGACCCCCTTGCCGAGGGCGAGCGCCGCCTCGATGTGTTCGCGTCCCTCGACCTTTACAATCCGGTCGATATCCTGCGCGCAGCGCCACCACGCCAGCGGGGCCTCGAGCAGCGCGATCCCGAGGCTCTGGAAGTGGCGGTCGAGGAGCTGCTCGCGCTCGAAGGCGCTCAGCTCGGGCATGCACAGCTCGATGTTGCGGCGGGCGATGCGAATGAACCGCAACGGCAAGTGGCGCATCGCGAAGCCCAGCGCGGAGCCGACGCGCAGCAGCGCGTTGTAGGGCAGGCCCGCCAGCAGCCGCAGGAGGAGCATGCCGGCCCACGTGGGCCAGTAGTGAGGCGATAGCAAGCGCAGGCGCATGGGCTTACGCGAATAGTTGGAATGTATGAATCAAACCAAGACCCCGGGCGCATTGTACGTTGAAGTCAAACTGCGAAATGTGCGTTTGGTCAGGAACGAGCGGGTTATTTTGCGCGACGTCGATTGGCGCATCCGTCCGGGGGAACGTTGGGTGCTCGCCGGCGGCAATGGTGCCGGCAAGACTCAACTCATGAAGATCCTGGCCGGTTCCGTGTGGCCCACTCCAACAGGGCGTGAGACGCGGTCTTATCGGTGGCGCGACGAGACCTTTTCCACGCCGTTTGAAGTCAAGGACGAGATCGGCTACCTCGGGCCCGAGCGGCAGGATAAATACGCGCGCTACGGCTGGAATCACACTGTCGAGCAGATCGTCGGCACCGGACTGTATCGCACCGACATCCCGTTGGACGCGCTCGCCGCGGCGGATCGGAGACGCGTCGCCGCGCTGCTGGGGCGGTTGGGGATCGCGGCACTGGCGGGGCGTCGCTTCCTGTCTCTTTCCTACGGCGAGCGGCGTCTGACGTTACTCGCGCGGACGCTCGCCTCCGGTGCCAAGCTGTTGTTATTGGACGAGTTGTTGAACGGTCTGGATGACACGAACCGCACGCGGGCGCTGCGTTGGCTGCAACAGACAACCCGCTCCCAGCTGCCGTGGGTCCTGACGACCCACAGGGTCGAGGATGTGCCTGAGTGCGTGACTCACGTGCTGGTGTTGGAGGAGGGCCGTGTCGTCTACCGCGGGAAGGTCGGAGCCGGCGGAAAGGGACTGTGGGCGCCGATGCGGCGCTGGCTGCACTCCGATCACGATCGGCCGGCCTCCGCGACGTCTGTGACCTCCGCGATGGCCATGCTGCCCACTACGGCCGCCACGGCCAAGGCGCTCGGCCAGCCGCGGCGCAAGCTCGCCACCAGGCGGGCGGGCCGTCCGCTCGTGCGCCTCATCAATGCCTCCGTCTACCTGGACGAGCACGTCGCGCTCGAGAGGATTTCGTTCGAGGTGCGTAAGGGCGAGTGCTGGGTCGTGCATGGGAGCAACGGGTCGGGTAAGACCACGCTGCTGCGCACCCTCTACGGCGACCACGGCGTCGCGGTCGGAGGGAGTGTCGAGCGGGCGGGCATCGTGCCCGGTGTGCCGCTGCAGTCGTTCAAGACGCGAGTCGGACTCGTCGCGCCGCATCTGCAGACCGATCACCCTCAGGAGCTGACGGTCGCCGAGGTCGTGCAGTCCGGGCGGCATGCGAGCATTGGGCTGAATGATCCTGCGACGGCCGCGGATCGGGCGGCCGCCAGACGGACACTGGCCTTCTTCGGCCTCTCTCATCTGGCCGCCCGGACGCTCGTCGAGCTCTCCTACGGTCAGATGCGCCGCGTCCTCTTCGCCCGGGCCTGGGTGCGCCGTCCGCAACTGCTGCTGCTGGATGAGCCCTTTGCCGGAGTGGATGGCCCGACGCGGCGCGAGCTGCTCGCGCATCTGGAAACGCTTCTGGCACAGGGGGCGGCCGTCGTGATGGCGACGCATCATCGTTCGGAGTGGCCGGTCTCCGCCACACACGAGCTGCAGCTTGTCGGTGGGCGCGCGCGCTTTTGCGGTCCGGTACGATCCGCGCACGGCAAACTGCATGGAGAGTCGAGGTAGTGAAGCGCTTCGCCCCCGGGGTGAGCATAGGTGTCCTGGGGGTCGTGGTCCTGTGCATGCTGATCGTGGCCCGCCAGCCTGAGTGCTGGATCCGATACGTCCGAGCCCTCGTGCAGGGTCCGGATGTGCCCTTATCGTTCTACCAGCCGCTCGAGCGGGTGGAAGGCGGTAACCGGCCGCCCGCGCCGCGGGTGGCCCCCGCCCTGGAGATGCTGAATGCAGGTCCGCTGCAGGAGGCGGCTGACTACGCGGCGAAATCCGATTCGAAAGCGCTCATCGTGACGCGCCACGGGCACATCGTGTTCGAGCGCTACTGGCATGGTTCTGACTTCAATACCCTGCTCGACTCGCAGTCGTTCATGCGCACCTTGAACGCGGTGCTGGTGGGAGTCGCGATCGATTCGCGCAAGATCGGTTGGCCGGATGAGCCCATCGGGTACCTCATTCCGCAATGGAGCCACGACCCGCGCGGTGCGATCACCGTTCGCAACCTTCTGCAGATGTCCAGCGGCCTGGCTCCGGCTGGGGCTCACGCACCCTTCGGCACCGATATCGCCAGCGAGGCCCTGCAGCGCAAGCGGGTGGGCACCCCGGGATCGAGCTGGGCCGACCAGCCTGCAGACACCGATCTGCTCGCGATGGCTCTCGAGCGGGCCACGAAGGAGCGCTACGCCCAGTACCTGTCGGATGCATTGTGGAGGCGGCTGGGCGCGGCTGACGCCTGGCTG
The DNA here is from genome assembly GCA_035552975.1 of Steroidobacteraceae bacterium. Classification (GTDB taxonomy): domain Bacteria; phylum Pseudomonadota; class Gammaproteobacteria; order Steroidobacterales; family Steroidobacteraceae; genus 13-2-20CM-66-19. The sequence goes on from DATNEN010000137.1 coordinate 42,741, forward strand.
TGGCTGGATCGCACGGGGGGAATGGCGCACGCGGACTGCTGTCTGATTGCACGGCAGGGCGATTGGGTCCGCCTGGGTGAGCTGCTGGCCGAAGGCGGGCGATTCGAAGGGGACGAGGTGGTGGCGCCGAAGTGGGTCGCGCAGATGCTCGTACCGGCGAAGGGCAATTCGAGCTACGGCAGCAGCTTGAAACTGAAGGCCGGGAAGGCTGCGGAGGCGTACGCTTTGCCGGATGTGTTCGAGGTCGAGGGTCGTGGCAATCGGATGTGGCTGGTACCCTCGATGTCCCTGGTGATTCTGCGCACCGGCGGCACGCTCCCGGGCGACTGGGACGACTCGCGCATTCCGAACCTCATTATTCGTGGTGCGCGCGACTATGTCCCGCCGCCCCGCCCCGGGGACCTCAGAAGCCTCGTCCCCAACCACTGAACGGACGTGTTTTGAACAAGCGACTCCTGGCTCTCTTCCTCGTCAGCGTCATCGACATCCTGGGGTTCGGGATCCTCATCCCCCTGGTGCCCTACATGGGCGATCGCTTCGGGGTGCCCGCCCAGTGGATCACCCCGATACTCGGCGCGTATTCGCTGTTCCAGTTCCTGTCGGCGCCCATGTGGGGCCGCCTCAGCGACCGCTACGGGCGGCGCATGATCCTGATGACGAGCTTGAGCGGCGCGTGCGTCTCGTACGTGATGCTCGGCCTGGCTGACAACGTCTGGTGGCTGATCGCTTCGCGGGTGCTGGGCGGCTTCATGGCGGGCAATATTGCCGCCGCGTTCGCCTACGCATCGGATGTGAGCGAGCCGCGCAATCGAGCCGCTTCGCTGGGCTTGATCGGCGCGGCCATCGGCATCGGCTTCACGGTAGGCCCCGCGGTCGGTGGCGTCCTGGCCGGCAACGACATCACCACTGCGAACTTCGTTCGACCCGCGGTTGTGTCGGCATGCCTCAGTGTGCTGGCGATCGGGCTCGTCGCGTTCGTTCTGCCGGAAAGCAACACGGCAGCGTTCCGGGAGCAACACGCTGCACGCTCGCGATCCAGCGCGCTACGGCTGCTGCTGGAGCGGCCGCCGCTGCGGTTCATTGCGTGTGCCACATTGCTGGTGACCAGCTCGCAGTCGATGCTGGAGTCGATCTTTGCGATCTGGGCGCTGAACAAGTTCGGCTTCGGACCCCGAACCGTCGGCCTGCTGTTGTTCTGCTTTGCCTCGCTCGCCGTGCTGACCCAGGGAGGGCTGGTGCGCGCTCTGGTTCCGCGCCTGGGCGAGCCGCGCCTGGCGCAGATCGGAATCCTCGCGTACGTCGTGGGACTGGTGCTGGTCGGAGAGGCGCCGAACTGGGTGGCGACTGCCCTGGGCCTGGCACTATGCGGCGTCGGTACCGGGTCCTTCAGCCCGAGCGCTTCGGCGCTCGCCTCCAGGCAGTCCAGCGATCACGACCGGGGTGCGGTGATGGGCACCTACCAGTCGAGCAGCAGCCTTGCGCGTGTGATCGGTCCCTTCGTCTCCGGGCCCGTCTATGCCGTGTTCGGGCCGAGCGCTCCCTATCTTCTGGGGGCGCTCGTGGCCCTGCCAGCGGTGTGGTTCGTGTGGCGCGTGCGGTCTCAGAGCTCGATCTCGGTTTCGAAGATCGACACCGCCTGACCGATGATCCACACACCATCCAGCGCGCCCTCCTTGAAATCCAACTCCACCTGAACTCGTCCGGGGCGGTGCACGTAGTGCCCCTGCACACCCGTGAAGGTTGCACGGTTCTGGTTGGGAGTGAGCACCCCGTGACGGGAGAGGTAGGCGCCCAGGAGCCCGTGAGCGTTGCCGCTGACCGGATCCTCCACGATGCCGAGCGCCGGGCAGAACATGCGCGACTCCGTCAGATGATCTGCGGCGGGAGTGAGTGTGAAGACGAAGTAGCCGGCGGCTCCAATCTGCGCCGAGAGAGTCGTCAGTCGGTTGACGTCGGGCTTGAGATGCTTCAACGGCTCCTGCCCGCGCACTCCGACGATCAGTCGTGTGCTGCTGGAACCGACGATCCGCAGGGGACAACGAGGATCGATGTCGTCGGTTGCCAGTGCCAGCGCATCCAGCACCGCCAATCGCTCGCGATCGTTCAGCTCGCGCCCGACCGGAGGAGGGCTCTGGCGAATGGCAATGCTGCGCTCCACTCCGTCGCCGCGGATCTCGACATGGACGACGCCAGCTTTGGACTTCTGGCGGGCGCGCATCGGCGAGCCGTGTCGGCGCGACAGCACGTAGTGCGCGGCGACGGTGGCATGTCCTACGAACCCGACCTCCGTTCGCGGGGTAAAGAATCTAGCCCGTAGATCGTGGTCGGTTCCTTCGCCGTCGAGAATGAACGCGGTATCCGCGTTGTTCAGCTCACGAGCGACCGCGAGCATCTGTGCCTCGGTGAGGTCGTTCGCATTGAGCACCACCCCCGCGGGATTCCCTGTGAAGCGTTCGCGGGTGAACGCATCGACCTGATGGACCTGGATCTTGCGCGTCATCGTAATCAACCCGCGTACAGCGAGGCTGGCGATTCTAGTCCTATCCCGCGGCCAGTAGTGCTAGCATGTGCGCCGCCATAAAACCTTGGGGTGGCCCTGATGCGGGCCTGAGACGTCGGAGACACCGGCGAACCCGTTGAACCTGATCCGGTTAATACCGGCGTAGGGAGCAGGTGTGCCGTCGCATCTCAGAACGCGTTTTTTTGATCGAGGACTTGCCTTGGGCCTTGCCCTGTGTGCACCCCTCGCCTGGGCGCAGCAGCAGTCCCCGCCTGAGGAGGTCGTGGTGACGGCGACCCTGCGGCCGCAGCCGCAGATCTCCGTTCCTGCCAGTGTGTCGGTGCTGGACAGTACGACGCTGCAGGACGCGGGGCAGCAGCACCTGGAGGACGTCCTGCCGCTGGTGCCCAATCTGAACTGGGCCGGGGATACGAATCGGCCGCGCTATTTCCAGATCCGGGGCATCGGAGAGCTGGAGCAGTACCAGGGCGCGCCCAATCCGTCCGTGGGGTTCCTGATCGACGATATCGACTTCAGCGGACTGGGCAGTGCCGGAACGCTGTACGACCTGGGCAGCATCGAGGTGCTGCGCGGCCCCCAGGCGGCGCGCTACGGAGCCAACGCGCTCGCCGGTCTGATCTATCTGCGCAGTCCCGAGCCGACGGATACGCTCACCGGTCAGCTGGATCTGGAGGGCGGGGACTACGATACGCACTCGGTCGGTGCCGTCGCGAGCGGTCCGGTCGCCTCGCTCGATTCCGGGTTCAGGCTGGCCGCGCAGTACTATTCCAGCGACGGCTACTATCACAACCTCTATCTGAATCGCGACGACACCAACCGCCGCCACGAGCTGACGCTGCGCGGCCGCTGGGTCTACACGCCCACCGAGCGACTGCGGATCGATGTGACGGCGCTGCACGTGCAACTCGATGACGGCTACGACGCCTTCGCTATCGACAACTCGCGCAACACGGAGTCGGACGATCCGGGTGTGGACCGGCAGCACTCCACCGGTGCCGCGGTGCACGTGCACTATGCGCTGGACCACGATCTTGCGCTTACGGCTATCGGCACTTACGCCAGGACGCTCGTGACCTACAGCTTCGACGGCGATTGGGGCAATGCGGTCCTGTGGGCACCGGTCACGGATCTCTACAACTTCACGGAAGTGCAGGAACGCCATCGCACGACGCGCAGCTTCGAGCTGCGGCTCGGCACCGAGTCGACCCGCGGGTTCTCCTGGCTCATCGGGCTGTATGCCAACCAACTCGATGAGAGCCTGATCGATACCAACCTAGGCGCCTATGACGACGTGGTGTACGGCACGGGCCTGGAGCAGACGGATACGGTGGTCGCCAGCGGCTATCGGGCGCGTAACGGCGCGTTGTACGGCGAGATGGACGGCGATCTCACGCATGCGCTCCACTGGTCGGTCGGTTTGCGGGGCGAGCGTTGGACGGCCGCCTACGACGCCACGACCACCGATTACATCGGCGGCACGGTCGCTCCGGCAGATCTGCATCCCTCCAACACCCTGTGGGGCGGACAGGCTTCGCTCACTTACGATCTGGCGCCTTCCGAGTCCCTCTACTGGCAGGTCGCGCGCGGCTACAAAGCCGGCGGCTTCAACCTCAGCCAGGGCTTGTTGCCGAACCAGTTGTTCTACGCGCCCGAGACGGACTTGAATTTCGAGGTCGGGCTCAAGGCGGATCTGCTGCAGCACCGCCTGCGGGTGAACACGGACGTGTTCTACCTGCAGCGGCACGATGCGCAGATCAAGACGAGCTTCCAGAGCGATCCCTCCGATCCGAATACGTTCAGCTTCTACACGGGTAATGCCGCCCGAGGTCACAACTACGGGCTGGAGGGCGACGTTCAGTGGCGCGCGACCGAACACGTCGAGCTGGGCGCGTCGCTGGGCCTGTTGCGCACCTACTTCGAGGACTTCGTGCAGCAGGGCGCGGATGGAACCACTTTGCTGTCGGTGTCGCGGGAGCTGGCGAATGCGCCGCATTGGCAGGCGGCGGTCAACGCGACCTACCGCGCGGCGAATGGGGCATTCGCACGGCTGGACCTCACCGGCATGGGGTCGTACTACTTCGATCTGCCTCCCAACGAGACGCGCTCCAGCGCCTATGGCCTGGTGAACGCCAAGATCGGCTGGGAGAGTGCCCGCTGGTCCGCCTATCTGTGGGGCCGGAACCTGCTGAACAAGAACTATCCCGTGCGGGGGTTCTTCTTCGGAGATGAGCCCCCGGACTTCAACAACAAGCTGTACATCCAGCTCGGCGATCCGCGCACCTTCGGCGCCAGCGTGCGCTATTCGTTCAAGTAGGAGATCGTGTCATGGCCGATTCCAGTGTGGAAATCGCGGTCGAGATGAGCCTGTATCCCCTCGCGGCGGATTTCATCCCCACGATCAAGGATTTCATCGACAGGCTCAATACCCATACGGATCTGCGCATCGTGACCAACAGCCTGAGCACGCAGGTGTTCGGTCCGCACGACAGGCTGTTTGATGTGCTGAAGGCGGAGATCGGCAGGACCTTCGCCGAGCGCGACAGCGCCGGCGGCAAGGCCGTGTTCGTGATGAAAGTGTTGGGGCCGCTCGCGCCGGCATGACGGAGGTTTCCCACATCATCGACGGCATAGTCGCCGGCCTCGCCGGGATTTCCGTGCTGGAGGCGGTTTCCGTCGTGCTTGCGCTCGTGTCCTCCGTGCAGGAGATCAAGCGCTCACGCTGGTGTTGGGTCACCGGAGGTCTTGCCTCCGCCATCGCGATCTATCTCTATGCACGCTCGCGGCTGCCCATGCAGGCCGCGCTGCAGGTGTACTACGTCGTGATCTCCGCCTACGGCTTCTGGCACTGGTCGAAGGATCAGGGTGAGGTCACGCGCTCGGTGACAGTGTGGCCGCTGTGGAAGAACCTGGTCGCCTGCGTGGCCACCGTCCTCGTGAGCGCGCTGACAGCCCGCTGGCTGGCGACGGAGACTCAGGCCGCCTGGCCGTTTCTGGACTCGCTCACGACCTGGGGGAGCCTGCTGGCCACGTGGCTCATGGCGCGCGTGAAGCTCGAGAGCTGGGTGTACTGGTTGGCGATCGATGCGACCCTGGCATTCCTGTCCGCGGCGCAGGGTCTTTACCTGTTCGCAGGGCTGTCTATCGTGTACCTGGGCGTCTCCGCGGTAGGCTTTGCGGGATGGCTCAAGACCTATCGACACCCGCTACCGGCGAGCTAGCCTCGGACGTTGAGGCCGTGACGCTGGCGCACGTTCCCGGTTTCTCCCCCACCCAGGCACAGATCACTCCCCTTACCGGCGGCGGCTTCAATCGCAGCTATCTCGTGCGGACCTCGGTGGGGCGTTTCGTCGTGCGCTTCAGCCCTGAGCCTGATGCTTGGCTCGCGTCCGACCGCAATGTCGAGAGGGTCCTGCACGGTCTCGCCGCCGCTGCCGGCCTGGCGCCCGCCATCGTCTACGCGGACCCTGCTGACCGTTGGCTGATCACGGAGTTCGTCGAGGGTATTGCGTGGGACGATGCGAGCTTCGAGCGCCCCGAATGTCTGGCCATGCTTGGCGACACGCTACGCGCCCTGCACGCGATAGCGCCTCCGGAGGCCGGCCGCTTCGACCTCCTCCAGGCCCTGGACCACTACGCTCAGCGCCTGCAGCAGGCGGGCAGCCCCTTGAGTGAGGACTACCTGGAGCAGGCGGCCGTCGCGTGGCGTCTTTGCGGCGCGCCGGACCGGCCGGTGGCCGTCCTTCACCACGACCTGCACGGCTCGAACCTCATCGAGTGCCCTTCCGGGAGGTTGGTGCTCATCGATTGGGAGTGCGCCGTCGTGAACGACCCGCTGCTGGATGTCGCGTGCGCGCTTTCTTACTTCCCCTCGGCCCGTGCGCACGCGGACGTCCTGCTGGAGCGTTCCGGCCTGGGTCAGGTGACCGAGCGCCAACTCGCCGCCTCCGTCTGGCTGTTCGATCTGCACATGTGGCTCTGGTACCGGGAGCGGCGCACACGCCGTGACCCGACGCCCGCCGAGCTGGGCGCCGAAGCACGGCGGGCCCAGGCCCTCGGGGCAGGGATCCCAGGCTCCCTGTAGACCGCGGCTGGTGGGCTCAGGCGACGCGGGCCCGCGCCGTCGTCGTGCCAGCATCCGCACGGGTGCCGGCTGGCGCCAGCGCGCCCGAATCGGCAAACTACCGGGCCCCGATCCGGGGGTCTCCTTAGGGCTTGCGGGCATGCCGTTATTGCGGGTCGTCGATCGCGACGGGGTCGAGCACGAAGTCGATGCGAAGGCTGGGCTGAAAATCATGGAGACGCTGCGGGAGTACGACTGGGGCGTGGCGGCCATCTGCGGCGGCATGTGCTCCTGCGCCACCTGCCACATCTACATCGATCCGGAGTGGGAATCGCGGCTCCCGGCGCCCATGTCCGACGAGCGCGAGCTGCTGGTCGAGCTTGCCCATCACCAGTCGAACTCACGGCTGTCCTGCCAGGTGGAGGTCACGCCCAGCCTGGAGGGCTTGCGCGTGACCATCGCGCCGGACGAGTAGGCGAGGGCGCATGTCCTGGGTCGTCATCCTCACTTTCATCGTCGCCGCCGGCATCATCGGCGCGCGCATCTACTTCAATCTGCGCAAGGTCGCCAGGTCGAGGTCGGAGAGTTGGGATGAGAAGATGGTGGCGCAGCTGCGCGCCAAGGGGTATGTCCCCTTCAATGACTACCCGGTGGACTTCTTCCTTGCCCTGCCTGATGAGGCTGCGTGCGCTGCGGTGCGCGCCAAGCTGGAGGGTGAGGGGTACCAGGTGGACGTGCGGCCGGTGGAGGGTGCTCCCGAGCTGCGCTTCAGCCTGCACGCAAAGAAGACGATGCGGATCATCGCACAGATGATTCAGGAAACCGGCCGCCACCTGAGCTCGATCGCCACCGAGCACGGTGGGCAATACGACGGCTGGTCCGCTTAAGAATCTCTATTTCTTCTTTTCCGTCTGCCGCCGCACCGCTTCCGCAGCTGCTGCGATGGCCGCGGGATCTCCCAGGTAGCGGCTTGCCAGCGGCTTCAACTCCCGGTCCAGCTCGTACAGCAGCGGGACGCCCGTGGGAATGTTGAGCTCCACGATCTCGTTCTCCGATACGTGGTCGAGCATCTTGACCATGGCCCGCAGGCTGTTGCCATGCGCGGCGACCAGCACGTTCCGGCCCGTGCGCAGCTCGGGCGCGATGCGGCTGTGCCAGAACGGAAGGACTCGCGCGAGAGTTTCCTTCAACGATTCCGTTCCGGGGAGCTCTGCGGGATCGGCGTCCGCGTAGCGAGGGTCCAGGCGCGGATGCCGCGGATCGTCCTCCGCCAGTGCCGGCGGCGGAATGTCGTAGCTGCGACGCCAGATCTTCACCTGAGGCTCGCCGTGCTTCTCCACCGTCTGCGTCTTGTTCAGGCCTTGCAGAGCGCCGTAGTGACGCTCGTTGAGACGCCAGCTGCGCTCCACCGGTATCCACATCCGATCCATCTCATCCAGCGCGATCCACAGGGTGCGGATCGCACGCTTCAGCACCGAGGTGAAGGCGATGTCGATCGCGAGCTTTTCCTGCAGCAACTCGCGGCCCGCCTGGGCGGCCTCGCGGCGCCCCTGCTCGGACAGATCGACGTCCGTCCAGCCGGTAAACAGGTTCTCGACATTCCAGATGCTCTGGCCATGGCGCAACAGCACTAACTTACCGGGAATGGGCTTACCGGGCATGGGTCTGTCTCTCCAGAAAAATCAGTCGGCCAGCTTGCGCAGCGAGTCGATACCGACCGACAGTGTCGCAAAATCCGCGGCTCCCGCGGCACGCATGTCCGCCAGCATACGCTGCCAGTGGGCGAGGTCCGGGCCGGCCGTCTCCAGCCAGGCGCTCACGCGAGCCGCCTCTGTCCCGGCGAGCTCGACCGTAAGGATCTTCTCGGTCAGCCCCCTGTGAATGCGCAGTGCGCTGTCGCGCAGCCCCGCACGCGCAACCGCTTGCCAGGGACCTTCGACAGGCAGCTGCTCGACCTGTTCCTGCAGCCAGTCCAGGCCGATGCGGGCCCCGAGATCGAAGTAGATGCGGGCGGTCGTCACGACTTCCGCTGCATGCGCGCCGGCCAGCTCGACGATGTCGAGTGCCGAGTTGTGCGCGCTCAGGCTCGCAATGCGGCCCGCGAGCTCGTGCGGCACCCCCGCTTCCGTGCACTGCTTCTTCGTGCGCTCGAAGCGCTCGTGCTCGTTTCCCGAGAGGAGGTGGGGAATATCCGCTTCGAGCTGGCGTACGCCCTTGCGGAACTCCGCGACGGCCTGATCGACCTGCAGCTCGGACCTGCGCCGCGCGAGCAGCCAGTAGGTCATGTGCCGCAGCAGCCGGCTGGTCTGAAACTGCATCGCGTACTGAACGTTCGCGGCCACGCGCGTGTCGAGCGCTTCGATCTGCGCCCAGAGCTTACGCATGTCGAAAATCTCGCGGGCGGCGGTGTACGCGCGGGCAATCTGGGCGGGGTTGGCCCCGGTCTCCTCCTGGGCTCGCGGCACGAAGGTCGCCCCCATGCGGTTCACCAGGCTGTTGGTCGTTGCGGTGGCGATGATCTCGCGCCGCAGCCTGTGACGCCTGATGGCGCGGGCGAAGCGTTCCTGCACCGGTGTCGGGAAGTAGCGCGCCAGCTCGTTCGACAGATAGGGATCTTCGGGCACGTCGGAGGCGAGCAGATGGTTGTTCAGCCAGATCTTGCTGTACGCCAGCAGCACTGCCAGCTCGGGGCGCGTCAGGCCGGCGCCGAGCTTGCGCCGCTCGGCGAGCTCATCATCGGACGGCAGGAACTCCAGTGCACGGTTGAGATCCCCGGAGCGCTCCAGCGAGCGCATCAGGTTCTGGTACTCGGGCACGCGCGTTTTCGACTGCAGCTCCAGCGTGCTGATCGCCTGCCCCTGCAAGTAGTTGTTACGCAGCACCAGCGCGGCGACCTCCCGGGTCATGCGCGCCAGCAGCTGATTGCGCTGCCCGAGAGCGAGCTTGCCGGCGGCGACCCCTCGGCGGCGTCGAACCCCGGCGCTCTTTTGGTGCTCAGCGGACTGAGCAGCGGGAAACTCGACCAGGGGATTCAGCAGGATCTTGATGTTGACTTCGACGTCCGAGGTGTTGACGCCCGCGGAGTTGTCGATGAAGTCGGTGTTGAGCCGGCCGCCGGAGGAGGCGTACTCGACCCGGCCGCGCTGGGTCAGGCCGAGGTTGCCGCCTTCGCCGACCACCCTCGCCTTGACCTCCATGCCGTTGATCCGCACGCCATCGTTGGCCCGGTCGCCGACGTCGGCGTTGGTCTCCGTGCTCGCCTTGACGTAAGTGCCGATTCCGCCGTTCCAGAGAAGGTCCACGGGCATGCGCAGGATGGCGCGGATGATGTCGTTGGGCGGGGCGGAGGCCACCTCCATGCCCAGCAGGCTGCGCACTTCCGCGGAGAGGGCTATCGATTTGGTGGTGCGGGGAAACACACCACCGCCGCGCGAGAGCTGCTTGCGGTCGTAGTCGTCCCAGCTCGAGCGCGGCAAGTCGAACAGCCGCTGCCGTTCTGCGAAGCTGGCCGCCGCCTGGGGAGCGGGATCCAGAAAGATGTGCCGGTGATCAAACGCCGCCTGCAGGCGGATGTGAGGCGACAGGAGCATACCGTTGCCGAACACGTCGCCGGACATGTCGCCGATGCCGGCGACCGTGAAGTCGTTCTTCTGGATATCGGTGCCGAGCTCACGAAAATGCCGTTTCACACACTCCCAGGCGCCGCGGGCGGTAATGCCCATCGCCTTGTGGTCGTAGCCGGCCGAGCCGCCGGAGGCGAAGGCATCGCCGAGCCAGAATTGATACTCGGCGGAGATCCCATTGGCGATGTCGGAGAAGGTCGCCGTGCCCTTGTCGGCGGCAACGACGAGATAGGCGTCATCGGTATCGCGTCGGACCACACGCGGCGGGACGACTATGCGCCCGGACGCGAAGTTGTCCGTGATGTCCAGCAGTCCCTGCATGAACGTGCGGTAGCAAGCGATGACTTCGGCCTGGATCTCTTCCCGTGGACCTGCCGGCAGGCGCTTGGCGACAAAGCCGCCCTTGGCCCCGACAGGGACGATGAGGGTGTTCTTGACGTTCTGGGCCTTCATCAGCCCCAGGACCTCCGTGCGGAAGTCTTCGCGCCGGTCGGACCAGCGGATGCCGCCACGCGCCACGTACCCCATGCGCAGATGCACCGCTTCCACGCGCGGGCTGTAGACGAAGATCTCGAATTTTGGGCGGGGCAGCGGCAGGTCGGGGATCCGCGCCGGGTCGAGCTTGAACGACAGATACCCCTTCGGCTTGCCGGCGGCATCGAGCTGATAGAAGTTGGTTCGCAGCGTCGCTTCGACCAGCGTCAGGTAGGCGCGCAGAATGCGATCCTCGTCGAGGCTGGTGACGGCATCCAGTCCCACGCGGATCTGCGCGATGAGCTTGTCGGCGTTACTGCGCGCCATGCGCGCCAACTCCGGATCGAAGCGCGCCTCGAACAGCTTCACCAGCTGGCGCGCGAGCGTCGGATTCGCTCCGAGCGTGCGCTCCATGTACACCTGGCTGAAAGGTACGCCGGTCTGCAGCAGGTAGCGGCAGTACGCGCGCAGAATGACGATCTCGCGCACCAGCAGTCCCGCCGACAGCAGCAGCCTGTTGAAGCCGTCGTTCTCGACTTCCCCGGCCCACGTGGCCGACAGCGCGTCGCAGAAAGCGATCTCCACACCGCCGATGTCGATCTGCATGCGGTCACGGTGCTCGAGCTCGAAGTCCTGGATCCATGCCGAGCCGCCTTCCGGCCAGGACAGCTCGTAGGGACGCTCCGCGATGACCCGCAGTCCGAAGTTCTCCAGCATCGGGAGCAGATCGGAAATCGGCACGGGCTCGCCCAGCTTGGTCACCTTCAGGTGCATGCGGGTCGAGACCTGCGACTTGGGCCGATGCAGTCGCAGGCGCAGCGTCTGCGGCTGCGAGCGAAGGTTCTCCAGGTCGGCGATGTCCTCGAGCACGGCGGGAGGGTCGACATCCTCCTGGTAGGCCATGGGGAACACGTGGCGATAGCGCTGTGCCACGGCCAACCCGGCGGCTTCTCCATTGCTCTGGGTCAGTACCTGACGCAGGCGATCGGTCCAGGTGGTCGCCGCCTGGGCAACACGCTGCTCGATCGCTGCGAGATCGACCTTGCGACGATCTTCCGGATCGGTGCGCACGACGACGTGCACGCGCGCGTGGATTGATCCCGAGATCTGCACGTGCGACTCGACGCTCTGGCCGCCGAACCCGTCGAGGATGATCTGCTCGATACGCTGCCTCACCTCCGTGCTGTAGCGATCGCGCGGCACGTAGATCAGCAAGGCATAGAAACGATGGAACGGGTCGCGGCGTGCGAGCACGCGCACCGTGCGGCGCTCATAGAGATTGACGACTCCGCGCACGATGCGGATGAGGTCCTGGACGTCCGCCTGGAACAGCTCCTCGCGCGGGTAGGTCTCGAGGACGTTCAGGACCGCCTTGCCGTCGTGGCTGTGGGGGTCGAGGTCGAAGAACTCGATGACTTTCTCGACCTTGCGCCGCAAAACGGGAATGTCGCGGGGACTGCGGTGGTACGCGCTGGAAGTCCACAGGCCCAGGAATCGATGCTCGCCGGTGACGCCCCCGCGGCTATCAAAGGACTTCACCCCCACATAGTCGAGATACTCGGCGCGATGCACCGTCGCAATCGAGTTGGCCTTGGAGATGTTCAGAAGCGTGCGGTCGCGTGCGCGGGCACGGACGTCCCCGCGCAGGGTCGTGACCTTTGCGCTCGGCCGGCCGCGCAAGATCCCGAGCCCCGACTTCGCCTCCGGCTGCAGACGGTCCTGCGCGGAGCCGCGCTCGAGGTGATAGTAGCGATAGCCCAGAAAGACGAAGTGCCGCTCTTCCATCCACGTGAGGAGCTTGCGAGCCTCAGCCAACTCATCCGCCGGCAGGGCAGGAGGTTCGCTTTCCAGCGACTGGACGAGCTGGCGTGCTCGCTCGCGCATCGGTTGCCAGTCCTCGACGACGACACGAACCTCGTCGAGAGTCGTGGCGATGCGCTCCTGGAGCTTGCCGAGCTGCCCGGGATCGGTCTGCCGGTCGATCTCGTAGAGCTGCCAGGATTCGGCGCGCGCCGGCTCACGCCCGTCGGTTCCGATGCCGGTGAGCCTCCCGCGGCCGTCCCGGCGCACCTCGATGACCGGATGAACGATGAGGTGCACGGCCAACTCGGCGCGGGTGAACACGATCCCGATCGAGTCGACCAGGAAGGGCTTGTCGTCGGTGACGATCATGACGAGGGTGTGCGGCGACTCGAAACCGTCGCGCGCCTGCTCGGGATTGAACACCTTCACCAGCGATTGCCCGGGCGCACGCCGTCCTGATCCGAATTCCAGGTGATGCAAAGCGGCTGCGGCGAGCGTGCCCGGGGCGCGGCTGGTGAGATCTTCCTCACCGACGCCGTGGAAATAGCCTTCCAGGAACTTCCTCGCGTCGCGCCCGCGGGCGACCGAAGAGATCTTCTTTATCAGGGCAACGCGTGCGGGGGGAATACTTCGTAGCGCTCGGCTGTCATCCGGCGAGGGCTGCCCGTGCATCATCAGGCTTCCCGTTCCAGGTCCGCCAGCAGCGCCGCCATGAACCGGGCCGCTTCCCCGCCGGTGACGCTGCGGTGATCGAATGTGAGTGACAGCGGCAGGCGCAGGTGCGCCTCGATCCGACCCATGACGGCGACTACATCATGGGTGAGCCGTCCGGCACCGAGGATGGCGACCGCCGGCGGTACCACGACAGGCGTCGCGTAGCGTCCGGCGATCATGCCGAAATTCGACAGCATGAATGTGAAGTCCTTGAGATCTTCCGCGCCGATCGAGCGGTCGCGCGCCGTGCGCTTGAGTCTATTGATGTCCTGCCGCAATTGCGCGGCGCTGCGGCCGCCGACATCCCGGACGACCGGTGCGATCAACCCTTCGGGGGTGTCTACGGCAATTCCGACGTCCACGCGCGACAGCAGCAGGCGGCTGTGCGCCGTGTCATCGAGCCACGCATTGAGACCCGGCTCCGCCTTGCAGCCGACGGCGATGCCGCGCAGCAGGCGGGTGGTCACATCCTGCCCGACGCCCCACCGGTACAGGTCCGCGTCATCGAAGATCGTGCAGCTGGTGACGTTGTCGCGTGCCAGGCTCATCGACTGCGCCATGGAGCGGCGCAAGCCGCGCAACTTCTCCGGCTCCACGGCAGTCGCGTTGTGCCCTTTGCCGCTCGCGGCCAGTTTGGCGGCGGACGCCGCGCTGCTCGAGATGACACCAATGCCGCGTTGCGTAGCCAGCGTGCTTCTGAGCGCCGTTACGCTCGCAGACGACGAAGTCGCTGCCACGACGTCGTCGACGCTGATCAGACCGCCGCGGCCGGTGCCTTGCACGCGGGATAGATCGACTCCCAGTCGCTTCGCGACAGCGCGCGCCGCTGGCGCCGCGCGCAGCCGGCCGCCGGAGCGGCTGGCGATGGTGCGCTCACCTGATTGAGTCACGGAGGGCTCGATGAGTTCTTCGTCGCTCGTGGGCATGCTGCCAACGATCGTGCCTGTGTCGCGTTGCGGGCTGGAGGGCGCGTCGGCGACCAGCGACTGAGTCGCCTTGGGCTCAGCCCCCTCAATGATGAACTCCACGAGCGGCGCACCGGTGGCGATCACGTCGCCGGCCTTTCCGTGGAGGGCGGTGACGATGCCGGAATAGGGCGCAGGCACTTCCACGACTGCTTTGGCAGTCTCCACGGCCAGCATGGGCTGATCGACCTTGATCTGATCTCCGACCTGGACGTGCCAGCGAACGATTTCCGCTTCGGCCAATCCTTCGCCGAGATCAGGGAGATGGAAGGTCGTCATGGCAGCTCCGTGAAAGGGCCAGGATCTAAGTGCTCAGGGTCTCGCGTACCGCATCTACAATCCGCGCGACGCTCGGAATGTACTCGTGCTCGAGCTTGAAGAGCGGCATCACGGTGTCATAGCCGGTGACACGCTTGATCGGCGCATGCAGATCATACAGCCCGTGCTCGGCGACCGTAGCGGCAATCTCCGCGCCGATGCCGCAGTTTCGCGGTGCTTCGTGCACGATGACGAGCCGCCCCGTTTTCGCGACGGACTCCAGGATGCTGTCGTGGTCGATAGGCGACAGTGTCGCGACGTCGATGACCTCACAGCTGACGCCGCCGCCCTCCAGCTGCTCTGCAGCACGCAATGTCTCGACGGTCATCGCCCCCCAGGTGACTAGGGTGACGTCCGAGCCTTCGCGCAGCTTGAAACAGGTGTCGAGCGGGAGTGCCTGGCCGTCGTCGGCGATCTGCTGTTTCAGGAGACGGTACAGGCGCACGGGCTCGAGAAACATCACAGGGTCCGGGTCGCGTATGGCCGCGAGCAGCAGTCCGTAGGCGCGGGCAGGGGAGGAGGGGCACACGACCCGCAGCCCCGGATGGTGTGCGAGCAACACTTCGAGGCTCTCGGAGTGATGCTCCGGAGCGTGAATGCCGCCGCCGTGTGGCATGCGGATCACGATCGGGCACGTGAGGCGCCCGCGCGTGCGATTGCGCATGCGCGACATGTGGTTTCCGATCTGGTCCAGGGCGGGGTAGAGAAAGCCCATGAACTGGATCTCGGCGACGGGCCGGAGGCCCTGGGTCGCCATGCCGATGGACATGCCGGCGATCATTCCTTCCGCGAGCGGCGTGTCCTGCACGCGATCCTTACCGAACTGCTCCTGCAAGCCGGCTGTGGCGCGAAACACGCCGCCGTTGACGCCAACATCCTCGCCGAGCACGACGACGGAAGGGTCGCGAGTCATCTCCCACGCATGCGCGCGGTTGATGGCTTCAATCATCGTAACCTTAGCCATGGAGTGCGTAGCGCCGTGCGCTCTCGCGCTGCTCGCGGACGCTCTTGGGCGGGTTCTGGAAGAGGTTGTCGAACATCGCGTCGGTGTGGGGCCTTCCTGCGCTCGCGTAGGTATCGACGGCCGCTTCGACTTCGCGCGCGCACTCCGCTCTCAGCGCTTCCTCCTGCGCATCGCTCCAGGCACCCAGCTGGGTCAGATATTTGCGTGCGCGCAGCAACGGTTCCTGCTGCCACGCGGCGTGCAACTCGTCCGCGCCTCGATAGCGGCTGGCATCGTCGGCGGTCGTGTGGTCGCTGAGCCGATACGTCAGGGCTTCGACCAGCGTGGGGCCGCCGCCTGCGCGTGCTTTGGCCAGCGCTTCATCCATCACGTGCCGGACGGCAATGAAATCGTTGCCGTCGACCTGGACACCGGGGATGCCCGCGGCAATGGCCTTCTGCGCCAGTGTTCTGGCCGCGGTCTGCTTTTCGAGCGGTACCGAGATCGCCCACCGGTTGTTGACGATTACGAACACGGCGGGCAGAGCGGCCGTGCCCGCCAGATTGATGGCTTCGTAGAACGCACCTTCGGAGGTGCCGCCGTCGCCGACGTACGCGACGGCGCAGCGCGGCTCATTGCGGATCTTCATCGCCATGGCGGCGCCGGCGGCGTGCAGCAGTTGCGAGCCGATCGGCACCGACCAGGCAAAATCCTGCCGCGGGCCGCTGAAGCAGCTGCCCATCTCATCACCGCCCCAATAGATCAGGATCTCCGACATCCGCACGCCGCGCCAGAGCTGCGTGCCGTACTCGCGATAATAAGGAGCGAGCACATCTTCCGGACGCATCGCGGCACCGACGGCGACGTGAGTGGCCTCGTGGCCCAGGCATGACGCATACGTGCCGAGCTTGCCCGTGCGCTGCAGATTGACGGCCTTGGCGTCGAAGGTGCGTACCAGACTCATCATCCGATACATGCGCAGCAGCTCGGGTACGTCCGCCGCGAGCGCCGGAGCCGCAGGGGCCAGATTCGCCTGCGCATCGAGGAACTGGCAGTACTTGATCTGAAACTCGGCAACCGTCTTCAAACAGCCCCCCGCCAGCACCCGACTGCGAGCCTGGGATTATACAGCAAGCCTCCGCCATCCCTCGCGAGGACTATAATAGTTGCGCGTGAAACTAATTTCGCTTGAGGATTCTCCCCAATGGACAATCCAATGGGAACCGACGGCTTCGAGTTCGTCGAGTACACAGCTCCGGATCCCCACCTGCTGCGGACGCTGTTCGAGCGCCTGGGTTTCCCGGTGGTGGCGCGCCACCGCTCCAAGAACGTCACGCTGCACAGCCAGGGCGAGGTGAATTTCATCATCAATGCCGAGCCCGACTCGTTCGCGCAGCGTTTTGCACGGCAGCATGGGCCCTCGGCGTGCGCCATGGCCTTCCGTGTCAAGGACGCCGCCGGGGCCTTCGCGCGTGCGCTGGAGCTGGGAGCGAAGCCGGGTCCCCAGAGCGCAGGTCCCATGGAGCTGAACATTCCCTGCATCGAGGGTATCGGCGGCTCGCTGATCTATCTGGTCGACCGCTACGGCGGCCCCTCGATATACGATGTGGACTTTCGCCCCGTAGACTCCCCCTTCCGCGTCGAGTCGGCGGGGCTGACACGGATCGATCACCTCACGCACAATGTGCACCGCGGGCGGATGGATCATTGGGCCGGCTTTTATCAGAAGCTGTTCAACTTCCGGGAGATCCGCTATTTCGACATCGAAGGCCAGCAGACCGGATTGCTGTCGCGCGCCATGACCTCGCCCTGCGGCAAGATCCGTATTCCGATCAACGAGTCGCAGGATGACAAGAGTCAGATCGAGGAGTATCTGCGCGAGTACCACGGTGAAGGCATCCAGCACATCGCCCTGGCGAGCGCCGACATCTTTCGAACCGTGGACGTCCTGCGCCGTCACGGCGTTACGTTCCAGGATTCTCCGGAGACCTACTATGAGGCCGTCGACGCACGCGTTCCCGGCCATGGCGAGCCGTTGGAGGAGCTGCGGTCGCGCCGCATCCTGATCGATGGGAATCCGAGCAAGGGCGAGGGCGTGCTGCTGCAGATTTTCACGCAGAACGTCATCGGCCCGATCTTCTTCGAGATCATCCAGCGCAAGGGCAATGAGGGCTTCGGCGAAGGCAACTTCCGCGCCCTGTTCGAATCGATCGAGCAGGACCAGATCCGGCGTGGGGTGATTTGAGCGACGCGCTGCGCCTCGAATACGACCCTGCCCTGCCGATCTCCGCTCATCGGGCCGAGATCCTCGAGGCGCTCGCGCGTCATCCGGTCATTGTCGTGTGCGGCGCCACCGGGTCGGGCAAGACGACTCAACTTCCCAAGCTCTGCCTGGAAGCGGGGCGCGGCCTCGGGGGCCGTGCCGGACTGATCGGTCACACCCAGCCGCGCAGGATCGCGGCGCGCGCGCTCGCGTCCCGACTGGCATCGGAGCTCGGGACTACGGTGGGCGGCGCCGTCGGCTACAAGGTCCGCTTCAACGAGCGCACCGGCCCGCAATGCCGCGTCAAGCTGATGACCGACGGCATTCTGCTGAAGGAGCTCGAGAGCGACGCCTCGCTGCGTCGCTATGACACCCTGATCCTCGATGAGGCCCATGAGCGGAGCCTCAACATCGATCTGCTGCTGGGCGTCATCAAACGCCTCTCGCCACGGCGCCCGGAGCTGCGGGTGATCGTCACTTCAGCGACGATCGACCCGGGTAAGTTCGCTGCCTTCTTCGAAGGTGCCCCGGTCATCGAAGTCTCAGGGCGAAGCTACCCGGTCGAGGTGCGCTACCGCCCCCTCATCGCCGAGGACGAAGACGCCGCGGAGTTGTCATTGCCGGAGGGCATCGTGGCGGCGGTGCGCGAGCTCGATGGGAAAACGGGTGCGATGCGCGGCGACACGCTGGTGTTTCTCCCCGGAGAGAAACACATTCGCGAGGCCGCCGACGAGTTGCAGAAAGCCAGGCTGCACAACACGGAGGTCCTGCCGCTGTTCGCACGGCTGTCGACCCGCGATCAGGAGCGCATTTTCGAAGGCCATGCGGCCCGGCGCGTTGTGCTGGCCACCAATGTCGCGGAGACCTCCCTGACGGTCCCCGGCATCCGCTATGTCATCGATTCGGGGCTGGCGCGCATCAGCCGCTACAGCGTGCGCGGCAAGGTTCAGCGGCTCCCGATCGAGCGCATCTCCAAGGCGAGCGCAGATCAGCGCAAGGGCCGCTGCGGACGCGAGGCGGAAGGGATCTGCATTCGCCTGTACTCCGAGGAGGACTTTGCGCAACGCGAGGATTTCACTCCGCCGGAGGTGCTGCGCACCAACCTTGCGAGCGTGATCCTCAGAATGGCTTCGATCGGGCTGGGTGAGCCCGAGGCGTTCCCTTTCCTGGATCCGCCGGATACGCGCCTCGTGAACGATGGCGTGCGGCTGCTGCAGGAGCTGAAGGCCATGGACGAGGCTCGGCGGGTGACCAGCCTCGGCCACAAAATTGCCGGCCTGCCCGTCGACCCGCGGCTCGGGCGGATGCTGCTGGCGGCGTCTCACCACAATTGCGTCAGCGAGATGCTTGCCATCACCGCTTTTTTGGAGACTCAGGATCCACGCGAGCGGCCTTCCGATGCGCAGCAGCAGGCGGATGAGAAGCATGCGCTGTTTGCCGATCAGCGCTCCGACTTCATCGCCGTGCTGAACCTGTGGAATGCTTTCAATGAGCGCGCTGCGGCACTGTCGGGCAACCAGTTGCGGAAGTGGTGTCGCGAGCATTTTTTATCGTTCGTGCGGATGCGCGAGTGGCAGGAGTTGCATTCGCAACTTTCCGAGGCCGTGCAGGAGTTGCAGCTGCGCCCGAGTCCGGGCGCGCGCGTTGGGCCAAACGCGACCGCCAGCTACGCCGACCTGCACCAGGCGATTCTGACGGGGTTCCTCGGCTCGATCGGCAGCCTCGATGAGAAACGCGAGTACGACGGCCCGCGCGGCACGAGGTTTGTGATTGCCCCCGGGACGCCACTCGCAGCGCGGCCGCCGAAGTGGGTGGTCGCGGGGAGTATCGTTGAGACCACGCGGGTCTACGCTCGCATGGTGGCGTCGGTCAATCCGCAATGGATCGAGTCCGCGGCAGCTCACCTTCTCAAGCGTACCTACACCGAGCCGCATTGGGTGAGCGCACGCGGTTTTGTCGCCGCGTTCGAGACCGTCACGTTGTACGGGCTGACGCTCGCATCGCGGCGGCGCGTCAACTACGGCGCCATTCAACCGCGCGAGGCGCGGGATATCTTCATCCGCGAGCACCTGATCAACGCTGCGGAGACGCGCGATCCGGCCGTGCTTGCGAATCGGCGTCTCCAGCAGGAGATCGAGGGTCTCGAAGCCAAGATCCGCCGTCGCGACATCGCGGTCGACGAGCAGGCACAGGTCGATTTCTACAACGCCCGGCTCCCGGAGTACGTGAACACCGTCCTGCTCTTCGACCGCTGGCGTATCGACGCGGAGCGCCGCAATCGCGCAGCGATCGCGGAGCAAGCGGAGCGCCGCAATCGCGCAGCGATCGCGGAGCAAGTGGAGCGCCGCAATCCCCGGCTGCTCTACATGACTCGCGCCGATCTCATGCGCCGTGACGCTCCCGATGCCGGGCCGGAGCGATTTCCCGACGAGTTGCCCGTCGGTGCCAACAGGCTGCCGTTGCAGTATCGGTTCGAGCCTGGTGAGCCGGGGGACGGCATCACGCTCATCGTGCCCGAGCCACTGCTGGAGATGGTGAACGGGGAGCAGTTGGCCTGGCTGGTCCCCGGTCTGCGGCTCGAGAAGATCAGCGAGGTTTTCAGGGGTCTGCCGAAGGGGCAGCGCAAGCTCCTCGTGCCTGTCCCCGACCACGCTCGGCAGGCGCTGACTGAAGTCGACGAAAGTGCCTTGCCAGCGTTCTACCCCTGGCTGGCAGGATGGGTGTCGCAACGGATCGGTGCAGCGGTGACCCCTGCTGAGCTTGCCGCGATCGCGCTCCCGGACTTCCTCAGGATGAACATTCGCGTGGTCGACGCGGATGATCGCGTGGTTTCCGAAGGTCGCGACCTGGGGGCGATCAAGCGCAAGGTGCAGAACGCGCCGCTACCGGCGGCTCCGGCGGATGCCATCCATCGGCAGTGGGATTTCGGCGATGTTCCGGCGAGTCGCGAAGTGGATCGCAATCGACTGCGCCTCATCGTCTATCCCGCGATCGAGGACCGCGTGACCGGTGTGGCTTTGGCCGAGGCCCGCAATGCGGCAACCGCCGAGGCAATTTCCCGTACGGGCCTGGTGCGCCTGACAATGTTGGCGCTGCCGCAGCAGGCCAAGTATGTACACAAGCGGTTCGCCGACAACCGCGAGCTGGTGCTCCTGAGCAGTGGTCTCCCGTTGGCGATGCCCCTGGCGGATGCGCTGACGCGGCGAGCGTTCCGTGAATGTTTTGTTCCGTTGGATGCGGCATTGCCCCGCAGCAGCGCGGAGTTTGCGCAGCGGTTGGAATCGCGGCGCGGCGCGTTGACCGAAGTGGCTGATCAGCTGGCGGCCACGTTGCTGTCGGGTCTAAAGGAGCTTCGCGCCGCTCGCACGGCGCTGCGTACTCTCGCTCCCGCTGTCTTTGCCGACGCGATCGCGGATATCACCGCACAACTGCAGACGATGCTGCCTCCGGCGTTCATCGAGGTAACCCCGCACCCGTGGCTGGACTACTTGCCGCGGTATCTCAAGGCGGTCACGCGACGCATCGAGCGACTCGCCGGGAATCTCAAACGCGACGCCGAGTTATCGGCCAAAGTAAAGCCCTTCTCTGCGGCGCTGAGATCTCTGTCGGCGCAGCCCTCGTTGGCCGGGACGGGCGAGCAGCTCGAGCAATTGCGCTGGATGATCGAGGAGTTCCGCGTGTCTCTTTTTGCACAGGAGCTGCGGACGATGATGAAGGTGTCCGAGAAGCGCCTTGCGGAGCAGTTGGAACTGGCTCGGAAGGAAGTCAGCGGCTGACACTGCCGCACGCGTACGCGCCGCGG
>DATNEN010000138.1:0-17305 GCA_035552975.1 Steroidobacteraceae bacterium
AAGCGACTCGCCGCCGGACATCCACAGGCCATGAACGTAGACGACGACCGCCGCATTCGTGCTCAACGGTCCTCTCTCCCGGGGGGAACCCCCGTCCATGGCCGACATTAACAAGAAATGAGTGCGCAACGTAAGGCGCCGGAGCGCAGTTGCGACGCCGCTCCCGCGGCCGAATCCGCTGGACCTCAGCTGCTCATTTCCGGAACACGTCGCATGAGGTTGGGCATCCTGCTGTGCCTGATGATGCTCTCGCTCTGCGGGACTTCCCCCCTGCATGCGGCCGACCCGCAGTCCTACAAAGTAGACATCGCCTCGACCGGAGACAGCACGCGCGATGACACGCTCAAGGCCACCTCCGATCTGATCAACCTTCGCAAGACGGCCCCGGTCGGTCCGTTCGCCTTGATCGGCCGCGCGCGCGGCGACCTCGATCGACTGAAAACCGTGTTGGAAAGCTACGGGTACTACCAGAGCTACATCGACATCAAGATCGACGGGCTGCCGCTGGACGATCCCACCCTGGGAGAGAAGCTCACCGCGAAAGCTTCCGGCGATGACGCGATGGTCAAGATCACGTTCAGCCTCGGACAGCTCTACCACCTGCGCCGCATCGAGCTCGACGGCGAAATCCCCGACAGCGCCAAGGGGACATTGGGGCTCTCCACCGGCGAACCGGCCGTGGCCTCCAATGTGCTCGCCGCCGGCGAGCGCCTGCAGACCGCACTGGCCGATCAGGGGTATGCGTTCGCGAAAGTCGATCCGCCCGTCGCGCACGAGGATCCGGCGAATCGAGTGTTGGACGTCAGCTTCCATGTCGTCACCGGTCCGCGCGTGAAGATCGGACAAATCCGCATCCGCGGCCTGAAGGAGGTCGACGAGGATTACGTGCGCAGACGGCTGCTCGTGCACAGCGGCGAGAACTATGGTGCAAGCAAGATAGAGACTGCGCGCAAGGACCTGCTGGCGACCGGCGTGTTCTCCTCGGTCTCGGTGCAACTGGGGGCCCAGGCACAGAGTCAGAGCGGAGTCCCGGTCACCTTCCGCGTGCGCGAGCGTCCGCGGCATGCGGCGAGCATCAGCGCCGCCTACTCGAGCGATCTGGGCGGCAGCACCGGGTTCACGTGGACCGATCGCAACCTCACGGGCAAGGCGGACCAGCTCACGTTCTCGGCGACCGCCATCAATCTCGGCGGCGGCACGGCCACCACCGGCATCGGCTACGATGTTCGGGGACAATATCTGATTCCGGACTGGAAGATGCGCGATCAGTCGCTGCAGACCGGCATCGGTGCGCTCAAGCAGCAACTGGAGGCCTACACTCAGACCGCGCTCGACATCGGCGTCACGGTGAACCGCAAGCTCTCGGACATCTGGGGTGCGAGCGCCGGGCTCACGGCCGAGGAGGAGCGCATCGATCAGGAATGCGTCACGCGCTACTACACCCTGCTCGCGCTTCCGCTGAGCGCCACCTATAACACCACCGGCCTGAGCTCGCCGCTGGTCGATCCCAGCAAGGGAGTGCGGGCCACTGCCAGCATCGCTCCGACGGCCTCCTTCCGCTCCTCCTCCAGCCTGGACGCGGGTTGTCCCGCCTCATCCCTGCCCGCGGTGTCC
This sequence comes from Steroidobacteraceae bacterium, assembly GCA_035552975.1. Classification (GTDB taxonomy): domain Bacteria; phylum Pseudomonadota; class Gammaproteobacteria; order Steroidobacterales; family Steroidobacteraceae; genus 13-2-20CM-66-19. The sequence continues at coordinate 1,615 of DATNEN010000138.1, forward strand.
GGAGCACAGCCCACCGCCGGCTTCGTGATCACCCAGGTCAGTCTGGCGTACTACCTGGACCTGAACTGGTTGCACCTGAGCGCCGCCCCCGAGCGTCGCGTGCTGGCAATGCGGGTCCTCGGCGGGCTCGCGGCCGGCGCGAACGAGTTCAGCCTGCCGCCCGATCAGCGCTTCTACGCGGGCGGCAGCGGCACGATTCGCGGCTACCGCTACCAGTCGATCGGCCCGCTGTTCCCCGACGGCAACCCCAAGGGCGGAACCGCTATTGCTGCGGGAACCCTCGAGTTTCGCCAGCGCATCGGCGCTAACTTCGGCATGGCGGTGTTCGTCGATGGCGGCCAGGTGAGCGATACGTTGAACGTTCTCGCCGGTACGCTGCGCTTCGGTGGCGGCGCCGGCGTGCGGTACTACACACCGATCGGGCCGATCCGGGTGGACCTCGCCGCACCGCTCGGCCGCAAGATGGGGGATGACGCCTTCGAGATCTACATCGGACTGGGACAAGCCTTCTGATGCGACGCGCGCTGAAAATCTCGGCGTGGGTGCTGGGCTCGCTCGTACTGCTGTGCGTGCTGCTGGTGGTCGCCGTGCTCATCATCGGGAACACCGATCCGGGACGACGTCTCATCGAGCGCCTGACCGCCCGCTTCACGGAGGGACATGTGCAGCTAGCGGGCCTGGCTGGGCCGTTCCCCGCAGCGCTGGATCTGGGGCGGCTGCAGCTCAGCGATGACAAGGGCATCTGGCTCAGCGCCGAGCACATCTCGCTGCGCTGGTCACCGTGGGCATTGCTGGCCCGGCACGTCCAGGTGCACAGCCTGAGCGTGGCGCGCCTGGACATCGAGCGCCCGCCGGTGCCTAAGCCCAAAAAGAAAAAGAAGAGCTCCTACTCGGTCCCGCACTCCGACCTCGACGCCTTGTCTGTGGACACTCTGCAGCTCGGGGCGGGCCTGGTCGGAAGGCCGGCGTCGCTCGTGGTGCACGGCAGCGCGCACTTGCTGTCACTGCAGGACGCCACAGCCTCGATCACCGCACAGCGCACCGGCGGCGTCGGCGACTACGAGCTGCAGCTGCGCTTCGATCCGGCCCGCATGGATGCAACGCTGAAGATTCAGGAGCCCGCCAACGGCCCGCTCGAGAACATCCTGACGGTGCCGGGGCTGGGTGACCTCTCGGCACTGGTCAAAGTGAGTGGGCCGCGCACGGCGGAAGACATCGAGCTCACACTGGATGCGGGGGTGGCGCACGCCCGGGTCAGCGGCAAGGTCGATATCGAGGACACCTCGGCCGACCTCCAGTACGCCTTCGATGCCGCCAAAATGGCTCCTTCACCGTCCCTGTCGTGGGACAACATCTCCCTGCACGGACACTGGCAGGGCACGCTCAAGCAGGCCGCCGCCGACGGTCAGCTGCAGATCAACTCCCTGCAGGCGCCGGGCGGCCTGCAGATCGCGGCTCTGAATGCGAGCCTGAGCGCCAAGGGAAGCCTGTTGCGGCTGCACTCCGTCATCGACGGACTGACGATCCCCGGGCCGCAGCCGAAGCTGCTGCAGGCTTCACCGCTGACCATCGATGCGGCCACGCACCTGGACGAGAAGGGCCGGCCGATCGATCTCTCGGCCACCCATCGCCTGTTCACTCTCAGCGGACGTGCAATCACCAGCGGCGACCAGAGCGCCCAGCTGGATCTTCGCGTTCCAGACGTGGCGCCGCTGGGTGCCTTTGCGGGACAGAAGCTGCGCGGCAATGCGGCTGTGAAAGCACAGATCCAGCGCAGCGGGTCGGACACGCACCTGACGGCCGACCTGACGGGCATGATCGACGGTGGCGCAGCGAGCTGGGCAGGACTGTTGCGCGGCGGCCCGACCCGACTGCAACTCGCCACGGTCATCGATGACAAGCAAGTGAACATTCAAAAGTTGTCGCTGACGGCCCCCGCGCTCACCGCAGCGCTCAGCGGCACTGCGGCCCGCGCCGACACGAAGGATCTGAACATCCGCATGGATGTCGGCCTGCCCGACCTCGCGAAGGTGTCCTCCACGGTGGCGGGAACCTTGAAAGTCTCGGGGAAGCTGTCAGGCCCCCGCAACGATCTTTCCACGGACGTGCAACTGACTTCGACACTGTCGGTTCGCGGCTCTCCCACCGGCACTGTGACGGCCAGCGTGCGCGCCAACGGCTTGCCCAAGGAACCCCGCGGAGACCTCAACGCACAAGGCAGCCTCGATGGCGCGCCGCTGCTGGTGGACATCTCCCTGCAGCGGGAAGCCAATCCCGGAGGGATCGGCGGAATCGCGGAGCGATCGGCGGGCAGCGGAGCGTCGCCCAACGGGACGGTCGCCCATCACACGCTGCACGCGATCGTACGCAGCGCCGACTGGAAGAGCGCGCACATCAAAGGAGACCTGTCGGCGCCGATGGACGGAAGCGGCTCGAGCATCGACCGCGCCAACGGCAACATGCGGATCGAGATGACCCAGCTGGCGGATCTCAATCGGCTGCTCGGCAGCTCGCTGCAGGGGGGTATCTCCGGTCAGCTCGCCTTGCGCCCCGGTCGCGGCGGCTCCAATGCGCAGATAGAGCTGGAGGCTCGCAACGTGGTGACCGGGAGCCTGACCACCAATGCCCAGCTGAGCGCCGAGGGAACGATGCGGGCGCTCAACGTCAAGCTCGCCGCCCAGACGCCGAGCGTCGGCGGCCTGCCGGCGGACGTGACGGCAACCTCGACGCTGGACGCAGACACGCGCGAGTTGCAGTTGAATACGCTGGAGGCGCACTACCACGACCAGACTTTCCATCTGTTGTCGCCGGCCAGACTGGCGCTCGCCAACGGGTTCTCCATCGAGCACCTGCGGCTCGGCGCACAGGACGCGGTTCTGGAGGTCGATGGACGCCTTTCACCGGTGCTGGACGCGCGGGTTTCCCTCAAGCAGGTGAAGCCTGCGCTGGTCAATGCATTCGTGCCGAATCTGCTCGCCGCGGGAACCATTCAGGCAGATGCCCAGGTGAAGGGCAGCTTCAAATCGCCGGAAGGCACAGTGCACGTGGACGCCACGGGCATGCGCTCCGCCGCCAACGCAGCTAACGGGCTGCCCGCGGCGGACTTTCACCTCGCGTCCCAACTGATGGGCAACACCGCCGATGTTGACGCGAAGCTCACGGCCGGAAAGGCGTCGCAGATCACGCTCAATGGCCGTGCCCCGTTGGCACAGGACGGAGCGTTGGATCTGGCACTGGTCGGAACGGGCGATATCGCCGTGATGAATCCGTTGCTGGAGGCCAGTGGCAAGCACGTCACCGGACAAGTGAAGATCGACACGAAGGTGACCGGCTCCGAAACCGACCCGAAAGTCACCGGCACGGTTCGCGTCTCGGGCGGTAGCATGCGCGACTACATCCAGGGTACGAATCTCACGGACATCACCGCGGAAATCACCGGCAACGAGCGCACGCTGCGCATCGAAAAGCTCACCGCGCGGGCAGCCCCCGGCGATGTCTCCGTCACCGGCACGATAGGCGTGCTGGAAAAAGACATCCCCGTGGACCTCAAGCTCGAAGCCAAAAACGCCCAGCCTGTTGCGAGCAACATCGTCACCGCCAACCTGAATTCGCAGATCACCGTCAAAGGCACAGCCCGGCAGCGGCTGAATGTCGCCGGCAAGGTCTACATCAACCGTGCCGACGTGCAGATCCCGGGCGGCCTGCCGCCCAACGTGGCAGTGCTCGACGTTCGCCGTCCCGGCAAGGCAGCGCCCGCGCCCGCCGAGAACAAGCTCATCATCGGTCTCGACATCTCGGTCGACGCTCCTCGGCAGATCCTCGTGAAAGGCCGCGGGCTGGATGCCGAGTTGGGTGGCGAGCTGCGCATTCGGGGCACGAGCGCTTCCCCGACGGTCAGTGGAGGGTTCGAGCTGCTGCGCGGCACGTTTACTCTCGCCAGCAGTCATCTCACCTTCAGTCAGGGCACGGTGACCTTCAACGGCGCGGGGCTGCAGAAAAAGATCGATCCGACGCTGGACTTCGTGGCCCAGACTCAAGTCGTCGATGTCACCGCCACCGTGCGAATCACCGGTCTTGCGGATGCCCCGAAGATCGAGCTGAGCAGCACTCCCGATCTACCTCAGGATGAGATACTTGCACGGCTTTTGTTCGGTGAGAGCGCCTCGCAGCTCAGCGCTTTGCAGGTGGTGCAGATCGGTGCGGCGCTCGCCTCTCTCGGCGGCGGCGGGGGGGGCTTCAATCCGTTGGAGAAGATCCAGAAGTCCCTCGGCCTCGATCGACTGACGCTTTCCGGCGGCTCCAGCAGCGGAGCACCCGGCAGCCCCGCCAACAGCAACACCGGCCCGAGCATCGAGGCCGGGCGCTACGTTTCCAGTCGTGTGTTCGTCGGCGTCAAGGAGAGCACGACCGGAACCACGCAGCTTGCAGTCGATGTGGATCTCGCCAAACGCCTGAAGCTACAGGCGCGGGTGGGCAACGGTACGGCCACCGCACAAGGCACAACGCCGGAAAACGATCCCGGAAGCAGCCTCGGGATCGCGTATCAGTGGGAATACTAGTCAATTGGCGAAAATTGTCTGCGGCAATTTTCGCGGAGTCGAGGCCTCAGCGAGCCCACGCGGCCGGCAAAAAGCGTGGTTTTTGCCGGCGTGCCGGCCCTCCGCCGGCGCTGACATGCGCTCCTAGCTCGTCGGGGGCGGGGTGCGTACGCGAATGTGCAGCTCGCGCAGCTGCTTCTCTGTGACTTCCGTCGGCGCTCCGGACATCATGTCGGTAGCCGTCTGCGTCTTGGGGAAGGCGATGACCTCGCGGATGCTGTCCGCGCCGGCCATCAGCATCGACAAGCGATCGAGGCCAAATGCGATGCCGCCGTGCGGCGGCGCTCCGAACTTGAGCGCCTCCAGCAGGAACCCGAATCGCAGCTGCGCTTCCTCGGCGCCGATGCCGAGCAGCTCGAACACCGTCGACTGCATCTCTTCGCGGTGAATACGCACCGATCCGCCGCCGATCTCCGAACCATTCAGCGTGATGTCGTAGGCCTTGGCCAGCGCCGTGTCCGGCGCTGCCCGCAGCACCGCAGGATCATCGGTCGTGGGGGAGGTGAACGGGTGGTGCACGGCGCCCCAGCGCTTCTCCTCCGCATCCCACTCGAACATCGGAAAATCGACGATCCACAACGGCCGCCAGCCCGACTCGACGAGCTTCAGGTCCTGGCCGACCTTCAAGCGCAGCGCACCGAGCGCGTCGCTGACCACCTTGGCACTGTCGGCGCCAAAAAACACGAGGTCCCCATCCAGCGCACCCGTCCGCTCGAGAATCCCGGCAACCGCCGCGTCGCTCAAGAACTTGACGATGGGAGATTGCAGGCCGTCCCGCCCCTTGGCGCGCTCGTTGACCTTGATGTAGGCGAGCCCTTTGGCGCCGTAGCGCGCGACGAAAGCCGTGTAGTCATCAATCTGCGAGCGCGCCAGCGCGCCACCATCGGGCACGCGTAACGCTGTCACGCGACCCTTCGGATCTTTCGCCGGCCCCGCGAATACCTTGAAATCGCAGTCCTTCACGAGGTCTGCGACGTCCACCAGCTCCAGCGGTATGCGCAGATCCGGCTTGTCGGATCCGTAGCGCCGCATGGCCTCCGCGTACGACATGCGCGGAACGGGATTCGGCAACTTCACATCCAGCACCTGGGCGAAGAAGTGCCGGAGCAGCTCTTCCATCAGACCCATGATGTCGTTCTGCGACATGAAGGAGGTCTCGATGTCGAGCTGCGTGAATTCGGGCTGGCGATCCGCGCGCAGATCCTCGTCCCGGAAGCAGCGCGTGATCTGGTAGTAACGATCGAACCCGGCGACCATCAGCAGCTGCTTGAAGATCTGCGGCGACTGCGGCAGCGCGAAGAACTTGCCGGCCTGCGTGCGGCTCGGCACCAGATAGTCGCGCGCGCCCTCGGGCGTCGACTTGCCGAGCACCGGAGTCTCCAGGTCGATGAAGCCGTTCGCGTCGAGGAAGTCGCGCATCGAGCGCGTCAGCCGGTGACGCAGACGCAGTCGCTGCGTCATGACCTCGCGCCGCAGGTCCAGGTAGCGATACTTCAGGCGCAGCTCCTCGCTCACCTGCTCATCGAGCTGGAACGGCAGCGGCTCGGAGCGGTTCAGCAGCTCGAGCTCCTTTGCCAGCAGCTCCACGCGGCCGGAGGCGAGATGAGTGTTCGTCGTGCCGGCGGGCCGCTCGCGCACGCGACCCTTGACCCGGATGACGAACTCGTTGCGCAGACGTTCGGCCTCCTTGAAGGTCTCCGCGGCGTCCGGGTCGAACACGATCTGGAGCAGGCCTTCCCGATCCCGCAGGTCGACGAAGATCACCCCGCCGTGATCGCGGCGGCGGTGTACCCAGCCCGCAACGGTGATTTCCTGGCCGATGAGCTTCTCAGCGACCTGTCCGCAGTAATGTGAGCGCATAAGGCGCGCGATAGTACGGAGGCCCCGTGACCCCCGCAAGGCACGCGGCCAGAGGTGCAAAGCAGGTCGTCACAGGGGTTCTCGGGTAGCGCCCCGAGTGGCCCGGGAGGGCCTGGGCTAGCGGGAGAGGGCCCGGGCTACCGCGAGAGGGCGCGGGGCTGGGATTTCGCGTTCCCCGCACCGCCGGGGTCCTGCCCTACCAGGTCCTGGGGGGCCACCACGCCGACGGTGATGATCATTTTCATCGCCGCATCCACGGTCATATCCAGCTCCACGATCTGGCTGCGAGGCACGATCACTATGTAGCCGGCGGTCGCGTTGAGGGCATTCGAGATATACACGCACGCATGAGGCTCACCGGTGCGCCGCGTGACCTCAGGGATATCCTCGGCGGTGAGGAACCCTATGCTCCACATCCCTACCCGGGGGTATTGGATCATCACCACCTTGCGGAACGAGCTCGACTGCGAGAACACACTCTCCGTGAAGCTCTTGACGCCGCTGTAGACGGTCCGCACCAGCGGAATGCGGTTCAGCAACTCCTCCCCGAAGAGCACCATCTGCCGGCCGATCAAGTTGTTGACGACGATGCCGGTCGCCAGAACGATGGCAAAGGCGAGCAGCGCCCCGAAGCCCGGCAAGGCAAATCCCACGACGGCCTGGGGACGGTACTCGGGAGGGAGCAGCACCAGCGTGCGGTCCATGAGGTGCACGAAGAACGTCACCACCCAGATGGTGGCGAGGATGGGCAGCCATACGAGCATCCCCGCGACCAGATAGCGGCGCAGGCTGCGTTTGCGTGGCGCTGCTGCCGCGGCCTTGGCTGCAGGGTCGATCACCGCAAGCCCTCGCTGGTTGCGGGGCTGGTCGCGAAGCCCTTGCTGGCTGCGGGGTCCGTCACCGGCGGCCCTTCTTGCGCGCCGGGCTCTTGCCCCGTGCCTTGGACGGGCTCTTCGAGACGGATTTGGCAGCGGGCTTGCTGCGGCTGACCGCTGAGCGGGTTCCGGTCCCCTTACCGCGCCCGCTACCGCTGGAGCTGACTCCGCGGCTTTCCGTCGCGCTCGCCTTGGCTGCACCCTCGGAGGCGCCCGAGGCGCTCTTGCCCGTGGCCTCCCCGGAAGCGGCGGGCTTGGAGTCTGCGCCTGCGCTCTTGGTGTCCTCGGACTTCGGCGCGCTCGGCTCCTCGCGATCGGCGATGTTGCGCTTGCCCTCGGTGTCCGACTTGAAGTCCGTCTCGTACCAGCCTCCGCCCTTGAGACGGAATACCGGCGCGGAAACCAGCTTCTTCAGCGCCTTCTTCCCGCAGGAAGGGCACTTCTCCAGCGGCGGTTCCGAAATCTTCTGCATGACCTCGGTGTAGAACTTGCAGTTGGCGCACTCGTATTCGTAGAACGGCATGGCGTTGTTGTCTTACGTGACCCACCCCGGGGCTCGCAGTATACCTGCTAGCCCTTGGCGAACTTCAGCTCCCCGCCGCTGGCGCTGATGCGAATCCGGTCGCCCGGGGCGAACCCACCCTGCAGTATCCGCTGTGCGAGCGGATTCTCGATCTGCTGCTGGATGGCCCGCTTCAGCGGCCGCGCGCCGTACACCGGATCGAACCCGGCTTCCCCGAGCAGGTCGCGGGCGGAGTCGTCCAGCACCAGCTCCATGTTGCGCTCCTGCAGGCGCTTGCGCAGGTACAGCAGCTGGATGTCCACGATCGCGCGTATCTGGCTCGTGCCCAGCGGGTGGAACACCACGATGTCGTCGATGCGGTTGATGAATTCCGGCCGGAAGCTCTGCTGCACGATCTCCATCACGGCGGACTTCATGCGGGCGTAATTCTTCTCCCCGGCGAGCTCCTGGATGACCTGCGAGCCGAGGTTGGAAGTCATGATGATGACGGTGTTGCGGAAGTCGACGGTGCGACCCTGACCGTCGGTCAGGCGCCCGTCATCCAACACCTGCAGCAGGACGTTGAAAACGTCCGGGTGCGCTTTCTCGACCTCATCCAGCAGGATGACGGCGTAAGGGCGCCGTCGGATCGCCTCGGTGAGGTAGCCGCCCTCCTCGTATCCGACATAGCCCGGCGGGGCGCCGATGAGCCGCGCCACGGAGTGCTTCTCCATGAACTCCGACATGTCGATGCGCACGAGCGCCTCTTCGGTGTCGAACAGGAACTCCGCCAACGCCTTGCACAGCTCCGTCTTGCCCACGCCCGTGGGCCCCAGAAACAGGAATGAGCCGTTGGGGCGGCGCGGATCCGACAGCCCGGCGCGCGAGCGGCGGATGGCATCGGAGACGATGCGCAGCGCCTCGTCCTGTCCGACCACGCGCCTGTGCAGCGCCTCCTCCATGCGCAGCAGCTTCTCCTTTTCGCCCTCGAGCATCTTCGCGACCGGGATGCCGGTCCACTTGGACACGACTTCCGCGATCTCCTCGTCGGTCACCTTGTTGCGCACCAGCTGCGGCGCCTGGTCTTCCGCCTTCTGCGCCTGCAGCAGACGCTTCTCGAGCTCGGGGATCTTGCCGTACTGCAGCTCCGCCATGCGCCCGAGGTTGCCCGCGCGGCGCGCCGCATCCATCTCCAGGCGCACGTGATCGAGCTCTTCACGGATGTGGGCCGTCCCCTGGAGAGAGGCCTTCTCGGACCTCCAGATCTCCTCCAGATCGGCGTATTCCTTCTCCAGGCCGCGCAGCGTCTCCTGCAGCGTCGACAGGCGCTTGCGCGTGGCCTCGTCGGTCTCCTTCTTCAGCGCTTCCTGCTCGATCTTCAGCTGAATGATGCGCCGGTCGAGCCGGTCGAGCGCTTCGGGCTTGGAGTCGATCTCCATGCGAATGCGCGCCGCCGCCTCGTCGATCAGGTCGATCGCCTTGTCCGGGAGCTGCCGGTCGGTGATGTAGCGGTGCGAGAGCGTCGCGGCCGCCACGATCGCGGGGTCGGTGATCTCGACCTTGTGGTGCAGCTCATAGCGTTCCTGCAGGCCGCGCAGGATCGCGATCGTGTCCTCGACCGAGGGCTCGTCCACCAGAACTTTTTGAAAGCGGCGCTCCAGCGCCGCGTCCTTCTCGATGTACTTGCGGTACTCATCGAGGGTGGTCGCACCCACGCAATGCAGCTCGCCGCGCGCGAGCGCGGGCTTGAGCATGTTGCCGGCATCCATGGCGCCTTCGGCCTTGCCCGCACCGACCATGGTGTGCAGCTCATCGATGAACAGGATGACCTGCCCTTCCTGCTTGGCCAGATCGTTGAGCACGCCCTTCAGGCGCTCTTCGAACTCGCCGCGGAACTTGGCGCCTGCGATGAGCGCGCCCATGTCGAGCGCGAGGATGCGCTTGTTCTTCAGCCCCTCGGGCACTTCGCCGTTGATGATGCGCTGCGCGAGGCCTTCGACAATGGCCGTCTTGCCGACGCCGGGCTCGCCGATGAGCACCGGGTTGTTCTTGGTCCGGCGCTGCAGGACCTGCACCGTGCGCCGGATCTCATCGTCGCGGCCGATCACGGGATCGAGCTTGCCGGAGCTCGCCCGCGCGGTGAGGTCGATGGTGTATTTCTCCAGCGCCTGCCGGCTTTCCTCGGCATTGGGATCGGCCACCTTCTCGCCCCCGCGGACGTCGTGGATGGCTTTCTCGATGGCGCCGCGCGCGGCGCCGGCGTCCTTCAGGATCTTCGCCAGGCCGCGATCCTCGAACGCCGCGAGCACGAACAGCTCGCTGGAGATGTACTGATCCCCGCTCTGCTGCGCGAGCTTGTCGGTGACGTTGAAGATGCGATTGAGCTCGTTCGAGACATGCACGTCCCCCGGAGTCCCCGAGACTTTAGGCAGCCTCTCGAGGGCGGAGCCCAGCTCCGAGCGCAGCTTGTTGACGTCAACGCCGGCCTTCACCAGCAGCGGTCGCACCGACCCGCCCTGGCTGTCCAGCAGAGCCAGCAGCACGTGCGCCGGCTCCATGAATTGATGGTCGCGCCCGAGCGCCAGCGACTGAGCATCCGCCAGCGCCTGCTGAAAGCGGCTCGTGAGTTTGTCCATCCGCATGGGACACCTGGAAATTGGTTTTTGGGGTGAGCTGCCGCGAAAGTGGGGCCAAAACCCAGCCCGTTCAAGTGCCTGGCGACGGCGGGCCACTCGCGTCCGCCCCGGGGGCGTCGCGCGCCCCGAATAGGCTAATGGACCAAGCTCTCGGCCCAGGCGATGACCCCCACCCCCAGCCCGATGAGCGTGACCTGCGCCAGGCTGGTGCGGGGGTCGGCACGGCGGTGGAGGGCCGGAATCAGCCCCGCGACGGCGATGTACAGAAAGCCTGCAGCAGCGACCGCAAGCGCATAGGGCAACAGTCCCATCACGCGCCGCAAACCGAAATAGGCCGCAATGCCGCCCAGTACCGCAGCGAGCCCGGTAGCCATGTTCAACAGCAGCGCCCGGCGTTGTGACATTCCGGAATGCACCAGCAGCACGAAGTCGCCGAGCCGATGCGGGATCTCGTGGGCTGCAACCGCGAAGGTCGTCAGCAGGCCTAGGGGCCAGTTCTGTAGAAACGCGGCGGAGATGAGGATACCGTCCAGCACGTTGTGAACGCTGTCCCCGATGAGCACCAGCACGCCCGCGGCCTCGTCACGGTGCGAATGCCCGTGTTCGTGGCCATGCCCGTGCTCGTGGGCGTGTCCCTCGTGGCCTTCCGTGCGAGCGTGGTCGTGCGTATGGCCATGCGCCTCCGCGTGATCCTGCGCGGCATCCGGGGGCTGACCCTGCTCGTGGGAGTGGGCGTGCCGCCAAAGCACAACCTTCTCGATCACGAAGAAGATGCCCAGGCCCAGCACGAGCGCGGCCCCGATTCCGTGGGCGCCCGCGGTTCCAACACTCTCCATCGCCTCGGGCAAAAGCGCGAGCAATGCGGCACCCAGCAGAGCCCCCGTAGCAAAGCTCACGAGGTGCGGCAGAAGGCGCGTGCTGGTGCGCTCCGGAAGCAGCAGGAACGCACTCGCGAAGGCGGCGCTTGCGATGCCGCCGAGCGCTGTGAACACGACGATCCAACCGAGCAGGGGCATTTGCCGATTCTTTATGCTTGTTCGAGACTTATCCAGTCATCGTAGCACGCACGTCAATGCCCCCCGGGGCAGTCATCCCAACCAGATCAGCGCGGCCATGCGGCCGCATCGGCCCTCGCGCCGATAGGAAAAGAACCGTCCCGCTGCGGCGTACGTGCAGCAATCGCCACCGTAGATCTCACGTACTCCGAGGTTCGACAGGCGGCTCCTCGCAAGCGCAGCCAGGTCGCACTGCCATCGCCCTTGCAAATTCGGCGCGAAGGCGGAGGCCGCCCGAGGGTCCCCGTCAACAAATGCTGAGCGCACCTCCTCGCCCACCTCGAAATGCCGAACGCCGATCCCAGGCCCCAACCAGGCACAAAGCTCTTCCCCACGCACCTGCAGCGATCGAACCGTCGCCTCCAACACACCTGCGACGAGGCCCCTCCAGCCCGCGTGCGCGGCCGCGACCGCGGAACCATCGCGAGCGGCCAGAAGCACCGGAATGCAATCCGCCACCTGGATGACGCACACGCGACCCTCGCGTCGGGTCACGGCGGCATCCGCGACGCCCGGCGCCCCCACCCCATCGAGGTCGGCCACCACGACACCGTGAACTTGCTGCAACCACACCGGCTCTGCCGGCAGACGCAGCCGCTGGCGCAGCCGGCGCCGGTTCTCCTCGACCGCCTCCGGAGCGTCCCCGACATGAGCTCCCAGATTGAGGGAATCGAACGGCGCCGCGCTCACCCCACCCGTCCGGAGGGTGAATGCAGCATGCACGCGGGGCACGGGCCACCGCGGCTCGATGATCTCGATCCCATTCATGAGGGCCGTCCGTCGGCCTCCAGTGCGGCCAGCAGGCGAGTCATGTCCTCGGGCAGGGGGGCTTCCCATTCGACGGCGCGGCCCGTTGTGGGGTGCTCGAGCGCCAGATGGGCGGCGTGCAGAGCCTGGCGCCTGAAGCCGTTCAGCTCGGCGACAAGCCCCGGGGTCGACCCCGCAGGCAACCGTCGGCGACCCCCGTACAGCGGATCCCCCACGACCGGGAAGCCGATGTAAGCCAGGTGAACACGGATTTGATGCGTGCGACCGGTCTCGAGCTCGGCTCGAACGAGCGTGTGTCCGCGGAATCGCTGCAGAACCCGATAGTGGGTAACGGCGGGTTTGCCATCCGCACGAACCGCCATACGGGTCCGCAGACTGCGGTGACGGCCAATCGGCTCATCCACAGTGCCGCCCGCGGTCATGACTCCAGTGCACACCGCGAGGTAGTGCCTGCTGACCTCGCGCTGCGCCAGAGCTGCCACGAGTGCCGTATGAGACTCCGGCGTTCGCGCAACTACGAGGAGACCGCTCGTGTCCTTGTCGAGCCGGTGCACGATCCCGGCTCGGGGCACGACGGCGAGCTTCGGATCGAGCCCCAGCAAGGCATTCTGTAACGTGTGCCGGGCGTTGCCGGCGCCCGGGTGCACCACGAGGCCCGCAGGCTTGTTGATCACGAACAGCGCGCGGTCCTTGAAGAGCACCTCGAGGGGCAGGGCTTCGGGCTTCACCTGGGGGTCGGCTTCGAGCCAGGCGTGGATGCGAACGCGTTCCCCGCCGAGCACCTTGTCCTTGGCCCGCAGCTGGCGCCCGTCCACCTCGACTTCTCCGGCCTCGATCCACCCCTGCAACCGGGAACGCGAGTACTGCGGTAGTGCCCGGGCAAGTGCCTGATCGAACCGCAGGCCGCCCAGGTCCGCGGTCAGCTCCAGCAGGTGGGTGCGGAACTCCCCGGCGGGGTCCGCGGTCGGAACTCGTGCCCCGGGACTGGCCGCGGAATTAGCTATACTCGGCGGATTCACGCGGCGCGAAGCCAACGAAAGGTCCTCATTTGATGTCTGTCTCTGTTCCGCTGCGTCGCGGCGTGCCTGGCTCTTATGTGCTGATCGTGCTGGGCATGCTCCTGCTGGCCCTGGGGGGCTGCCGGTCGCACCGCGACGATCTGACCAAGTCGAGCCCCGAGGTGCTTTACAAGAGGGCCAAGAGCAGCCTCAATTCCTACGACTACGCTTCGGCGATCAAGGTGTACGAGCAGCTCACCGCGCGCTACCCCTTTACCCCCCAGGCACGCCAGGCGCGTCTGGACCTGATCTACGCATACTACCGCGCCGGCGAGGCCGAATCCGCGACCGATGCCGCCGACACTTTCGTGCGCGAGAACCCCACGCACCCGCGCGTCGATTACGCCTGGTACATCAAGGGCCTGGTGGACTTCGAGCGCACTCCGAACGGCATGGAGAGGCTGTTTCACGCCGACCTCACGAAGCGGCCTCCCACCACGGCGAAGAAAGCGTTCACCGCCTTCCGTACCGTCGTGGAGCAGTACCCCAAGAGTGAATATGCCCACGACGCGCAGCAACGGATGATCTACCTGCGCAACCGCCTCGCCGACTACGAGGTGCACGTGGCTGAGTACTACATGGAGCGCGGCGCGTTCGTTGCAGCGGCCAACCGCGCCAAAGGCGAGATCGAGCAGTACGACGGCGCCCCGGCGACCCAGCAGGCGCTGGCGATCATGATCGCGGCCTACGACCGGCTGAATCTCCCGGAGCTCGCCGCCAATGCCCGCAAGGTCTACCAGGCGAACTACTCCGGCCAGGTGAGAGCGGAGACTGCCGAGGTCAAAAGGCACTGGTGGAAGTTCTGGTGAGCGCCGTGGCTACCGCCGATAGCCGTTGGTGACCGGATAACGCCAGTCGCGTCCAAACGCCCGCCGGCTGACGCGCACCCCCGGGGGGGCCTGCCGGCGCTTGTATTCGTTGCGCTTCACCAGATCCAGCACCCGCCCGACGGTCGCCCGATCGAAGCCCCGCGCCTGGATCTCGTCCACCGTCAGATCCTCCTCGATGAACGCTTCCAGAATCGGATCCAGCACGTCGTAGGGCGGCAGTGAGTCCGAGTCCTTCTGCTCGGGGCGCAGCTCGGCGGAGGGCGGCCGGTCGATCACCCGCTGCGGAATCACGCTTCCCTTGGAGTTGCGGTAAGCCGCCAGGCGATACACCAGCAGCTTGCTGCAATCCTTGATGGGCGCGAAGCCGCCGGCCATATCGCCGTAGAGCGTCGCGTAGCCGACGGCCATCTCGCTCTTGTTGCCGGTGGTCAGCAACATTCGGCCCGTCTTGTTGGAGATGCCCATGAGCAACAACATGCGGCAACGGGACTGAATGTTCTCCTCGGTCGCGTCCGGCTTGCGTCCCGCGAACTCCTCCTTAAGCGTCGCGAGCGTGGCCTCGAACATGCTCTCGATCGACAGCACGCTGTAGCTGACTCCCAGCGCACGCGCCTCCGCCTCCGCGTCATCGAGACTCATTTGCGCCGTGTAGCGCGAGGGCATCATGACCGCGTGGACGCGCTCGGCGCCCAGAGCATCTACGGCAATCGCCAGAGTCAGGGCCGAATCGACCCCGCCTGACAAACCCATCACGACGCCCGGGAACCCGTGTTTGTTCACGTAGTCCCGCACACCCAGCACCAGCGCCGAGTAGACGCTGGCCTCATCGCCAAGCTCCGGTGCGACCTCTCCCGGCGTGGGCACGACCTTGCGCCCCTGCCGCACGAAATCCACGGTGTAGGTGCCTTCCTGGAAAGCAGGCGCGCGCACGACCACACGGCCCTCGGCATCCATGACGAAAGAGTTGCCGTCGAACACCAGCTCGTCCTGCGCCCCAACCAGGTTCACGTACGCCACCGGCAGGCCGACGTCCAACACACGCTTTTGAATGACGGCCTCGCGCTCGCGTTGCTTGTGTTGCTCGTAGGGAGAAGCGTTGATGACGACGAGCAGCTCGGCACCGGCGCTGCGCGCCAGTTGCGCCGGCTCCGGCTCCCACATGTCCTCGCAGACCAGGATGCCGACGCGAAACCCATCGCACTCCGCCACAGTCGGCTGCGCACCCGCCTGGAAGTAGCGCTTCTCGTCGAACACCTTGTAGTTGGGGAGCTCCGCTTTGCGATGGATGGCGACCACCGAGCCGTCCGCGATCAACGCCGCGGAATTGTAGATTCCGGCGCGCGTGTACTCCGGAAAGCCCACCAGGACACGCGGGCCGCGCACCTCCTTGCGCACTCGATCCAGGGCGAACTCCGTCTGCAGCCTGAACCCGCGGTGAAAGAGCAGATCCTCAGGCGGATAGCCCGACAGCGTCAGCTCCGGAAACAGAACGAGGTCCGCACCGAGGTC
>DATNEN010000139.1:0-17134 GCA_035552975.1 Steroidobacteraceae bacterium
TCCGGCGGCACCAGGCTCGCGTGCACTACGACGAGCGTGCGCAGTTTTTTCATAATGGGAGCTGTGGAGTCTCGCCTTGCGCGTAGAAACGCGTGATTCTTTCCAACATCGAGCGCGAATGGCGCACGGCCTCGCGCTTGCCGCCGCGAACATAGAGCCGCAGCGCCTCGCTGCGCTCGATGAGCATTCGCAGGACCTGTTGTACCGTGTAGCGCTCCGTTGCCAGCGCCCGCGCGACATGCGCGACGAGCGCGACTCTGTGCGTGCGCAACAATGTTGCCGCACGCGTCGCCCGCGGATGCATTCTTTCTACACTGAACACTTTCTTCAGGAACTGATCGGACACGCCGCGGCGTGTCGAGCGGTTGTGCGCGAGCTTGCGGCGGTAGTGCTCCCCGAGGGTTCGCGTGTTGCGATCGATGGGCTCGATCCGAATCCGGTTGCGGACCGGCGCGCTTTTCTCCCGCACGTCCGCCACCAGCTCCTCGACGGCGCTCAGCTTATTCAGCGCCGGCCAGTCGGCATAGTGGGTGCGCCAGCTCGATCTCGGCTTGAGCCACACCGCGAAGGTCTCGGCGAAATCCTCGGTGGGATGGGCTTGCGCGTACCACTCACCCAGGTGATGCACATAGCGGCGGCTGCCGGGGCGGGCGCGATACCGATTCGGATACGCCAATGAAGCGTAGCCGAACGCCTCACGCCATCGCCGACGGCGTCGCAACCGATACGCGTTATCCAGAGCGTGGCCCGCCTCGTGGCGCAGGATGCGCATCAGCCAGCGGCTGTTGCCGCCTTCCGCCTCGCGCATGATGCGCCGCTCGAGCCGCTCGAGGCGCGGATGCGCCAGGTAGAACGGAACCGCGATTCCCGGAACCCCGTCGGGCGAGAACCACTCCTCGGAAAGCCACACGTGCGGCCGGAAATCCAGGCCACGGCTGGCGAGCTCGCTGTAGAGGCGCGCTACGTAGCGTCGGAGCGAGGAGTGCTCGATGGATAGCTTCAGATCGCAGAAGCGCAGCGACAGCAACTGCTCATCGGACAGGCTGGCCCATTTGGGGCCGGCCCATTGGGGGCTGCCCCGTTTGGGGCGGGCCCATTTGGAGGCGGCGGGTTGCGGGCCGGCGGCTGGCGCGCGGGTCGAGGGCTGCGCCTTGCGGCGGCGGCGTCTGCCCACAACGCGAGCGTGTCCCGGCGACGACATGGCTGCCTTGACGATTTGAGGAGTGAAGGACGAGGCCCATTCGGGCTGAACCCCTGCCGCGCCTGAGCCCGCCAGGGTGAACGGCCAGCAGCTTACCGAACCGCTCCAGCTCTGTCTGCGTGCATCAGTCCCGGGGGTGCGAACTTTTTTTCAGCCGCCCAGGCCCAGCAGGGTGTGGGCGAGCAGGCGATCTGCGAAGCCTGCGATGAGGTCCTTGTGCATCAGGCTGTTGCGCCAGGTGGCGGGAATGGCAGCCACCGCGTAGTGCGCACCCGCCAGCTGGCCGCAGACGGAGCCGACCACATCCGCATGGCCGCCCAGGTTGACGGCTCGCAGCAGCGCCTCCCGCAGAGTCGTCGTCGTGGCGAATGCCCAGACGGCCGCTGCCAGCACCTCGGGGGCCGAGCTGGGCGACTCCGGCGGCGCCGCCGCCTCCACTCCCGGCACCTGCGCCAGGATCGAGGCCTTGGACTGGCCCGAAAGGGCCGCCAGCATCAGATCGGCGAACGCGCGGCAAACCTCGAGGACGGTCGGCGACTGGCAGGTCGGCCGGGCGGATTCCGTCGCCTGGCGCACAGCCTCCTCAGCATTCGCGAGGTAGAACATGACCGCGACCCCCACACGCGAGAGCGGCTCCGGATCCAGCTGCGTGGGGTCGTGGGAGCCGGAATACAGCTGGCGCCTCCATTGCGCGAGGGCCAGCGCACGAGCGGTGCTGGCGGTGATCCCTACGCATTGCCCGGTAGCGGAGAGATAGCCATCCTTCTGCCATCGCCAATAGCGCTCGACCTGATCGCGAGCATCGAATCCATCGCACTCCAGCAAGCTGTCGGCGAGACACAGGGCCATGGCGGTGTCATCGCTCCAGCCCCCGCGCGGCAAGTCGAAGGGCCCTCCGCCCAGCAGATCGCCAACGGGCGTGAAGGTGCCCTGCCGGCGATATTGCGTCGCCGCAGCCAAGGCGTCGCCCACCGCCAGTCCCAGGAGAGCCCCATGAAACCGGCTGCGCACCTCGCGCGCCGCGGTCAACGTCGAGTCCTCCAGCAGCGGATCCGCCTCTTGCGGTACCGCGACTTCCGGCTCCGCGGCTCGCTCGGGGACCCAGTTGCGAACGTAGGTGGCCTGCGCACCGGTTTCCGGGATCCAGTCCCAGCTCTGGGAGCGCAGCGATTGCTGCCAGACGCGATTCAGCTCTTCCAGCGCCGCATCCCCGGAGAACCCTCTCTCGATGAGCATGCACCCGACTACGGTCCCGGTGCGTCCGATGCCGGCCCGGCAATGGACGTACACCTTGCGCCCCGAACGCAGCGCATCGCCCATGCAGTCGAGGATCTCGCGCATGTGCTCGGGCAGCTCCGGCAGACCGTGGTCCTTGATGGGCTTGCGCAGGTACTCGACGCCGATGGGAAGGGCGATGTCGTACGCCGGCGCCTCACCGGGGAAGGTCAGATCGATGAAGCACTCGATGCCGGCGGCCAGCAACCTGCCGAGACGCATCCGCGTCTCCTCCGCAGAGGCGCCGCTGGGATGCTCGCCCGCGAGCAGCTCGCCGGGCAGTGCCCAGTAGCAGTTGGGCAACGGCGGCGGAGCCGGCTCCGTGACTAGCGAAGGATCGAGACTCAAGCCGGCAGTGCCTCGAGTTGGCTGGCGAGCGAGTATTCCTCCGGCTCGTTCATGGCCGGAACGCGGCGCAGATCGAGGCCCTTGAAGTCGAACTGCCGCGGATCGGCGAGTGTGGCCGGCTCGAGATTGCGCAAGGCGGAGAAGATGGTCTGCGTGCGTCCCGGGAACTCGCGCTCCCAGGCGGCAAGCATCTTCTTGACGGCTACCCGCTGCATGTTCTGCTGCGAGCCGCACAGATTGCAGGGAATGATCGGAAAGTTGCGCGCGCGCGCATAGCGCTCGATCTCCCGCTCGGGGACGTAGGCCAGGGGACGGATCACGATGTGACGCCCGTCCTCGGAGAGCAGCTTGGGGGCCATCGCCTTCAGCCGCCCGGCAAAGAACAGATTCAGAAAGAGGGTCTCGACGATGTCGTCCCGATGATGCCCGAGAGCGATCCTGGTGACTCCGTTCTCGGCTGCAAAGCGATATAAAGCGCCGCGGCGCAACCGAGAGCACAGCCCGCAAAGCGTCCGGCCAGCCGGAATTACGCGCTTCACCACGCTGTAGGTGTCCTGCTCGATGATCCGGTACGGCACCCCGAGCTCCCGCAGATAGTCCGGTAGAACGTGGGCGGGGAAGTCCGGTTGCTTTTGATCGAGATTGACGGCGATGAGCTCGAAGCTGACCGGTGCGCTGCGCTCGAGCGACAGCAGGATGTCCAGCAGCGTGTACGAATCCTTGCCGCCAGACAGGCAGACCATCACGCGATCGCCGTCGGCGATCATGCCGTAATCCTGGATCGCTTTGCCGACGTCGCCGCGCAGCTTGGCCTGGAGGCGCTGGAACGTCCGTGAGTGCTTCACTACCGTCACGCGCTAAAGCCTACGCGGCCGCGCTGCTAGCGATGTTCTCGAGATACTTCGACTCTACGTAGCGGATGTAGGAGGTCGCGGAGAGCGGTTTACCGGTGGCGCTCTTCAGCAGTTCCTGGACCGGGACCTTGGCACCGAGTCCATGCACGTGCTTGCGCAACCAACCCAGTAGCCCCGAGAACTCACCGACCGCCAGCTGCTCATCCAGAGCCGGAACATCCGCGCGCAGACTCTCGTAGAGCTGCGCGGAGATCACTGCACCGAGCGCATAAGAAGGAAAGTATCCGAAGGAGCCCACGGCCCAGTGAATGTCCTGCAGACACCCTTCCACGGGATTCGCAGGGCGAATCCCCAACCGCTGCTCCATCCCGGTGTTCCAGGCTTCGGGCAGGTCGCGCACCGCCAGCTCACCGTTGAGCAGCTGCTTCTCCAGCTCGTAGCGCAGCATGATGTGCAACGGATACGTCAGCTCGTCGGCATCGACCCGGATCAGGCCGCGCTTCACCCGGTTCAGGTGCGCGTAGATGTTCTCCAGCTCCCACTCCGGCCCGCTGACCCCGAAGTGCTTCGCGAGCAGCGGCTGCACGTAGCGCACGAAGGAGCGGCTGCGGCAGACGATCATCTCCATCAGCAACGACTGGCTCTCTTCCAGCGCCATGCCGCGATCCCGGCCCACCGGCTGGTCGCGCCAGTCCTGCGGCAAGCCCAGGTCGTACATCGCATGGCCGGTCTCGTGCATCGCTCCCAGCAGACCCGACCAGACGTCATTCACGTCCAGGCGGGTGGTCACTCGCATGTCGCCCGGAACGCCCTCCGTGAAGGGGTGCTCGCTCTCATCCAGGCGGCCTCGATCGAAGGGGAAGCCGATCGCTTTCATCACCTCCACGATCAGCGCTCGCTGCTTGGGGTGCGGGAACTTCCCCGTCAAGGGCAGCAACGGCTGCCGGTCCTGGAGCGCGATCGCCTCACGGATCAGCGACGGCAGACGCCGCGACAGCGCCTTGAACATGGCGTCGATGTCCGCCGTCATCAGGCCCGGGCTGAATTCATCGACCAGCGCGTCGTACGGAGCGAGATTCAGGGCCTGGCCCAGGAGGGCGGCCTTGTCACGCACCAGGTGCACGACCTCCTCGAGGTGCGTGGCGAATACCTCGAACTTGCCCTGCTGGCGCGCCTCGAGCCAATGGGCTTCGGCGCGGGAGGCGGCTTTGGTCAGGCGCGAGACCAGCGAAACGGGGGTCGCAATGGCGTGATCCCGTTGCCGCCGCATCTCGTGCAGATTCGCGATCTGCCAATCCTGGAGCCCCTGGGCGTTCGCCTGCGCTCGATCCAGCAAGCGGGTAATCCTCGGAGCGGTGAGCAGGGCGTGGTACTCGGTCTCGAGCGCCGCCAGTTGCTCCCCGCGAACGTCGGCGCTGCCGCGCGGCATCATGACTGCAGCGTCCCAGCGCAGGAGCGAAAGCGCCCCGCGGAAAGCATGGAGGCGGCGAAATTCCTGTTCGAGTTGTTTATACGGTGAGGCTGACATATCCGTTCTTCACTGGACCCGCCGCACTCACACGGTGAGCGCGAACGCCAAAGGGGGCGGCAGGATGCGACTGATGGCCTCTAGTTTACCAGCGGGCCACGGCCGAGCCTGCGTCTGCGGGCAGTCTTTTTAATGAAAACAATGACTTAGATGCCAAGTCACCGATTGACAGCCTTCCGCCCCCCGTCGCGGGCGCGAGATGACATAAGGCGTCCGATTCTTGCGCGCTGCGTCGCGGCTCCGCCACGGTGTGTAGGTAGAATCACTCCTACCGCAGCAGCCAGTGCCGCCAATGCGGCCAGGTCGCCACCGCGATCCCGGTGCCGACCGACACGATCAACAGCAGGGTGACCGTCAAAGAGATGAGGACACGACGCATCGCGGAAATGGGCTACCCCCGTCTCGAATGCCCTTGCGCCCGGCGGCCGGCGCGCAGCCAGCAACAATCATAAACCGGTAGATGTGCCCATGACCCTGACCGTCTGTCTGCTCGCCTCGGAGGCGGCGCCGCTCTCCAAGACAGGCGGTCTCGCGGATGTCTCCTCGGCGCTCGCGAAGTATCTGCACACGGCGGGACACGACGTCCGGCTGTTCACGCCGCTTTACTCGTCGATCGACCGCACACGGCTGTCCCTGGAAAGTGTCCCTCAGCTGCGCAACGTCGAGCTGCAACTCGGACTCCACCGCTACCGCTTCTCGGTCCTGGCAGGCAAGCTCCCGCGCTCCAGCGCCCCCGTGTACCTGGTCGAATGCCCGGAGCTCTTCTCCCGCAGCACCCTGTACACGACGGACCCCGACGAGCATCTGCGGTTTCTCGCATTCACCCGCGCCGTGTTCGTTTCCTGCCAGCACCTGCAATGGGCGCCCCAGATCCTGCACTGCAACGACTGGCACACCGGCTTTGCTCCCTTGTTCCTCAAGGCCTCCTACGACTGGGATCGCCTGTTCGCCGCGACGCGCTCGGTGCTGACGATTCACAACATCGGCTATCAGGGAGCGTTCAGCGCGGCCGCCGTGGGTGACCTGAACCTCGGCGCCAAGAGCTATCTGCTGCACCAGGACGATCTGCAGGCGGGCACCATCAACCCGCTCAAGCACGGCATCATGTACGCGGACGCCATCACGACGGTGAGCCCGACGCACGCCCAGGAGATCTGCACCGACCAGTACGGGATGGGGATGCAGCAGGCTCTGCGCGCCCGCGGTGGCGCTCTCACCGGCATCCTCAACGGCGTCGATTACGAGGAGTGGGACCCGCGCCACGACCGCTTTCTACCCTACCACTACGACGCCCGGAGACCGGAGGTGAAAGCGCAGTTCAAGCGCACCTTCCTGGCGCGCCTCGGCCTCGACTACGACCCGGCCGTCCCCCTCGCCGGCATTGTCAGCCGCCTGGCCTCGCAGAAGGGCATCGACCTGATGTTCGACTCGCTCCCGGAAGTGCTGCAATGGCGCGCCCTGAGCTTGGTCGCACTGGGAGCGGGTGATTCTCAGTACGAGCGTTTCCTGAGCGGCCTGCAGGAGCGATTTCCGCGCCGCGTGCTCTTCCGCAAGGGTTACGACGAGGAATTCGCCCACTGGATCGAAGCGGCCAGCGACATGTTCCTGATGCCCTCGCTGTACGAGCCGTGCGGACTGAACCAGATGTACAGCTTGCGCTACGGCACGGTGCCGATCGTCCGCCGCACCGGCGGGTT
Source organism: Steroidobacteraceae bacterium (assembly GCA_035552975.1). Classification (GTDB taxonomy): domain Bacteria; phylum Pseudomonadota; class Gammaproteobacteria; order Steroidobacterales; family Steroidobacteraceae; genus 13-2-20CM-66-19. The sequence goes on from DATNEN010000139.1 coordinate 6,904, forward strand.
GGCGGATTCGGTAGAGCACTACGACCCGCACACCGGCCTGGGGACCGGGGTGGTGTTCGACGACTACAACTCAGAAGGGCTCGAGTGGGCGCTGAACAGTGCGCTCGATCTGTATGCTGAGCCCGAGCACTGGCAGCGCATGGTCCGCAACGGAATGAGCCGCGACTTCTCCTGGCCGCGGCAGGGTGGGCTGTACGTGGATCTTTACGAGAAGCTGCTCGCCTGAGGCGCGGCTCGGTCACGACGTTCGCGACAGCTCTGCCGGCTACTGCAGCTTGAACGTGCCGTGCTGCTCGAACGGCACGGTGCGCAACAACCCTTCGGACAACGACACCTTGCCGGCGATACGGTAGTCGATTGCTTCGGACCCGCCGCGCCCGAGCATCTTGAACAACGCTCCGGCCATGTTGGCCGTGACGCTCATGTCGAACTCCGCTTCACCGTTGGCAGGAACGACGAAGCTGGCGCCCGAGACACCGCTCGCGAACTGCTGTCCCGACACATCGATGGTGTACGAGATGCCCTTCACCGGCAAAGTACGGTCGTTGGGATTCTGCACGCGCAGGCGCACTTTCAGGTGCTGCTCCCATAGATCGCTCTTGAGCAGCTCCACGTTGACGATGGAAAGGGTCGGCGCGGAGAGCTTCGGCACGAACAGGGAGCAGCCGCCCAGCAGGGCTGCCATCAGGAATGGGGCGGTGTAGCTGAGCCGACGCATGCCCGGGATCGTAACAAACCTCGACGCCGCTGCCGCCGATTGTCGACGCTTCGCTTCCCGCCGATGCCCTGCGGCATTCGGTCGCAGCCTTGGGCGACAGCCCCCCTGGCGACGCTCCGCGATCCTGCCGATGGCTGCGGCGGGGGGGGCGAAGTGTCGCCGGTCAGCTACGGCCGTACATTCTATTGAGCGTCGCGTAGTGGCGGGCAAGCTCGGAGGTGAGCGCACCGGAGGGCATCTTCCAGGTCCAGTTCCCGACGGCCGTACCGGGCGTGTTCAGTCGCGCTTCCGAGCCGAGATGAAGAATGTCCTGCACCGGCAGTATCGCGAGCTTGCCCACGGATCCGAGCGCCTCGCGAATCAGCGCATCCGGCATGCAGCCGGGCGTGTAGCGCAGGAACAGCTCCACCCAGCGCCGCGCCCCTGCCTCGAGGGAGGTAAACCAACCGAGGCTCGTATCGTTGTCGTGCGTTCCTGTGTAGACGACGCTGTCGCGCTCGTGCATGTGCGGCAGATGCGGGTTGTCACCTTCGCCGCTGAAAGCAAACTGCAGCACGCGCATTCCCGGAAGGTGGAAACGCCTGCGCAGCGCCTCTACGTCTTCGGTGATGACGCCGAGGTCCTCCGCGACGAGCGGCAGCTCGCCGAACTCGTCCTGCAGCATCCGCAGCAGCTCCTTCCCGGGCGTGTGCTGCCACTGCCCCGAGCGCGCATCCGGAGCCGAGGCGGGAACCGCCCAGTGCGCGGCCAGGGCTCTGAAGTGATCGAGTCGCAGCAGGTCGAAACGCTCGAGCTGCTGGCGGGTGCGCGCACGCCAGAAATGGAAGCCGTCGCCCAGCATCAGGGGCCACTCGTACAGGGGATTGCCCCACAGCTGCCCGGTCTCGGAGAAGTAATCGGGCGGCACTCCGGCCACCGCGCGCGGACGGCCGTCCTGAGCAAGCTGGAACTGGCCGCGATGCGCCCAGGTCTCTGCCGAATCGGGAGCGACATAGAAAGGAAGATCACCGAACAAGCGAACACCGCGGTGATGCGCGTGTTGGCGCAACCTGCGCCATTGCACAGCGAAAGCAAACTGCTCGCGCTTCACTTGCCAGAGCTGTTCGTGCAGCTCGGCGCTCGCACGCTCAATGGCCTGACGATCGCGATCACGCAGCTCCGCAGGCCAGGTCCACCACGGCGCACCGCCGTAACGCTGACTGAGGGCTTGATACAAAGCGTAGTCGCCAAGCCAGTGCTGCGCATCGCGGAGGAACGACTCGAAGTCCCCGCCGCTGCACTCGGGCCACTCCTGGGAATCCAACAACGCCGCATTGCCGGCGAAGTCCGAGCGGACCCAATAGGGCGAGCCATCGACCCCCGGCGGACCCAGGGGTAGCGTTTGCCAAACGGTGAAACCGGCCTCTGCGAGCCAGTCGATGCAGGCACGTCCGCCGCGACCCAGCGGCGCCTCGAGCGAGCCCAGGTGCAGGAGCACTCCCGCGCGGCGCCGGTCGAATACCCCCAGTCTCATGAGATCAGATCGCGCGGCGCATGGTCCCGCCGTGTTCCGGCGCACCGCGGCCTACGGAAATGGGCTCGGAAAGCGTCTCCGGAGCCGGCATTCCCAGCAGGCTGTACAGATTCATCAGTTGGCAGCGAAACAGCCGGTCGAACTGACTCACGGCATCCTGTGGATTGTAATCGCCGAACCACCAGAACCAATCGGAGCTCTCGCACAGCGCGAGCTGACGCTCGAGGGCCACGGTCTCTTCGCGGCTGCGTGTGCCGGAGCTCATCACTCGATCGAATTCGACCTTGGCGTCGCACAATAGATCCCACGCCCTGTTCTTCGCCGGGTCCCCCATCCATGTCGCCAAGGTCCCGTGCACCCAACTGCCCGCCGTCACGCGCTGCAGAGGTGTCGGTTGGATACCGCGCGCGAGGCACTCCGAGAGTGTCATCAGCTCGAGCTGCGGGTGCGTGGTGAGGTCGGCATACAGCGCACGCAGGAAATAGTAACCGTTGAAGGGATAGTGCTCCCACGCATTCTCACCGTCGAGCGCGATGAGAACGGCGTGATTCGGCGAGTCCGCGTAGCGCTGCGTCAGCTGGACGAGCTCGTTGATGAGATTGTGAGCGGCATCGTCGCCATGCCAGGTAGCGTAGGTGAAGCCGATCAGGTCCGATAGGGTGTCGTCGCGAAAGAAGCCGCTCAGCTTGGACTGAGGCAGGGCATAAGGTTGGTTGTAGGCGAGCGGCTGCTCGGCGGTCTGCGGCGCCAGGCTGTTGCGCAGCACGCTGGCGCTGGTCGCGGTCCAGCGGAAGCCGGAAGTCTCCAGCAGCTCCAGGGTCGCGCGACTGACGGCTCCTTCGGAGGGCCAGCAGCCGACCGGGCGGACACCGAATGCGGAGGTGAACACTCGCAGTCCTTCCTGGATGTGCCATGCGGCACGCTCGGCTCCTCCCGGGTAGAAGCTGTGCTGCGGCAAATGCATGCTCGGCACCGCATCGCGCGCACACTGGAAGTCGAAGAGCAACGGCACGATCGGATGCGCGTAGGGCGTCATCGACAGCTCGCATTGGCCGTTGTCGGCCAGGCGGCGAAAGCGCGGAATCACCGCGCTCATCAGATCGCCGATCAGCGAGAGCAACTGCCGCCGCTGCGTCGGAGTGAAACCGCGCCCCTGGTCGGTGAGAGCGCTGACCAGAGGATGCGTCCTGCGCACGGTGTCACCGAGCCATGCGAGGTGGTACCAGACGCCCAGATCGTGAATCAGCTGCGCCGAGGCGTAACGCACTCTTTCCGGCGTCGCCAGCATCTCCGCGATGGTCGCCAGCTCCAGGTAGGGGCCGAAACGCTCGATCATCTGCTTGCGCTGCGCACGCAGGCACGACTGCAGCAGTTCGAGCCGCTGCGCCGGCTCCTGCGGCACGGGGTCCGGGCCGAGGACGTTGAGCACCGGATCTGGGAGCGGCGTGCCCTTGTGCAGATGCTCCTGGATACGGCGCGCCAGCTCATCGAGCTGCTCGAGGAGAACCGGCGTGAAGTTCACTACCGCACGCGCAGCCGGATTGGCCTCCAGATGCGCGGCCATGTCCGTGTAGTCCTTGATGGCGTGGAGGTACGTCCACGGGAGGACGTACTGTCCGGTCAGCGCGTCGCGGTACTGTGGCTGATGCATATGCCACAGGAGCACGACCGGCATTCTTCCCTGTGAGCTCACGGCGCCGCTGCCTGCAACCTGCGCAGCATGTCCGGAGTCGCCAGAACGACGCCCTTCTCCGTCACGTCGAAGCGCTGCGCATCGGCGGCGCGATCCACACCGATCTGCATGCCATCGGGGATCTCGCAGCCCTCGTCCACGATCGCGCCGCGAATGATGCAGCCCATGCCGATCTCGACGTTGGGCAGGATCACCGAGCGCTCGATGCTGCTGCGCTCGTTGACGCGCACGTTGGAGAACAGCAGCGAGTTGCGAACGATGGCCCCGGAGATGATGCAGCCGCCGGAGACCATCGAGTTGATGGCCGTGCCGCGCCTGCCGTCCTCGTCGAGGATGAACTTCGCCGGCGGCTGCTGCACCTGATACGTCCAGATCGGCCAGTCCTGGTCATAGATGTTCAGCTCGGGCTTGACGTGCACCAGCTCGATGTTGGCATCGTAGTACGCGTCGATCGTTCCAACATCGCGCCAGTAGCTCTGCGCGCGCGTCTTCACGTCCTGGAACGGATACGCGAATATCTGCAGGTTGCCGCCAATCGCATCCGGCAGGATGTTCTTGCCGAAGTCGTGCGCGGAAGCCTCGTTGCCCGCATCCTCCGCGAGCATCTTCTCCAGCAGCCTTGTGTTGAATACGTAGATGCCCATGGAAGCGAGGATGGTGTCGGGCCGCCCCGGCAGGCCGTCCGGAACCGCGGGCTTCTCGCAGAACCTGGTCACGCGGTTCCACTCGGTGGCGGTGAGCACTCCGAAGTGCCGCGACTCGCTCGCCGGCACCTCCACCACGCCCACGGTGATGTCGGCGCCCTTCTCGACGTGGTACGCGATCATCGGACCGTAGTCCATCTTGTAGATGTGGTCGCCGGCAAGCACCAGCACGTGCTTGGGGCGGTGCGAGAGAATGAGGTCGATGTTCTGATGAACCGCATCGGCGGTGCCGCGATACCACATGGCCCCGAGCTGCTGCTGGGCGGGGATCGTCTCGACGAATTCGCCGAACTCGCCTCGCAGGTAGCTCCACCCGTGCTGCACATGCTGGATCAGCGATTGCGCCTTGTACTGGGTGAGAATGGAAATCTGACGGATGCCGGAGTTCACGCAGTTGGAGAGAACGAAATCGATGATGCGGAACTTACCGCCGAAGGGCGTAGCGGGCTTGGCTCGGTGTGCCGTGAGGTCTTTCAGACGCTCACCGCGTCCGCCGGCCATGATCACTGCCAGCGTTCCGCCCGTCAGGCGGCTCACGTAGCGTCCGGAAGAGGCTCGCGCGGGCTGTCGGGGCATGGTGGGTTGAGGGCTTCGTTGTTGTGGACGGTACTACAACGCAGGACAAGGGCCCGCGCAACTGCTCTCGAGGCTCATCGGGCGCATGACGATCGTGCGACCGGGACTTGGGGTCCCGCTCTCATAGCCATTTCATCAGCCCCAGCTCATGGGGGTGAGAGAGCAGCTCGTGCCACGGGTAGATACGCACCGCAGTGGCGAACTGGCCGCACTCTTTGGGTACGGTGTCGAGCGCGAACACGACGGACCCGTCCCCGCTACGCTCCCCGCCCGGGCTCAGCAACGCGCTCCAGACGCCATCGCGCGGGCGCTCGCGATAAGAAGAGAGGGGGGGCATCCCCAGCTGTGCCTCAGGGAGCTGCCGCAAGGCGAGAAATTCGACCCGCACGTCGGTCGGCTGCAGTCCGTTGAGCGCGGCGGCCACCTTCAGGCTCAGCTTCTCACCCAGGTGCAGATCAGGGGCCGCATCGAGCAGCGGTTGCAGGCGGACGCCGGACCAGGCCTCGCGCACCCTCTGTTTCCACTGGGCGAGCTCCACGGCCCCCGCGAAGCCGTCCGCCGCGAGCCGGCGGTACTGGCGGGCAGCGGGCTCGTACAGCCCCTGGGTGTAGTCGTACAGCACGCGCCTCATGTTGAAGCGCGGGATGACGCTCATCATCGCCCGTTTGCTCCGCCGCACCCACTCCGGGGAGTAGCCGGTGTCGGCCACGTTGTAATAGAGAGGCGCGACTTCCTCTTCCAGCGTATCCAGGATCATCTCCGCCTCGAGCGCGTCGCGACGCTCCGGATCCTGGACGTTCGCCGGGGGAATGCCCCAGCCGTTGTCCTGGTCCCACCCTTCGGCCCACCAGCCGTCCAGCACACTCAGGTTGAGACGCCCGTTGATCGCGGCCTTGATACCGGAGGTCCCGCTGGCCTCGAGCGGCGCAATCGGGTTGTTCAGCCAGACATCCACGCCCGACACCAGGCTGCGGGCGAGCTGCAGGTCGTAGTCCTCCAGGAAGATGATCCGGCCGAGAAACTGTGGCGTGGTCATGAGCTGGCGGATCTCGCGCAGCACGTGCTTGCCCGGCTCATCCGCCGGGTGCGCCTTGCCGGCGAACAGAAAAATGACCGGGCGATCCGGATCGTTCACCAGGCGCGCGAGCCGCTCGCGATCCTTCAGCAGCAGGGTCGCTCTCTTGTAGGTCGCGAAGCGCCGCGCGAAGCCGATCGTCAGAACGTTGGGACGCTGCGGGTCGATCAGCCGCGTGACGTGGCGCAGCTGCGCAGGGCTGGATCCCTTGCGGACACACTCGCGCTGCAGCCTCTCCTTCACGCTGGCCAGCATCCGCGACTTGACCTCCTGCGCCGTCGCCCAGTACCGGTCGTCCGGAACCCGCTGCAGGGCATGCCAGAACTGCGGGTCACGCAACCGGTCGCGCCAGTCCGGCGACAGCTCGCGATCGAAGAAGTCGACCCAGCTGAGGTGCAGGAAAGTCGGCACGTGCACGCCATTGGTCACGAAGCCGACCGGATTCTCCTCGGGCCGTACTTCCGGCCACTCATCGGCGCACAGCTGCGCCGAGACTCCGCCATGAACGCGGCTGACGGCGTTGATCCGCCGCGCACCGTTGAGCGCCAGTCGCGTCATGTTGAACAGCCCCGGAGCATGGCGTGACCGGGCGAGGTCGAGAATTCGCTCGACGGGTACGCCGAGCTCGCGGACGAAATCACTGAAGTGGGCGATCACCAGATCGTGCCCAAACGCATCGTGGCCTGCAGCGACGGGCGTATGCGTGGTGAAGATGCAGTCGGCGGAGACGGCCTCCAGGGCAGCCTCGAATGACAGTCCGCGGGCCAGATGCTCACGCAGCAGTTCGAGAATCAGGAACGCCGCGTGACCCTCGTTCATGTGCCACACGGCCGGCGTCAGCGCCAGCGCCCGCAAGGCACGGACGCCGCCGATGCCGAGAATCATCTCCTGGCGGATGCGAGTCGATTCGTCACCGCCGTACAAACGGTGAGTGATGACGCGATCCGTCGGCGCGTTCTGCTCGCAGTTGGTGTCCAGCAGATAGACATTGACGCGCCCGACGTGTGCCACCCACAGCCGCGCGAAAACGTCCCGGCCCGCGATGCGCACTTTGACGGTCACCCACTCACCGTCTGAATTGCGTGCAGGTTCTACGGGGAGGTCGCGAGGATCGTGCTCGCTATAGCTCGCGTGCTGAACACCGTCGCTGTCGATGGTCTGAGTGAAATAGCCCTGACCGTAGAGCAGTCCGACCGCGATGAAGTGGGCATTCTCGTCGCTTGCCGCCTTGCAGTAGTCCCCTGCCAGCACCCCCAGGCCGCCCGAATAAATCGGGAAGCTTTCGTGGAAGCCGTACTCCGCGCAGAAGTAGGCGATCGGACCGTCGGAGGCCACCGGCCGCTCCTCTGAGAGGTAAGCGTCGAATGTCTCAAGGGCGAGACGATAGCGCTCCAGATAGGCCGAATCGGACGCCGCACGATCCAGTACCGACTGACTCACGCATCTCAACATGAGTCGCGGATTGCCGCCCGTCTGCTTCCACAGCTCGGGCTCGAGATCCTCGAAGAGCGCCCGCGTAGGACGGTCCCAGCCGAAGAACAGATTGCTGGCCAGCTCGGGAAGGCGGGACAGGAGCGCCGGAACGACCGGCGTAACCTCTAGGAGCGGATTTCGCATTGGGCAGACCTGAACGGATGGAGCCGATGCCGGCCATCGGCGGCTGAAACGACGCCGGAGTCTAGCAAGCCATGCTCCGCAGGCCACCCCACTGTGCGCGGGGAATTTCTTTGCGACGAGGCGTTCTTGGAACCAGCCAGTATCAGTTGATAGCTGGTACTGTTAAGTTTACATTATTAGTCAATGGAAGATACTGACGACAGCCTCCGTGACGAGGGTGCACGCAAATTCCAGAAGGATCTCAATGGCGGCCTGGTCTCCCTCGTCCTGCTGGCAGTGCTCGAGCAAAGCCCCGAGGACCTGTATGGCTATGAGATCGCCAAGCGCCTGCAGAAGGCGCACGCGGGCGAGCCTTTGTTCAAGGAGGGCACGGTCTACCCGGTGCTGCGAGCACTGAGCGCCTCCGGCCTGCTCACGAGCCGAATCGTGCCCTCCTACTCCGGACCGCCCCGCCGCTACTACCGCATCACCGACGAAGGCCGTCGCGCGCTGCGCGACTGGAGCCGCATCTGGCGGCAGACGCGCGACTTCGTCGATCACTTCGTCTCGGGAGTCTCCTCATGAGTCGTTCAGCGGCACGCTCGATCGCCGAGTATCTCCGGCAGCTGCGCGAGGTGTTGGCGGGAGAGGATCCGGCGCTCATTCAGGACGCCCTCTACGATGCGGAGGAATATCTGCGCGCGGAAATCGCGGCGCATCCCGGGAAGTCCGAGGCGGACGTCCTCGAAGTCATCGCAAGCACCTACGGCGCGCCGGATGAAGTCGCGGCGGCCTACCGCGACACCGAAGCTAAAGTCAAAGCCGCGCTGCAGCCGCCGCAACCGCGCGTCTCCTCCCCTCCCAATGCGATGCGCACCTTCTTCGGGGTGTTCGTCGATGCTCGTGCTTACCTGTCGCTTTTTTACATGCTGCTCGCGCTGCTGACCGGAATTCTCTATTTCGTGTTCGTCGTTCTCGGCCTGTCGCTGTCGGCAGGACTCGCCTTTCTCATCATCGGCGTGCCGTTCTTCCTGGCGTTCATCGCCATCTCACGGGCGATTTCACTCGGCGAAGGCCGGCTTCTGGAGGCCGTCAGCGGTGAGCGCATGCCTCGCAGGCCCCCTCATCCGGGGCCTCCGGCCGGATGGTGGCCCCGCATCGGCGCGATGCTGTCGGACGCACGGACGTGGACAACCCTCGCCTATCTGGTCGTGATGCTGCCCCTGGGAGTGGCTTACTTCTGCATTGCCGTGACGGGGATTTCGCTGGGCGTGTCGTGCACCATCGCGCCCATCGTCGATGCTCTGCAACGGCTCGGACTGGTGCGCGCGGACGTCAGCGTGTATGGCGCCTCCATGCCGTATTGGCTCACTTCGCCCATCGGCGGCGTGCTCCTCTTTATCTTCGGCATCGTCGTTCTCACCACGCTGATGCATGTGGCCCGCGGGATTGGCCGGATGCACGCGAGGCTTGCGAAGGCTCTGCTGGCGAAGCCAGCGTAGACTTTCGCGGTATGCGTTCTCACGAGTTCCGAGCGCGCGCGGTAGTGCTCCTCGCGGTAACGGGTGTTGCAGTTACAGGCGTCGCTGCTGAAAGGCCTGCGGCGGCACCGCCGGTCGCCAATGCATCGCCGCCCGCCACCCTTTCCGCACCCACCGAAGATCCACTCGGGTGCCTGCACACGGGCAATGGCTTTCTGCGCGCCAAGATCCGGGGCGCGGTCAATCTCGATCTCGACTGGCACAACGCGGAGATGCAATGCGACGGCGGCGCGCGCCCCAACAACAGTGGAGTCCGTGTGAGCTTCGCCGGACCCCAAAGCTCCGACGGCCGGCGGGTGCGGATGGTGTTCGGGGTGGGAAGCGCAACTGAGGGCCGGGGCGGCCAGGCCCTGCCGACGAACCTGACGGTGATATTCGAGGGCGAGAAGCGCCTGTTCGCCACGCGCGGGCAGGACCGGTGTACGGTCGACCAGCTTGCTCAGGAGCGCGTGGGTGATCTGGGCGGGCCTGTGCGCACCTACCGGATCGTGGCCCACGGCTTTTGTATTTCCCCCGCCAACTCCCTGGACGATTCGAGCCACATCCTGGTCAGCAGCTTCGATTTCGCCGGACGGGTGACCTTCGGGGATTGAGGGGCGGCCGAGCCTCCTGCCACGTTCACGCCTGCGTTACTGCCACGGTTGCGACCCCGCTCCCCGGAGTCGTTGCGTCCAGACCAATCGCTCCGGCGCCAGTGTTGCTAAGTCGCTACGCAGGTCAAAAAAGTATGCACAGCGCATTTTTCGATTCTCGCCCCGAGCTAGGGAAACCGGTGTCACGCCCGCAGGTGGGCGCCCGAGGCTCACGTTTATGCT
>DATNEN010000140.1:0-3382 GCA_035552975.1 Steroidobacteraceae bacterium
AAAAAAGTGCCGACTGCGTCGGCTTACCGCCACGGGACTGTTGACTTAAACAGGGATTGGTCCATATTTCGACCCGTTACGGCGCGGGCTCACGCCTGCGTGTCGTAGCGTGCATCATCAACAATAGCGGCACCGACGGGAAATACAGGTGGCGGGTTCGGGTCTGGTCGAGGCGATCTCCTCGGAGAGTCCTTGTGGAGAGGATCTCGAGGACACGCAACTCCTCGCATCGTTCGACGCCTACCGGCTTTTCGGTCAGGCGGCTCCCCTGTCCGCCGACACGGACTGGCGTGAGATCCGCGACCAATCGTTGGAAGCCCTCGGCAAGAGCAAGGACTTCCGTCTGCTGGCCCACTACGGATGCGCCGTGCTGCGCACCGGCGGGCTGGCGGAATTCACCTCCGTACTGGAGGCGACCGCGAAGTGGCTGGAAGAATGGTGGGCAGAGGCCTACCCGCGCGTGGATGAGGACGCGATCCTGCGCCGCAATGCCCTGAACGGTTTCGCGGATCGGATGGCGGTCGTCGACGGTCTGCGGCGGGCGACCCTGCTGCAACATCCCCAACTCGGCTCGCTTTCGATCCGCGACATCGAGATTGCGACGGGCACGGTGGCCCCCGCCGAAGGCGAATCGCCGGCGGTCGATCAGGCGCAGCTTGCCGCCCTCATCACCGCGAGCGCGACTGAGGACCTGGCCGCGCGCAGCGCGCAGCTCGAATCGATCATCCGCAGCCTGAAGTCGGTCGACCGGATGATGCGGGACCAGGGTGGCAGCGACGCGGCCCCTGATTTCGATGCGCTGCTGGGCCCGGTGGCACGCACAGCGAAGCTCCTCGCCGAGCAGCTTGCGACCCGAGCACCAGTCGGCGCAGCCGCTGCCGGCGAGGCAGGCGGCGATGGCACGGCACCTCAGAGCGGGGCGCGGGCGGTGGGCGACATCCGCTCGCGGGACGATGCCTTGCGGACCCTGGACGCAGTGGTGGCGTACTTCCGCGCCAACGAGCCCTCCAGTCCGGTGCCGATGTTCATCGAGCGCGCGAAGCGCCTGGTCGCCAAAGATTTTCTCGCGGTTCTGGAAGACATCGCTCCGGATGCTCTACCGCAGGCGAAAGCCGCCGGTGGCGTCCGCGACGAGTAGTATTGCAGCAGTTTTTACGGGAGGTCGGTCGTGGCAAAGCCCAGCAGTCAGAAGTTCATCGGCCGCAATCGCGCCCCACGCGTACAGATCGAGTACGATGTGGAGCTGTACGGTGCGCAGAAGAAGGTACAGATCCCGTTCGTCATGGGTGTCATGGCCGATCTTTCCGGGGATGCGAAGGAGCCGCTGCCCTCGGTCGATGATCGCAAGTACCTGAACGTCGACGTCGACAACTTCGATGAGCGCATGAAATCGATGAAACCGCGCGTGGCCATCAGCGTGCCCAACACGCTGACGGGCGAGGGGAATCTCGCGGTCGATCTGACGTTCGAGAGCATGGATGACTTCTCGCCCGCGGCCGTGGCGCGCAAGGTCGATTCGCTCAACAAGCTGCTCGAAGCGCGCATGCAGCTCTCCAATCTCATCACCTACATGGACGGCAAGGCCGGTGCCGAGGAGCTCATCGCGAAGGCGTTGAACGATCCGGCGCTGCTGAAGTCACTGGTGTCCCAGAAGAAGCCTGAGGACGGCAACGGCTGATCGAGCCTTCCGTCGTCGCATCTCTCATTATTCCAAGGGGTCGAGTCATGGCCGAAGCCGAAGCGAAACAAGGCGTACCCAGCGGCATCGCCGTCGAGGCGGATCAGTTCGCCGAATTGCTGCAGAAGCAGTTCCGGCCGAAGACGGACCGCGCCCGGGCGGAAGTCGAGCGTGCGGTCCAGACGCTCGCCGAGCAGGCGTTGCGCGAGACCACGGTCGTCTCCGACGACGTCGTCGGCACCATCAAGGCCATCATCGCCGAGATCGACAAGAAGCTGACCGACCAGGTCAACCTCATTCTGCACAACGAGAAATTCCAGCAGCTCGAGAGCGCCTGGCGCGGCCTGCACTATCTCGTCAACAATACCGAGACCGACGAGATGCTGAAGATCCGCGTCCTGAACGTCTCGAAGAAGGATCTCGGCAAGACGCTGAAGAAGTACAAGGGCGCCTCCTGGGATCAGAGCCCGATCTTCAAGAAGCTCTACGAGCAGGAATACGGCCAGTTGGGCGGTGAGCCCTACGGCTGCCTGGTCGGGGATTACCATTTCGATCACACCCCGGGAGATGTGGAGCTGCTGGGGCAGATGTCGCAGGTCGCAGCCGCGGCGCACGCTCCGTTCATCGCCGGGGCTGGTCCGACGCTCATGGGCATGGACTCGTGGCAGGAGCTGGCCAACCCACGTGATCTGGGCAAGATCTTCGCGGCACCCGACTACGCCGCCTGGCGCTCGCTGCGTGAGTCGGACGACGCCAAGTACCTCGGTCTGGCCATGCCGCGCTTCCTGGCGCGCATCCCCTACGGCGCCAAGACCGATCCGGTCGAAGAGTTCGATTTCGAAGAGGAGACCGGTGGCGGCGACTCCTCCAGGTACTGCTGGGCGAACTCCGCCTACGCCATGGCGGTGAATATCAACCGCTCGTTCAAGCTGTACGGCTGGTGCTCATCGATCCGCGGCGTGGAGTCCGGAGGCGCGGTCGAGGGCCTGCCGGTGCACACCTTCCCGAGCGATGACGGCGGCGTGGATATGAAGTGCCCGACGGAGATTGCCATCAGCGACCGCCGCGAGGCGGAGCTTGCCAACTGCGGGTTGATGCCGTTGATCCATCGCAAGAACACGGACGTAGCCGCATTCATCGGCGCGCAGTCGCTGCAGAAGCCGCAGGAGTACACCGACCCGGATGCCACTGCGAACGCGCGCATCGCGGCCCGCCTGCCGTATCTGTTCGCCAGCTCCCGGTTCGCGCACTTCCTGAAGTGCATGGTGCGCGACAAGGTCGGCTCGTTCAAGGAACGGGCGGACATGGAGCGGTACCTGTCGGACTGGATCAAGGGTTATGTGTTGCCCAATCCGGAGTCCGCGGGCGAGCGCTCGCGGGCGGAGAAGCCCCTCGCCGGCGCCGAGGTCACCGTGTCGGAGATCGAGGGCAACCCCGGCTACTACGCGGCAAAATTCTATCTGCGGCCTCACTACCAGCTCGAGGGAGTGAGCGTCACGATGAGCCTCGTATCGCGGCTGCCCTCGCAGAAGAAGGGCTGAGGCGATCGCAGGCTGACGGCAAGGCCGCGGGGGCGGCCGCAAACAATCAACAAACGCAATAGATCCCAGGAGCACAGGCTATGGCAGTAGACATGTTTCTCGAATTGCCCGCCCCGATCAAGGGCGAGACGGTCGACAAGACGTACAAGAGCAAGAACGCGAT
>DATNEN010000141.1:0-2526 GCA_035552975.1 Steroidobacteraceae bacterium
CTCGCCACCTCGCCGGCCGCGTGGCCGCCCATGCCGTCGGCAACCGCGAGCAGGTGCGGTCCGGCGTACGCCGAGTCTTCGTTCCCCTCTCTGAGGAGACCGACATCGGACCGTACCGCGTATCTGAGAGCTAGTGTCATCTGCGCAGTTCCAGAGCGGTCTTTCCAATGCGAATTGGCACGCCTACAGGCACCGGGGTCGGCCGGGCCACCTTCTGCCGGTCCAGGTAGGTGCCGTTTGTCGAACCGAGGTCCTCAACGAGCCACTGTCCGTCCTGCGGAAAAATCCGGGCATGGTACGTGGAAGCGTAGTCGTCATTCAGCACCAGCGTGGCGTCATTGGCCCGGCCCATCGTTATCTGCTGATCGGCCAGGTCGATGCTCACGCCCGATAGTGCGCCCTCGGTGACGACAAGGAAGCGTGGTGTTCCGCGCCCTGGTCGCGCAGGCCGTGGTGGCTTGGGTTGCGGCATTGGCGCTGGCTGGTTCCGTCCCCGGCGGACTTTCGCCGCCACCGTGCCCAGCAGGTCCGTGCGTACCACGCCGATCGCCGCGATGACGAAAAGCCACAAGACGGCCAGGAAGGCCACCCTGATGAGGGTAAGGGTGAGCGCGTTCATTCCGTGCTGTGTCCTCGGCTTCTACGTCGCTGTCGGTGGGCTGCCCCTAGGGTAGTCACTCCTCGGTCTTCTGGCGCCTATCTAGCCACTACCTGGCGGGCGCGAATCAATACCTCATGTCCTGATGGAAAACCATAGTGGTGCGGCCAAGCGTCACATTCATGCCGTCAGTGAGCACCACGCGGCGCGCGGGCTGCCCGTTCACGAAGGTGCCATTGGTGGACCCCAGGTCGACGAGGACAACCTGGCCGTCTTCCACGCGCAGCTCGGCGTGGTGCCGCGAGACACCGGCGTCCACCATGCGCAGGTCGCAGTCCGTACCGCGGCCCAGCAAGGTCACGGGCGTCTGAAGCTCATAGGTGCTGCCCGTTTCCATGCCGGTTCCCGGCTGCGACCCAGCCACCACAAGCCGGGGTCGGCCGGGGAACTGGCCACCGCCACCGCGCGGCAAATCGCTGACCGGCTGCCTGACCTCACCCGCTTCGACAGTGTGCCCGCGGATCACTCCCGACCGGATGCGGAACATGCCGGTCGCCAGGTCGGGAACTCCCTCGAACCGGATCCGCACCGGACCAACGAACGAATACCCCTGCTCTTTAGCGTGATCTCTGGCCAGCGTCGCCAGCTCAACACTCAGGCTTTCGACCATGATGTCGAGTCGCTCGGCATCGGTCTGGGCAATCTCGACCACGAAGTCGTTTGGCACCAGCGTGCGACCTTGCGCCACGATCGCCGCTCGCTCGTCCATCTCATGCTGAACCGCACTCGCCACCTCAACTGGCTGCAGTTCGGACTTGAACACCCGTGCGAACGTTCCTTCGACCATGCCCTCAAGCCGCCGTTCGAAGCGCTGCAGAACTCCCACCCGTCGAGCCTCCCTTCGGCTTGTTATCCATCTGATGTTATCCGGGGCACGAGCACGCTGACCTCCGTGCTAACCTAAGTCGTCCACTCGGGCGAGTGGCGGAACGGCAGACGCGCACGGTTCAGGTCCGTGTGTCCGAAAGGATGTGAGGGTTCAAATCCCTCCTCGCCCACGCGCGACTTAGACGCCCCCGGCACTGCTTCGCAGCGCCGGGGGCGTCGCGCATTTGCTGCGGGGGGACGACCCCCCACACCCCCCGGCGGTCGGCTTCGCCGACGGGGGCGTGGGGCGTCCGTTAAGTAAAGATTTCAATCGCGGTTTTGCCGTTGCTGAAAAGCGGATGTTTGTTTGGGTGGCGAATTTAGAATTTGCCGGCTCTGAGTGCTCAAGTTTTGCCTCGTCACAAGGTCGACGGCTACATGGGCCGCGTCTGGAACCACGCCCTGCGACCGTCCGGTGCCGCGGAGCACGACCCGCTGAGCACTGGAAGCCCGGACCGCCGCCTCGTTGAGTTCTTCGCCAGGTACCTGGAGCGAGACGCAGAGCCCAAGGGACCGAGCACCCTGGCCTTCGGCACCCTGGGCTCAGGCGTATGGCAGTCCGTCACCCGCTGGCCGCCCGCGGGTACCGGAACGCAGCGGTGGTACCTCGGTCCGCTGGCCGGCCTGACGCGGCTGCTCACCTTCACCAGCGGGCCGTTGCCCGCCGATGTCCATATCCTTGGGTTCCCGGTCGTGACGATGCGCCTGGCCACGTCAGGCACCGACGGCGCGGTCTACGTCTACCTCGAAGACGTGGATCCCGACGGGCATGTCGGCTACCTGACCGAGGGCTACGGCACCACGATGATCGGGCAGCGGGCGTTGCGGGCCAGCCAGCTCGGCACGGAGCCGATCAGGTGATGCCAGAAGTGCCGCGGCGCGCCGATCACGAGCGCGTCGGCGCTGAACTCGGCCGCGATCGAGGCGAGTTCCCGGGCGGGACTGCCGCGCCGGGTACGCACGTGGACCTCGAGCTCGGTGGCGTCCGCGGCCTGGTCAAG
>DATNEN010000142.1:0-8326 GCA_035552975.1 Steroidobacteraceae bacterium
CCTTGCCCGAGCGCAGCTCCAGGCGCGTGGCGTTCAAAGCTCCGGCGGAGCTCAATGTGATTCCCTGCACTTCGATGACGTCCCCGTCCTTCGGTCCCGTGGCGGGGAAGTCCGTCAGGGTGGCGCCGGAAAAGTCCACCACTAGAGCGTTGATCTTCAGCGTCTTCGCGGTCGAATCGGTCGAGGCGGCCGTGCCGATCACCTGCAGGAGAGCGCTGCCCGCCATCTTGCCCTCGATGCGCGTCGCGCGGATCGAGCCGTCCGCCAATGACATGCCACTCACTTCCACGAAGGCGCCGACCGTGACGCCTGCCAGGGAGGCCGGGCTGATGTCGTCATCGAAAGAGGTGTCCTCCGTCACTCGCACGGTCTGGCCGAGCACGGTGAGAGTCTGCGCAGTCGCGTCGATCGCAGTGACCGGCCCGATCACGTTCCCGCGGAAGTCGATCTGGTCGGCGAAGTCCTGGTTCTGCGTGGCATCGTGGTGCCCCTTGACCTGGATGTAGTAACCGGCGCGCAGGTCGTCCTGCGTCGCGGATTTGCCGTCTATCGTGATGGCGGCCCCGGAGGTATCGAACACCAGTCCGTTCAGATGGACGGTGCCGAACCCGGTGATCGGGCCGGCGGCAGCCATGGACGGAACCGGGGGCGGCGGTGTCGAGGGACCGCTTCCGGAGGTCGTTCCTGAAGGCGTGCCCGAGGGCGCGGACGTTCCGGTTGCAGGCGTGGAAGTGCTCCCACCTGGAGTGCTGCTCGGTGCGGAATAACTCGAGCCCGAGCCGTAGCCGCCGCAAGCGGCCAGCGAGACGGTTGCGACGACGAGCGACGCGCAGCCCACCCTCCTGGCGGCCACGCGCACTCGCGAGAAAAAAGACAACGTGCGACTACCCATGCGAATTTCTCCCCTGATCGGAATATGACCGCTGCGTAGGTACGGCCAACGTCCCCTGGGGTTCACCGAAAACTGTCGGCGAATGGCGCCAAGGACGTGAGGGGAACGTGTAAATAACACGGAACGCTTTTGGGAACGAAGGAACGCGCCGGCGCTCCTGACTTGCGCACGCAGCGAATCCAACTCATCCGCGTCGCTTACGCTGCGCCGCCTCGCTCGCGGCGTGTTAGGTTCGCCCGCGAGCGAGCCTCAAGCCGGGCTACGCGCGGCAGTCGCACCCGCGGTGGGCGCACGCACCTCCGGCGCTGCAAGACAAGTCGCGATCGACTCGTAGCCGGGCGCTCCCGGATGGGGTGCGACGTGCAGGGGTGGGCCGTAGTTGGCCGGGCAGAGAATGATCGCCTCGTGCGGGCCGACGACGCTGAGATCGAGGATTGCGTTGGAGCGAGTGAGCAGGAAGAGCGAGCCCGAGTCCGGCTCACGCCGGCGCAGGTGCGCGATCAGTGCCTGTTGCGTGGCTCGATCCAGCCCCTGCTCCACCATGTCGACGACACGGTGCTTCGCCCCCGCGGATTCCAACTCCACGAGGAGGCTGATGAGAGCGCTGGAGCGCTGCGCACCTGCGTCTGTCAGCCGAACCAGAATCTGATTCACGCGCGAGCGCAACGCCGCGTCGGCGCGCATCCGCCGCCGGGCCTGGGCGCCGCCATCCGCCAACCGCTCGAGCCCGATGAGGCCGGTGTCGGCAAGGCGCTCCGCGATCGCAAATGCCAGGCGCATCTTGCCGCTGCCCAGCGGGCCGATGATGTAGTTCAAGCGCCGCAGGTCGTGCAGCTCGAGCCTGTCCCCTCCCCAAGGCCAGGGCAGCTCGAAGGCGACTCGCTCGGAACCGCTCATGTATCCCTCCTCCCTCACCCGCTGCGCGCTCGAGGCGGCGCCAGGGGCCCGGTCGTTGGCGCAGGCCTCGTGCCAACAGCAGCGACTTGCCTGAACCTTGCGACTACCCGAGTATTGCCAGCCTAACCTTACAACTGCAACGCTTGAAGGGGAATCGCGATGGTATCGAGCCGCAGCCTGCGGACCGCACTGGCCGTCCTGTCGAAGTGCCTCGTGGCATTGCTGCTTCCCGCGACCGGCATGCGGACTGCGGATGCCGCGAACGTCGACCAGCTGCTGCTGCGCGCGCAGCGACTTGCCGACACCGTGGAGATCAAGCGGTTGCAGTGCGAGTATGGCTACTACCTGGATCGCTCGGACTGGGATGCCGTGCTCGATCTGTTTACCGACGACGTGGTCGCCGAGTACGGCAACAGCGGCACGTACCGCGGCAAGGAGCACGTGCGTGCCCTGCTTTATGCAATCGGGTACGGCAAGTCCGGACTGCGGGTCGGGCAGTTGCGCGATCACATCCAGCTGCAGCCCGTGATCGACCTTGCGCCCGACGGCCAGTCGGCGCACGGCCGCTGGAAGGCCCTGGTTCTGCTGGGGCAGTACGGGGACTACGCACGCTGGCAGACCGGGCCCTATGAGAATGAGTATCGCAAGGAGGGCGGGCGCTGGAAGATCAGCCGCATTCACTGGTTTGAGACCTTCACGGTGCCCTACGCAGGTGGCTGGACAATGGCGATGACGCAGAGCAACGTCGCGGATCGCAAATTCCCCGCTCCCGATGGCCCGCCGACTTTCGCGGCCAATCCCTGGCCGGCAGTGACGCTGGCGCCCTATCACTACCTGAACCCCGGCACGACCCATCCGGCTCGACCGCATTCGAGCACCCCTCCCTCGGGCACTCCCGGTGAGCGGCTTGCCGAGGCGCGCCGGCTTGCCGGCCTGGTGCGTGACGAGCACCAGATCGAGGTCCTGCAGAGGACCTACGGCTACCTGGTCGACAAGAACCTCTGGCCGCAGATCGCGGATATGTTCACCGACGACGGGACGCTCGAGATCGGTGGGCGCGGTGTTTTCGTTGGCAAGGCGCGCGTGCTGCAGTACCTCGAGTTCCTCGGCTCACCGGAGCGCGGCAAGCTGTATGACCACACTCAGATGGAGCCTGTGGTGACGGTCGCCGCTGACGGCCTCACGGCGAAAGGCCGTTGGCGGGCGCTGATCTTCGGCTCCGATATGAACAAGCGGATGGACTTCCTGGGGGATGCGATCTACGAGAACGAATATCGCAAGGAGAACGGCGTCTGGAAGATCTCCAAGCTGCATGCGTATTTCGTGCTGTACACCGATTTCCAGCGCGGTTGGGGCGAGACCTTCTGGGCCCTCACCGCCCCCGAGGTCGACCTGCCGCCCGACCGCAAACCCTCAGCACGTTATGAGATATACCCCGGCAACACGTTCGTGCCGTATCACTACGCGCGTGGCAGCCGCTGGCCGGAGCCGGCAACGGCTGCTCTCACGCCGGTGCCTGCCGGGCAGCTGAAGTCGGAGGCCGCGGCGCTCGACAAGGAGCTCACTCATCTGGAGGACACCGATTCGATCGAGAACCTGCAGAACGCGTATGGCTTCTATCGGGACAAGTGGCAGTGGGACGATGCGGCGAAGCTGTTCTCTGCCAATGGGACGCGCGAGGTTGCGCAGCGTGGCGTCTACGTGGGTCGTGAGCACGTGCGCCGCAGCTTCGACATCGATGGGCCCGCCGGCCTCCGTCAGGGCGAGGTTGCGGAGCACTTCCTCTATCAGCACGTCATCCATGTTTCTGAAGACGGCCGGAGTGCCAAGGCGCGGGTGCGTGAGCTCACCTTCGCGGGCGCTTATGGCAAGCGCGCTGAGGTTGGCGGCGAGGTTGCGGAGAACACCTTCGTGAAAGAAGGCGGCATCTGGAGGATTCGCTCGGAGCACCAGTACACGACATTCTGGGCCGACTACACCAAGGGATGGTCCAGCGGGTATTTGCCGGTCGCCGGGCCCAGCAGTGCCATTCCCGCCGACAGGCCGCCGACGGAGGTGTACGCCGCCTTTCCGGACTACTACGTGCCGCCCTTCCACTATCCGAATCCGGTCTCCGGCAAACCGATCACTCCCTAGGCGCGACTGCCATGACTGTCGCCGCGACGAGCGCCACGCGAGCCTGAGAGTGGAGCTGTGCTCTGCCGAGCGCTCAGTAAATCGCAGGTAGGAAGCGGCGCGTTCGTTCGCAGTATTTCGCGTAGGTCTCACCGTAGACCCGCAGCAGCAGGGTCTCCTCCGATCGGGCACGCAGGTCCGACAGGACAGCGATGATGACGAATGACCCCCAGATGAAGGCGGTCGGCTGCCACAGCGCGGTGCCGAGCGCAAGCAGAGTCAAAGACAGGTAGATGGGATGGCGCAGGATCCTGAAGGGCCCGCCGGTGGCCAGCTCGTGGCCGATGCCGATGGTGGCTCGGAAGCGCCACGAGCGGAAGTACAGCAACGTCCAACAGGAAAGCACCGCGCCGCTGGCGATGAGGAGCGCGCCAATCACGATCTGCGAAGGAAACAGCAGCCGCGGTTGCGGACCGAACACGGCGGCGGCGATTCCGAAGTAGAGCAGGCAGAAGGCGCCGACGTGGGTGACGAACAGGGTCCGCGATGCCGGAGCAGTGGCTGCCTGGGAGGAGACCACGGCCGCGTTGCGCTGATCGAGGGGTGCCATCGCTGCGATCCCCCGCGCGATCACAAACGATCCGAAGAACCCCGCGTGCGCGATGTAGATTCCGATGTCGTGTTGCATCGCTCACCCTCCGCCGCGCGCCTGCGCGCCTCCGCCGAACAACAATACGACGCGCGACCGCTCGCGTCCCTGCATACTCCCTGGTGGAATACCGGCGCCTGCTGAGCCCCTCCCGTTAATGCTCGTGCCGTGACAGCGCGCGTTCGATGCGCCGATCCGGGACCAGCCACATGAGCGCTACCAGGGTATAGATCGACTGGGCGACCCACGGCCAGCGCAGCGAGCACACCACGGCTATCGCATAGGCGATGGGTGACAGCTTGCCCTTGCGGTCCTCCCCGACGGCTTCCTTCAGGATCGACCCCTGTCCCTGCGAAGCGATGATCAATTGCTGCAGGAGCCAGTACGCCACGCCGGCCATCAGCAACACCAGGCCGTACAGCGCCGAGGGCGCGGGGGCGAAATGGTTCTCGCCCATCCAGGCGGTGGTGAAGGGAATGAGCGACAGCCAGAACAGCAAGTGCAGGTTCGCCCACAGGATCGGCCCCGTGACGCGGTTGCACACGTGCAGCATGTGGTGATGATTGTTCCAGTAGATTCCCACGTAGATGAAGCTCAGCACATACACGAGCGCCGTGGGGGTCAGGGGCCCGAGAGCCTGGAAGCTCTCCCCGTGCGGCACCTTCAGGTCCAGCACCATGATGGTGATGATGACGGCGATCACGCCGTCGCTGAATGCTTCGAGTCTCCCCTTCCCCAAACGCCCCCCGATGATTGCGCTTCAGTGGCTCGAGCTTCGTCTCATGCCCCCGCCGCAGGCGGCGGCCGGCTGCGCAGCTTCCAGGCTGACAGGGCTGCGCGCGGCCACTCGTCCGCCGCGAGTGCCCAGAGTGAATATCCGACCCCGCGCTGGAACAGCGAGCTCAGCGCGGAACGGAACTCCCCTCGTGCCACCGCCTGCGCGGAGTCGGTGACGGCGATCGCCCCGTGCATCATGGCGCTCGCGTGGCGGTAGCAGGACATCATGCAGGCGTTGCAGGCCTCGCGCTGGTCGGGGAGATGATCCAGGTCGAACACCGAGCCCATCGGCTTGGCCCACGGCTCACAGCGCCAGACATCCAGGTTCCAGTCGATGTAGAAGTATTTGTGGCCGGCGACACAGCTGACGCGCTGCTCCTCGCCGCGTACGAAGCGTGCGACCTCATCGAGCGCGGCACTGGGATCGAGCACTCGGAAGCGCTTCTTGAGGCGTTTGATCGACTCCAGCGCCGACAGGATCTCCTCGGAGCTCTGCTCCATCAGCTCCGAGTCCTCGCTGTAGACCAGGGAGGAGGACCCGAAGCGCTCCCGCCGCGGGTACGAGAACGTCACGGCGTCGAATCCAAGCCGCTGGAGGGCTTCCGGCAACGCTTCATAGTTGACCAATCGGGTCACTGTCACGCAGGCCCACACGGGGATGCCGAGACTGTGCGCGCGGGCGATACCGTCCGCGATGCGCGCATGCAGGCCGTCCAAGCCGCGATTGGCGTCGTGGCGTGTCATGTTGTCGCTGTCGATCGATACGAGCAGGCGCTTCAGTCCCGCTTCCGCCAGCGCTGCGACGTGACGGGAGAGAAACCAACCGTTGGTGATCAGACCGCACTGCATTTCCGCCTCGGTCGCAGCGGCAACCAGACCGACCACGTCCGGGTGAACCAGCGGCTCCCCGCCTTGGAGGGTCATGTAGCGGATCCGCCGACGGCGCAGAAAAGGCAGGGCGCGCGTGAAATCGGCAAGGTCCACATAACGACGTGGACCAACTAGATTCTTGTCACGGGAGAAGCCGCAGAAGTCGCACGCGGCATTGCATACGTTGGTGACGGACACATCGCACACGGCGGGGAGCAGGTTCCGGCTCACTGCCGGCTCAGGAAGATGGGCGGTGTGTTCCATGGCAATCCCCCCGGAACGACGCTTGGGCGCCGCTGGAATCTATCACAACCGTGGAGCGGGCCCGACATAGCGGGCACGCGGGCGTATCAGCCGGCCTGTCGTGACTTGTTCCAATGCATGCGCCAGCCACCCCACGCTGCGAGCCAGCGCAAACAGGACCAGGGGCGCTTGCCTGGGCAGGCGGCAGGTTTCAGTCAGGGCTGCCAAAGCGAAGTCGATGTTCGGGCGCTCGCCGACGAGATCCTCCACCAGGTCCCGGATCTCAGCCAACCCTGGCGGGATTTGGAGCCGCTGCAACAATGCGGCCGCTCTGGGGTCGCCCGCGGGATACAGCGGATGCCCGAATCCGGCCATCGGCCGACCCTGTGCGAGCCGATCGCGGATGGCCGCCTCGGCACCCTGAGACGAGGCAGCGTCCATCAGCTCGCGCACCCCGGCGGCGGCACCGCCATGCAAGGGCCCGGTGAGTGTCGCAAGCCCACCCAACACGCCGGCTGCCAGCGAAGCCCCAGTCGAGACGGTCACTCGAGTCGCGAACGTGGACGCGTTGAGCTCGTGATCGGCGAGCAGGACGAGAGAGCGCCGGATGAGATCACTGGCATCCGCGCGGCCCCACACTTTGGCGAGCCGCTGGTGCAGGGCGGCAGCTGCACTGCTCCCCAGCATTGCGTCCGCGACGGTAGCGAGAACCTCGGCCGCTTCGGCCTGCAGGACGGCGAGAGTGCGACCGTGTGAGGGAGGATCCTCATTCACTCGCCGCGCCAATTCGAGAAAGACGCGGCTCAGCTCGCTGGATGAGGGCCGAGCAGTGTCCCGCGGCCGCCGGCTCGCCGCCTCTGCTGCGCTGGAGTTGCGCTGCAGGCTTTGCGGATCACTCACGCCCCAGAGCAGAACCGCGATCTCTTCGAGAGTCTTCGCTTCGGCCAGCAGAACCGCGTCCTCTCCCCGGTACCAGAGGCGGCCGCCCGCGACCGTGGACACAGCCGAAGCGAGCACCGGAGTGCCCCACTCTATCGCAGCAGCTGCGACCTCCTCCGCCTTGCGTGCCCCGCCCCGCTTGCGCGCCAGGCGCCGCACGTCGCCCTCGTGATAAAGGCTGCGCCGCGGATCCTTCGGGTCCGCCTTGGCCCGAATCCTCTTGCGGCTCACGTTCGCGTACAGGGTCTGCGGCCGCACCTCCAGAGTGCGCAGAGCCTGGCTTGCCGTCATCCAGCCCATGGCGTGCCTCACATTGATCGACATCGATCAAGATTGACGTCAATCATAAAACACGCAGGATGGAGCGAGCCATCCCGGAGACACTGAAATGAACGGCCTCGATGACGTGATTGCCGCCGACACGATACTGTCGGATGTAGACGGACAAGCCGGTACGCTGATCATTCGCGGACGCTCGCTGGATGAGCTCGCGGAACGCAGCAGCTACGAGACTGTGCTCGCGCTCTTGTGGGACGGGCTGTTTGACGAGGCGCCGGCGGCGTCCACAGTCCCCACCCTGCTGGGACGTGCCCGATCAGTGGCTTTCGAGCAGCTCGGGCACGCGGACCTCCCCCGCCTGCAGCGGGACCCGGTGGAAGCGCTGCGGATGCTGCTTGCGCAAATCGACGACGGTGAGGGCCTGGGCACAGCCGTGAGCCTGGTTGGGGCGGCGGCCGTGTTCACGGCGGCGGTGCTGCGTCTGCGACAGGGATTGAAGCCCATCGAGCCGGACGCCAGCGAGCCGCATTCGGCGGATCTCCTGCGGATGATTCACGGTACGCCCCCGACTGCGGAACAGGTCATCGCACTGGATCGCTATCTGGTGACTGTCAGCGACCACGGCCTCAACGCCTCCACTTTTGCAGCCCGGGTAGTGGCCTCGA
>DATNEN010000143.1:0-19695 GCA_035552975.1 Steroidobacteraceae bacterium
CATGCAGTCCGCTGCCGACGGCGCGCTGGAGACGCTCGAGCGGATGTTCTTCTACATGCCGTTGCAACACTCCGAATCGCTCGAAGTCCAGGACGAGTCGGTCGCGGCGTACCGGCGGCTGCTGAGCGAAGCGCCGGAGGATTTACGCCAGGTGTGTCAGGGGTCGGTCGAATCCGCCGAAGATCACCGGGATGTCATCCGGCGCTTCGGTCGCTTTCCTTCCCGCAACGTGGCACTCGCCCGCGACAGCACCCCGGAGGAGCGCGCGTACCTGGAGAGCGGCGGCGCAACGTTTGGCCAGTAAGCGCAGTCAGCACCGACGGTGGAGGATCAGCACGCCGGCAAAAACCACGCTTTTTGCCGGCCGCATGGGCTGGCTGAGGGCCAACATTCCGCGAAAATTTCCGCGGAGGGTGAGCACGCCGGCAAAAACCACGCTTTTTGCCGGCCGCATGGGCTAGCTGAGGGCCAACATTCCGCGAAAATTTCCGCAGGAAATTTTCGCCAATCAAACCAGTCCGGCGCGCGGATCGAACGGCATGACCCGCTGCATTTCCTCGTAGACGGCACGCGCTTCGGGCGACTGCGCCGGTGGCACGACGATCTTCAACAGGACGTATTGATCCCCTGGCTGCGAGCCCGGCAAGCCACGGCCGCGCAACCGCAGTTTCTGTCCCGACTGAGAGCCCGCTGGAATGCGCATCTCCACGCTGCCCGCCAGCGTTGGAACCGGGACGGTGGCCCCGAGAGCTGCCTCCCACGGCGCAATCGGCAACGTCAGTGTCACGTCGCGCCCTTCGAGCTGAAACAGCCGGTGCGGCCGGATGTGCGCCTCCAGGTACAGATCCCCTGCACGGCCGCCGCTCGTGGAGGCCTCGCCTTGGCCTGCGAGCCGGATCTGCTGACCCTCGGTGACGCCCGCGGGAATCGTCACTCTGACGGTGTGCGCACGCAGCTCGAGTGTTCCATCGGGCTTGAGCTCCGGACGCTTCAGATCGAGCGTACGCGTGCCCCCTCGATAGGCTTCCTCCAGATCGAGGTCCAGCCGCGCATGATGATCGCGCCCTGCGCGGCTGCGCGGCGAACGGGTGCCCGCGGCACCGGCAAAAGGCGACGCGCCGCCGAACAACGAGGAGAAGAAGTCGCTGAATCCGCCCTCCTCCTCATAGGTCTGCCGGAAGCCACCCGCACCCGGAGAGCCGCGGAACTCGAACCCTTCGGCCCACCCCGGCGGCGGCCGAAACTGCTGGCCGGACTTCCAGTCGCTGCCGAGCTGATCGTAGGCCGCGCGTTTCTCGGGGTCCTTGAGGACCTCGTAGGCCTCCTGGACCTCCTTGAATTTCTGCTCGGCGTTCGCCTCCTTGCTGACGTCCGGGTGAAACTTGCGCGCCAGGCGGCGGTACGACTTCTTGATCTCGTCCGCCGTCGCCGTACGGGTCACGCCGAGTATCTGGTAATAGTCCCGGTATTCCATGAATGCCTTAGTTTGGGGTCACCCGATGGGTGGAGTCGAGTCGCGCGCCGTGGGAGATGGGGGCATCTCCCACCCAACGCAAGAGCTTGAAAGCACCGCAGGGGGACCCCAGATCCCCTGCTGGTCGGCTCGCAGATTCCGAGTACCCATGAGCACTCACCCAGACGCTGTCGCGGATTCTAGTCTCGTCGTGTGCCCGGAATGTCACGCGATCGTGCGCGTACCCTCCGCTCGCCTCGCCGACCATCCCCGCTGCTCCCGCTGCAAGTCCGAGCTGCTTCCCGGTAGGCCGGTCGCGCTCGATGGCGCCTCCTTCCCACTGCACACCGGACGCAGCAGCCTGCCCGTGCTCGTGGACTTCTGGGCGCCCTGGTGTGGCCCCTGCCGCATGATGGCGCCCGTGCTCGACCAGCTGGCGCAACAGCGCGCCAGCCGGCTACAGGTGGCGAAGCTCAACACCGACGAGCAGTCGGATATCGCCGGCCGGTTCAATATCCGCAGCATCCCGACGCTGATCCTGTTCCGGGAGGGTCGCGAGATCGCTCGGCAATCCGGTGCCGTGAACGGCGCAGCCCTCGAGCGCTGGCTGGACACTGTGTTGCAACGGAGCTGATGGACGACGGTCCCACTCCTGCCGATGCGCTGCGGCATTCCTCGGCGACCGCGCAGGCATTCCCGCTGGCACACCGCTAGCACAGGGGGCTCCGATGCACCGGGCCGGTGCGTGACCCAAGGGCACGGTTATTGCAAACCTCGAGGCACCCCGGAGCTCCAGGTTGACGCCCGCCGATGCACTTGTCCCGCCCTCCGCCGCTCAGGAGCCTGAGAGCGTTCTGTGTCGCTGCGCGCCGCCGCAGCTTCAAGTCCGCCGCCGATGAGTTGTTCCTGACACCCTCCGCGGTGAGCCACCAGATGAAAGAGCTGGAAGGTGCGCTCGGCGTACGGCTGTTCGAGCGCAAGACTCGAGCACTCGATCTCACGACCGCCGGCCACGCGCTCCTGGGTGAGTTGGAGCCGCTGCTGCAGGCTCTCGATCGCAGCCTCACGCAGGTCGCGAGGCGCGCCGGCAGAGTGACGCTGCGCGTACTGCTGCCTCCGTTCTTCGCCAGCGAGTTGTTCATTCCCCGCCTCGCAGGCTTCTGCGCCGCCCATCCTGACATCGACATCCAGATCGACACGCGTGACCCCCGGCCCGCGATCCATCCGCCGACGGCCGACGTCTCGATTCTGCTGTCCGATGAAGTCCCGCAGGGATTGAGATCGGCGCGCTTGCTTTCTCTGTCGCTCACTGCCGCGTGCGCGCAGGAGCATGCGGCCGCCGTCGCGCGCCTCGGGAGCGATGTGTTCGGTCAGATGCCGCTGATCGTGCACCGGGCTCGCCCGTTTGCATGGACCCACTGGGCTCAGGAGATCGGACTGGTGAATCCAGAGCCGAGGAACGTGATCGAGCTGGACACGATGTCGGCCGTGGTACGCGCCGCCGAGCGCGGCGTTGGCGTGGCGCTCGTGCCGTCGGTCCTGTGTGATTCCTGGTTTCGCTCCGGGGCGTTGGTGCGGATCTTTTCCGTCGAGCTGGAAACACGCGACACGTACTTTCTGGTCAGCCGGCCCAGGGACGCGGACAAGCCGGCGGTTCGCGCGCTGACGCACTGGACGCTGGCGCAATTCGCTGCGCGCCCGTGAACGGGCCCGCCGTGGCTCAGGCATGCCTGTGAACGCAGGCGTGGCGGTGCACCCGAAACGCACACTTCTTACGTTTGCTGCACGCTTCTGAGGCTCGCGGCACACTTCTGCCGGCTTCTCGGGCTTACCCCCGGATTTCACCCATCAATCCAAATTTCTTCGTTTGTCGCCGTCGGTTGCTTTTCTTATCGTGGTGCTGCTCGTGAGGAAAACGGGCAACCACAGAAGGAGACCGCAATCATGTTCACCAGCCGTAACAGTTGCAAGCCGATGCGTGTGCTGCGCCTCGCGATTCTGGGCGCCATGCAAGGGGGCGCGCTGCTGGCCGGCTCAGCGGCGCAAGGCGCCGATCAACCCAACAAGTTCGTCATGACGGCATTCGCCCAGGCACCGGGCGGTGAGAATATCGTAGACGGCAATTACCAGGCCGCGATCCAGGAAACGCTGCGCGCCGAGTCGACGGACACACCCGTTGCCACGAACCAATGCGTCGCCTACACCATGAGCGCCCAGTTCGATGCCGCACAGAAAGCGTGCGACACGGCAGTCAGTAGCGCACGGGCTGATCGACGGAACCTCGGACCTACGCAGCTGTGGGATCAACAGCGGCTCTCCGAGACCCTGGCGATCGCCTACTCGAACCGCTCGGTGCTGGAATGGCTGTCGCACGACAACGCGGCTGCGCATCGCGATCTCTCCAAGGCCGGCTCGGCGGCTCCGGGGACTGCGGTCGTGTCGCAAAACATCGGCGCGCTGAACAGCCCGCAGCACCAGAACACGGTCGCGCAGGTGTCGGCGCTGCCGCACAGGTAAAGAGGCTGCAGCAAAGGACGCGGGCGACGGAGCGTGACCGGGGCTCGGTTCCGTCGCCCGCGTTGGATCCGTTCCGGCGGGCGCCGGCGTGGCCGGAGTCGCTGGCCGTGGCCGCTGTGGCTTGGCCACCGCAGCCTACGCCTTGCCCGCCTCCAGCTCCTCGATCGTCCGTGGCCAGTCGTCCTTCAACAACCGTGACAGCGAGCGGTCCGCGAGTACGCGGCCGCCGGTCTGGCAACGCGGGCAGTAGTTGGTTTCGTTCTCGGCATAGCGGATTCGCTGCACCGCCGTGCCACACACCGGGCAGGGCTTGCCGAAGCGGCCATGCACGGTCATCTCCGGACGGAATGCGGTGACCTTCTCCGGGAACTCCGCGCCGGTGTGCGTTCGCAAGCGGGTCGTCCATTCGAGCAGTACGTTCTGCACCGCTTCGTACAAACGCCTTGCGGCAGGCTCGTCGAGCT
Organism: Steroidobacteraceae bacterium; assembly: GCA_035552975.1. Taxonomy (GTDB): domain Bacteria; phylum Pseudomonadota; class Gammaproteobacteria; order Steroidobacterales; family Steroidobacteraceae; genus 13-2-20CM-66-19. The sequence goes on from DATNEN010000143.1 coordinate 4,435, forward strand.
TCTGTGTGAGAGCGACCGGTGACAGCTGGGCTCGATGCAGTATCTCGTCCGAGTACGCGTTGCCGATGCCGCTGAACGTGCGCGGGTCGGTGAGTGCCCGCTTGAGGGTGTGATTCTCGCTCAGCAGCCGCGTCCGAAACTCCTCGAACGTGGCCGGGAGCACCTCCAGGCCGCCCGGATCGTGCCGAGCAAGCTGCTCCCGGGTGGCAAACACCGACAGGGACGCACGGCGTTTGGTCCCGGCTTCAGTCAGCGTCAACGTACCCGTGTCGAAGACGAAGGAGGCGAGCGCCGTGCGCTTGGCTGCCGCTCCCGGAGCCAGCCAGTGCAATCGCCCCGCGATCATCAGGTGTATCACCAGCCAGTGATCGCCCTCGAACCCAAAAGCAATGCGCTTGCCCACGCGTTCGATCGCGAGCACGCGCCGCCTGTACAGGGAGTCGATTCCCGGATCGAACGTGCGCAGCAGAAAAGGGTGGGTGATGCGCGTCGACTGCAGTCGAGCCCCGAGGACACGCTGCCGCAGAGCATCTATGTAGACCGTGATATCCGGCAGCTCGGGCATGCCTGCGCACCGTGCGGCAACAGCTAATGGATGCTGTCGAACGCAGGATCGGTGAGCGGAATCTCTGTGATCGGCCCGTAGCCGCTGACTTGCTCGCGGATCTTCGCCGCGTCACCGATGAGGACGATTGCGAGACTGTCGGCATTTGGGAAAGCCTGGTCGATCACGACGCGCGCGTCCCTCACGCTCACACGCCGCAGCTCCGCCCCATAGTTATCGATGTAGGCGGGCCCGACGCCGTACAGCTCGATCTCGCCCATCGCCGCCGCCCAGTCGGCCGCCGTCTCGAACTCCAGGGGGTACTGGCCCAGTACGTAGGCGCGCGCCGACTCCAACATCTCGGCCGCGATGCCCTCCTGCTTCAGGCGCGTGAGCGTGCGCAGCGCCAGGTCGATGGCTTTGCCGGTATTCTCGGTCTGCGCAAAAGAGCGAATCGCGAACTCGCCGGCAACGGTGCCGCGCGTGAATCCGGAGCGCGCGCCATACGACAGCCCGGATTTGATGCGCAGCTCAGTGTTCAGGATCGAGGTGAAGCGCCCGCCGTACAGCGTGTTCACCAGATCCAGGGCGGCGCGACCGGTGTAGCGGCGATCGACACCGACGTTGCCGATCCAGAAGTAGGTCTGTACTGACCCGGGGGAATCGATCAGCAGCACTCGGCGCTCGCGCACTCGGGCTGGAGGTGTCAGCGGTGCGGGCGGGCTCGGCGCTTTGCTCCATTCGCCGAACATCTTTGTCACGGCGTGCTTCAGCAGGTCCGTGTCGACGTCGCCTGCGAACACCAGCGTCAGGCGATCGGCGCCAAACTGTCCGTGGTAGTAATCGAGCACGTCAGTGCGAGTGATCTGCGCAAGGGAGGACTCGTTGCCGATCACCGGGCGGCCATACGGATGCGCGCCGAATAGGAACGCGTGGCCGTAGGTGCCAATGAGCTCGGAAGGGTCGGAGTCCTTCGCTGCCTTGATCAACTCGATCTGCCGGGCGCGCAGCTTCTGCAGCTCGTCCGCATCGAAGCGCGGCCGCAGCAACGCATCGCCGAGGAGCTGCAGCAGCAAGGGCTGATCGCGCGCCAGGAACTGGCCGCGGATCGTGATCGACTCCGGTCCCGCACCCGCGCCGAAGCTGCCTCCCACCCCTTCGACGGCATCCGCGAACTGGAACGCGCTGCGCTCACCGGCGCCCTTCTCCAGCAATCCCGCGACCAGCGAGGCGACGCCGGCTTTCCCCAGCGTATTTCCCAGCTCGCCGCCGCGCAGTACGGCATTGAAGGCAACCAGCGGCACGTCGCGCCTGGGCACGATGACCAGCGTCAGGCCGTTGGGCAACACGATCCGCTCATGCGCCGGCACGCGCACGCCCTCGAAGAGGCCCGCGGCGAACGCGACGCCGGAGCCTAGCGGGGCAACCATGACGGTCGACACCCAGGCGGCAAGAAGGAACTGACCCAGGCGTACACCTACATCCCCCTCAGGCCGGCGTCGGCCAGGGGCCACTCGGTGTCGCTCGAATCGTGCTCCGCAGCGTCCTCCGGCATCAGCACTCCGACCGTCCGCTTGCGTCGATCGAGAATTTCCCGGGCAACTGCCTGCACCTGCTCACGAGTCACTCGCGCGACCTGCGCCGGAGCGTCGAACAGCTTGAGCCAGTCGCCGTGGAACACTTCATATTCGCCCAGCAGCTGCGCCTTGCCGTCGATCGTCGCGAGCTTCTTCCAGAATCCCGACTCGATCAGATTCTTCGCCCGCGCGAGCTCCTGGTCGCTGACTCCCTGGATGACGACGTTGTCCAGCTCGCGATCCAGAATCTGCTGCACGCTGGCCGGATCGGAGCCCTCCGGCAGGGTCAGATACAGCCAGAACAACCCCGGATCGAAGCCTTCCTGCCAATTGCCGCCGATTTCGATCGCGACTTTCTGCTGCTCCACGAGCAGCCGGTGCAGGCGCGAGGCGTCCCCGTCGATGAGAATCGACAGCAGCAGGGTAACCGCGGGCGCGCGCTCATCGGCCGCGGCTGGCGCCTTGTACGCATACTGCAGCAGCGGGGTTTGCGCCTTGCGGCTCACCACGACACGCCGCTCGCCCAGCTGCTCTGGCTCTCGGGTGCGCACGGGCTCGGGAGGCGACTGCCGGGGAATCGCATCGAAATACTTGCGTGCCAGCGCGAAGACTCGATCCGGAACGAGATCTCCCGCAAGCACCAGCGTCAGGTTGTTGGGCGCGTAGTGGGTCTTGAAGAATTTCTGCAGGTCCTCGATCCGCCACGACTGGATGTCGGACGGCCACCCGATGGTCGGGAAGTGATAGGGGTGGGCCACGAAAGCGGCCGCCTGCACTTGCTCGGAGAGCAGTCCCTGGCTGTTGTCCTCCACTCGCAGGCGGCGCTCGGAGTACACCACGCCGCGCTCGCTTTCGATCACTTTCGGCACGAACGCCAGATTGGCGATGCGATCGGATTCCAGCTCGAGCACCAGATCCAGCGCGTCACGCGGAAACCAATCCTGATAGACGGTCACATCATCGCTGGTGAAGGCGTTGTTGGAGCCGCCCTGAGCTTCCATCAGCTCATCGAACTCACCCGGTCCACGGCGCGTGGTGCCGTTGAACATCATGTGCTCGAAAAAATGTGCGAGCCCGGTGATCCCGGGAGCCTCGTTGCGGCTGCCGGCGCGCACCCAGTTGTACAGCGCCACGCTCGGGATGTTCTGCACGGGCCAGACGATGACCTTCATCCCATTGGTCAGCGTGATCGCGCGCACCGCATTCCTGCCGGGCACGCAGCCAGGCGGCGATGCCGCGGCAGCGGACACCGACCCGAGCGTCAGGTATAGCGAGGCGATGGGCGTGCTCATGCCGCAGTCAGTGTAACGGGCAAGGCCCGACAATGGTGCCGGCCGGACACCCCTTCAAGCGCCCCAGGAAGCGAATTACCGATTGCTTTTCAATGTGTTAAGCCCGATCCGGCGAGCCGGGCCCTCTTTCGGGGTCTTGACAGGGGGAATCCCTGTGCGTCGGCCAACCGTTCTCCGCAGCGATGGAGCCGTCGGAAGTGTCCGATAGAGCCGCAATAGGGCGGATAACCCCCGGAGGTCGGTCATAAAAAAACGCCGCGGGCGGGGGAAGTCGCTTCGCGGCGTTCAACAGCGAACACCGGGGAAGTTGTTCGCAATGCAGGATCTAGAGCAAAGGCTGTGCCAGCGATTCGATGCTAATAAAAACAGTGACTTATGAGATAAAGAGACCGTCCTGGAAGGTGACGAAAATTGTCACCTTTGTACCGGAGCTCGTCCGGCGAGGGCGTGGCGGGTCAATGTGGGACGACGGGCACACATCCCTGCGAGCGCTGCTGCAGCTGCTCGCAGATGAGGCGAGCGCGCGACTCATCGCCTGCGAGTGCCTGCAGGCGAAACACCCGCCCGGAAGTCGTTTCTGCAGACACGACCTGCGGTGCAAGGCCCTGCAGTTGCTCCGCGAAGCGCTCCTGTAGCACGCGCCACTCGGCGTTGGCCCGATCCTCGGAGGTAAAGGCGCCGAGTTGGATGCCGTAGACACCCGGCGCCGTGGTCGAAGTGAGCACTGGGCCAACGGCTGGCCCGGCGCGCGTCGCGATCACCGGAGCCGGGCTCGAAGCCGGCGACGCGCCCGCAGGTGCCGCACCTGCGGCCGTTGATTGCCCTTGCGTCGTGGCTACCAGTGCGAAGTTCTGCGCGTGAATGCGCGCCTCCTGCGCCCATTTGCCAGTGGGGTGCTTTGCGAGGAACTGCAGGTACGCCTCGGCCGTATCGGTTTTCTCAGCCTCTTTCCAGTCGAGATCTTCGCCAAGCTGGGACACCCGAGCGTGCGCCTCCTTGACCAGCTCGCTGTCCGGATGTCGCTCGATGAATTGGCCGTAGGATTCCAGGGTGTCCGCGCTCTCGGCGGCCCGCCAGTCCTGCTGCTCGCGGCTGCAGGCGGCCATGCCGGCCAGCGTTGCCACCAGCAGCAGCGCTGCCGTGGCAATACTTCGTGCGCGGACTGTGATCATTGTCTGCCCCTTCAGGCCCACCTCGCCGGCTATTCTAGCGGGCGAAAACCCCGCTTTTCGCCCGGCTCGCAGGGGGCCGGCCCATTTCGGGTCGCGAGCACAAAGCGCGGGTCCTTCGGGGGCCGTGGGCGACTTGGTGCAATTAGACTAGGGCTACCGCGAGCGCGGCAGAGCGCCGCAGACGGAGCGAGAGATGACTGAATCACCGAGGCGCCGGCTGATCGACCAGATCGGGACTTCTCCGACTTTCGTGGCCGAGGGGTGCCGGCTGACCGGCGACCTCGAGACCCCCGGAGCGCTCGTGGTCTGCGGGAGCATCCGTGGCGATGGCAAGGTGACCGGCATGCTCAGCATGGCAGTCAAATCGAGCTGGGAGGGCGAAGTCCATGCCCAGTCCGCCGTCATCGCGGGCCGCGTCACCGGCAAACTGGTGATCGAGGAGAAGATCGAGATCGGTGCGACCGCCATCATCCGCGCCGACGTCGTGGCGCGCAGCATCGCCATCGCCAAAGGAGCGGTGATCGAAGGCGACGTCACCGTCACCAGCGGCGAGCCGGTCGTGCAATTCGACGAGCGGCGGCGCTAGGTCAAGAGCCGCCGGGCGTTCTCATTCATGCGACTGCTACATCTGGTCGCCCGTCGCGGAAACTCCGCGGAATTTCCGGAGAACACACTACCGTCGCTGCGCTCCGCGATTGCGCTCGGTGCGCGTTTCATCGAGATCGACGTGCACCTGTCGACAGACGGGACGCCCATGGTGTGCCGCGACCAGGAGCTCGTCCGCAGCGGCAGAGCAACCGCCACGGCTGCAGAGCTCGAGCAAATGGAGGCCGGAGAGATCGAGCGCCTCGGCGAGCAGTTCCGCGGAACACGGATGCCGACCCTGGCGACGGCGTTGGGACTGCTGGCCGGGCGACCGGAAATCACTGTTTTCATCATCATCGGGCGCCACAGCCTCGGGCGATTCGGCCACGAGCAGACGGTCGCGCGCGTCCTGCACACGCTGAAACCTTTCCGCTCGCGTTGCATCCTGGCGTCTGCTGATCTTACGGCCGTCCACGCGGCACGCACGATGGGCACGTGCCCGACGGCTTGGGTGCTCCCGGCGTACGACGATCACACTCGCCTCAAGTACGAGGCCCTGCTGCCGGACTACCTCTTTTGCGACCGCACCTTCCTGACCCAGACGGCGCCTCTGCGGCGCGGTCCGTGGCGTTGGGCGATCTACGAGATCGGCTCGCTGGAGGAGGCGCTGTCGCTGGCAGAGCGCGGAGCGGACTTCGTCGTGACCCGCCAGGTTCGCTCACTGAGTGAAGCGATGCTCGCGCACGCCGCGGGCGGCGCTGCGAAAGCAGGCTCTTCCGCCGATGGCTCGATGGACGCAACACACCCGCTGCCGCCTCCGGGCGACCGATGAGTCATTGTATCCGCAGGGCGATTCACTCTCACAGATCGTTTCTGTTCGCGCCGCTCCTCAGCGCTCTGCTCGAAGATGCAGTGTTCGCGGGATCCTCCTTGCGCGCTGTCATCCGTGGCATGTGACAAGAACTTCCGCCCTCGAACGCTCCCGTGTGTGTCATTGGCTCAGCGCGTCACACGTTCAAGGGCAGGCTCATGCGGTTGTGCAGAATGCGAATGATGCCGATGATGTCGGCTCGAACACGATAGACGATCACGTGTGAGCCGACAGGGTAGATGCGATGCGTCTCGGGCAATTCCGCGCTGGCATGCCCCCTCGCGGGATTGGCTAGAAGAGCCTCCAACGCGCCGGCGAGCTTGTCGCGATAAATCGCAATTTGCTTCTCCCCCCATTCTTCGCCCGTGTAGCGCAGGATGTTTTCAATGTCCTGCTCTGCCTTGGGCGAAAGGACGAGCCGATATTCAGGGGATGACGTCCGGGTCAATGGGCTTACCGCGTCCGAGATTCTTGCGCGCGGTGTCCGCAAGCTTGTTCATGCGCCCACGGCTGTACCCGGTCCCTTCACCGCGATCAAGCTGCGCTTCGCCCTCGGCGACGGCCCGGCGAAAAGCGGCGATGCGATCCTCCTCGGCCTGCATGCGGCGGATCGCGTCGCGAATGACCTCAGTGGCGTTGCCGTAAAACCCACCCGCCACCTTGCCTTTGATGTAGTTCTCCATCTCCGGAGACAGATTGATGTGCATGGTCATGTCCATAAAATATCCATACTATGGATATATGGCAACTGGAATTTTTCGGTGACGATTCAACGGGATATGGCACCGCAGACGAGGCTCGTCGACCCCGAGCCTGCCGCGGCCCAGTGGTACGCATTGCGACGCCGGGCAGCAAGAACGGCTAGCCCATGCGCGCGTCGCAACGTACGCTTAGCTCAGTGCAGGCCCAGCGGCGCGGGCGAAGGGCTTACTTTGCGCCGCCCTTGACGGGCGCGGCGCGCGGGCGTTAGCGCGCCTCGCCCCCTGAGGCGCTTGAGGCTCGCGACGAGGTTACTTGCGAGGCGCGGTAGCCCGCGCGCCGGCACCGGCGCTTCGCCACACTCTCCGGGTACTCTCCCACTCACGCACCAACAAACGCGCAGTGCGCACACTCCCTGACCGACGGCGCCCGTCCAGGCGACGCAAAGTAAGCCCTTCGGCCGTGTCGCGCGAGCACTCCCGCGCTGCACGCTCTCTCTTCGAACATCCACCTGCTCATGGACAAGTAATGAAGCCACCGTGGGTCCCAGGCGCGCGGCAAGCGCGCCGCGGACGAAGCGAAGCGCAGTCGCGCCGGGGGCGCCCTGACTACCTCCCTCCCTCCGCGACAGCCTCCTGCAGCTCCGCCACGATACGTCGCTCGATCCAGGTCGGACCGGTGAGCCGCTCCAGGAACCCGCAGTGGCCGCCCCAGCGGGTTACGACGAGCTGCAGACTGGGAGGATGCGCGAGGCCCTCGATGCTGTGCGCGGGAATGATCGGGTCGTCCAGGGAGGTAATGATGCTCGCCGGAACGTCGAGGCCGGCGAGCCGGTCGCCGGTAATCGAGTACCCGTTGAGATAGTCATCCAGCGTCGGGTACTCGGTGAAATGGCGGATCAGGTCCGCGGTCATGCGCCGCAGGTTGGTGAACTTGCCGAAGTGCCCGAAGTCGTAGTCCGCCGGCCAGGCCGCCTGCTTCTTGAGCAACGAGCTCATCCACTTGCGGATGAAATACAGCTGGTAGCCGGGAATTCCGCGTTCCAGCGCGATCAGCGTCGCCCCCGGATCGAGCACCGGGGAGACGGCGATGACTTTGCCGATGCGCAGGCTCGGATCCCCGGCGGTATCGGTCGCCACGCGCAGCAGGAAGTTGCCGCCGAGCGAGAACCCCACCAGGTACATGAGCTTGCCGGGAAACAGGCCCTGGAGGCTGCGCATCGCGCCGATGACTTCGGGCAGGCGGCAGGAGTGGAACAGCTCGCGATTGAGGTGGTGCGTGGCCCCGTGATCGCGCAGGTTCAGGCGCACGACATCGAAGCCGCTCTCGAAGAGCTGCTGCGCGAGTGACAGCACATAGAGGGACTCGGCGCTTCCCTCCCACCCGTGCAGCAGCACGGCCGGAGTTCCAGAGCAGCCGGGCGGGGTCGAACGGAAGCATTGCAGGCGCACGCCGTCGCCGCAGTCCAGCAGCATCTGGCGCTCGGCGGCAACGACCGGCGCGGCACGCCGGACGACAGGCCCACGGCGCACGGTCATGCTCGCGAGCATCGACTGTAGATGGCTGTTGCGCAGCCAGCCAGGCGGCTGGAACTCTTCAGACTGCGCGCGCACGGGCAGCGACGCGCCCGTCAGTGCAGGCGGATCTCGATTCGGTTGTTGGCGGCGGCGGCTCGGTTCCATTCGCCCGCGGTGAGCTCGGCCGATGCCTGCGGGTAAGGCATAGCCGTAGCTGCGGCGTCGCCATTGGCGACCTGGACGTCGATGTTTCCATGGCTGGCATTGCGTACGCTACCCACCAGATTAGCGAAAGCCAGCGGCGTCCGCTGCGCCGGTGATAAAGCCTCGTCCGACGGGTTGCCCACCAGGTCGCACCTGGAGGCCGGCGCCTCGTCCGGGGCGACCGAATACCCGTCCGTCGGATTACCCATCAGACAGAAACGCCCCGGATACGTCTTGATATCCACCAGGCCCCCGCCGGCCTGGCGCGTCAGCCGATCCAGGAGCTGACGGATCACCTCCAGCCGGGACCCCCCCAACGCATCGGCGCCATAGGGGACGGTCAGGACCAGGGGCTTGCCGTCGGGCTGCAAGGCCGAAACGCGAGTCGGCCCTGGCGCCGGTAAGGAGGCTGAGGCCGTGGTCACGGCGGGCCCGGCAGTCCCGGAATCGGCGGCTGCGGCGCTGTCGTCTGAGGCGGGAGCTCCCGCCCGCGCCGCTGCAGCGACCCGTGCGGCCGACTCTGCAGCGTCACGCTGAGCGACCTCGACCCGAAGCTGCTCCACGTCCTTGGCCATCGCACGCAACACCGAGAGGTCCCGCCACCACAACCCTGTGCTGGCCAGGGCAATTACCAGGGCGACGCTGGCGACCAGCCATCCCCACGGCCGCGGCCCTCTCTGCGTGGCCGATTCCGCGGCCGGGGGCAGGGCCTCGAGCAGCAGCGCCCGCACCTCGGCTGTGATCCGGTCGGTCTGCGTGTCGATTCCAGCTACCAGGGCGCGTCGCAGCTCTGCGAATTGCTCGCGCAGCGAAGTCTCTGTCAGCACCCTCGGCGCAGAGGGCGTGACGGCCCCCTCAGGGGTCTCCTCCTGCTGCACAACACCGATGGGGCGGAAGGAGGTCTGCTCGGACGTACGCCTGTCGGGGACAAGATGCAGCTGATAGAGAACCTTGGAGACGTCGGTGGGCTTGATCTGTTTGGGAAGCACGCCCACCGCGCCCAGCGCGCGCGCCTGGCCGAGATACAGCTCCCCTTCCTGGGAGGTGTACATCATGATCGGGATAGTCGCGGTGCGCGGATTGTTCTTGATGGCCTGCACCGCCTGAAAGCCGTCCATGCCCGGCATCAGGTGGTCCATGAAGATCACATCCGGACGGTGGCTGGTGAGATATTCGATGGCGGCCTCGGCCGTCTCCGCGTTGTCGACGTCGATCTCGTACCTTTCCAGCATGCGTGCCAGAAACAACCGGGCCGACCTGGAGTCATCGACGATGAGTGCGCGCTTCGCCCCCATGCTCCGCTCCAAACATCCGCACAATCACTGCGACGTTCGAGTGTAGCGCAGAACCCCGGGGGCTTGGAGTGTTGTCGCGGTGAGGCGACGCCGCGGATTGCAGCGGACGAAGGCGGTTATGAGGAGACTCGCGCGTCGCTGGCGCGAAGATCCTGCGCGCGCAACGTGAAGTAAAGATCTGACAGGCGGCGAGCCATCACCGCCGAGGACCAGTTGCGTGCATAGGCACGGCCCCGGTCGGCCAGGTCCCTCTGCAAGCCCGGGTCCTGCAGAACGCGGGTCACCGCGGAGCCGAACTCACGCTCATCCTCGGGGGCGATGAGCGCGCCGCAGCCGGGCTTCAGGATGGAGCGAGTCCCCAACTCAGCCGTCGATACCACGGGTGCTCCCTGCGCCATCGCCTCCAGCAGCACGAGGCCTTGTGTCTCGGTGCGGGAGGCAAACACGAACACGTTCGCAGCGGCATAGCAGTCCAGCAACGCGCTGTGGCGGTCGAGATAGCCGACGAAGTGGACCTCGCGCTCCCACCCCGACCGCTGCACCGCAAGCCTGAGCGACTCGCGAGCCGGCCCCTCCCCGGCGATGACCAGCATCGCATCCGGAACTGCCTTGCGCACTTCGGCAAACACGCGCACCAGGAACTCGATGTTCTTCTCGTGAGCCACCCGGCCGATATAAGTGAGTAACGGGCGGTCGGCAGGCAACCCTGCCTGGGCACGGAAGCGCGCGCCGTCGCCCTGGCGGAAGCGATCGGCGGGCAAACCGGTGGGAAGAATGTGAATGGGCGTGGAGATCCCATACTCCAGCAGGACGTCGCGCATGGGCTCGGAGGGGGCAATCAGAGCCTGCACGTCGGCGCACTGCGAGCGGGTGAACGCCCGAGCGAGCGATTTGCCGATCCGTCGCGGCAGTACCGGAACATAGTGATGCAGGTACTCCTCGAAGAACGTGTGATAGGTCGCCACACACGGGATGCTCATGCGCTTCGCGAAACGCACGCCGGCGTAGTGAGCGATGAACGGAGTGTGGATGTGCAGCAACTCCACGTCCTTGAATCGGCCGCTCTCGAGCAGGCGGTTCAGTTTCCCCCAGCGCATCCTGCGGTCTTCAGGGTCGCCCGGAACGCGCGCCGAGGCGACGCGCGCCACTGGAAGGTCGGTCGCCTCGCCGCCCGCAACCGCATAGTCGGGCGCCACCAGCAGCGTCTGGATGCCACAGTCCGCGAGATCCTCGCGAAAGGTACGAATGGAAGTGGAGACGCCGTTGACGCGGGGAAAGTAAACGTCGGAGATAAAGAGAACGCGCAAGGCTTACACAGACAAGCCCAGGGCAGCCAGCAGCGCCCCCACCGCCGCGCCGGCGATGACGTCCGTCGGATAGTGCAGTCCGAGAACCACACGCGAGGCGGCGATCAGGCACGCCAGAGGAACCACGAGCCAGCCGAGCCCAGGAAAGTGCGCCGTGAGCTGCCAGGCGAAGGACACCGCGTGCAGCGTGTGACCCGAGGGGAAGCTGTAGCGATCCAACGGGGCCGCTGCGAGGTCGATGGCCGAATGCGTGATGAACGGCCGCTCGCGGACGAACACTCGCTTGAGCACCTTGTAGAGCGCGAGGCCCAGGATGCCCGTGACGGCCATGATGATCGCAGGCCGCACCGCGCTCAGCCCGTAGAGCAGCGGCAATGTCAGGATGAGGACGTACCAGAGGACGCCGTCGCCGAGGCGGCCCGCGACGCGAAACACCGCGCGCGGAATGGGGAAGGAGGCGCCTCGATTGAGCGTTCGGCAGAGGCCGAACTCTGCCGCATCGGCGCGCGCCAGGAGCGTGCTCAAAGCAGTGGCTTTCATCTGCTGCCCGTCGTCCCACAGGTGTCTCAGCCTGTCAGGGTCGGCCTGGCGCGCGTCAGCCCCATGACACGCAGATGAAGGTTTTCTTGCAAAACCTCCTGTTATGTCTTGAGCTCAACGGGCAGATCACCGTGCAGGGGCCGGCCCCGCCGGCGCGCCCACAGCGCGCTGCGGAACCCCCTCAATCGCGAATCCCGGACCCTCGCTCCATCAGCAGCACAGCCGAGCCGAACAGCGCCGCCAGCGCGACAATCATCAACGCGAACGCGAACCCGATGTTCACGTCCGACTGTCCGAGGAAGCCGAAGCGGAACGCATTCACCATGTACAGGATCGGGTTGGCGTACGACACGTGCTGCGCCCATGTCGGGAGCATGGTGATCGAATAAAACACACCGCCGAAATAGTTCAGGGGTGTCAGCACGAACGTCGGAATCCAGTTCACCTGGTCGAAGTTCTTCGCGAACAGCGCATTGAGGAATCCGCCGAGCGAGAACGTCACTGACGTCAGCACCACGGCGAACAACACGACCAGCGGGTGCATCACCGGCAGGTGGGTGAAGATCAGCGAGACCGCGGAGACCGCCACCCCCACCAGGAGGCCCCTGACCAGGCCGCCGCTCGCATAGCCGGCAACGATGACCCAGCTCGGGAGCGGCGAGACGAGCATCTCCTCGATGTGCTTGCCGAACTTCGCTCCGAAGAAGGAGGACACCACGTTGCCGTACGAGTTGCCGATCACCTGCATCATGATCAACCCGGGGGCGATGTACTGGCGGTAGTCGAAGCCGCCCATCGCCCCGACGCGCCGCCCGATGAGGTTGCCGAAGATCACGAAGTACAGCGTGGCCGTCACGGCCGCCGGCACGATGGTCTGGCCCCAGATGCGGATGATGCGTCCGTACTCCCGGATGACGATCGTCTTGTAGCCGATCCAGCGCACGACTCCCATGTGCATGGGCTCCGCGGCTGACTCACGCACTGCGGTGTCCATCACGAGCGGCCTCCCGGGGAAGCGACACTCGCCGCAACGGCGGGGCTGACGGCGCCGGTGCCGTTGCCCTTGCCTTCCACCAGCCGCATGAAAATCTCCTCGAGGCGATTGACCTTGTTGCGCATGCTCAAGACCTCGATGCGCAGCGCCGAAAGGCGCTGGAACAGGTCATTGAGGTTCTGCTCCTTGGAGACTTCGACCTCGAGCGTATGGTTGTCGACCAGCGTCGCGACATAACCTTCGAGCCTGGGGAGCGCCTCGAGGGAGTTACGCAGGTTCAGCACGAAGATCTCGGTGTTCAGCCGCCGCAGCAGGCTGCTCATGCGATCGCGCTCCGCGATCAGGCCGCGGTCGATGATGGCGATGTTGCGGCAGAGCGTCTCCGCTTCCTCCAGGTAGTGCGTGGTGAGGATGATGGTGGTGCCCTGTATGTTGATCTCGCGCAGGAACTCCCACATCGAGCGGCGAATCTCGATATCCACTCCGGCGGTCGGCTCGTCCAGGATGAGCAGCCGCGGCTCGTGCATGAGGGCCCGGGCGATCATGAGCCGGCGCTTCATTCCCCCCGAGAGGCTGCGCGACATCTTGTCCCGCTTGTCCCACAGCTGCAGCTGCTTGAGATATTTCTCGGCACGCGTACGAGCAATCGGCCGGGGAATTCCATAGAACCCCGCCTGATTGACCACGATGGTGTGCGGGGTCTCCCACATGTTGAAGTTGATCTCCTGCGGCACGATGCCGATGCAGGACTTGGCCACCTCCAGCTCCCGGTCGATGTCGTGGCCGAACACGGTCGCCACCCCCGAGCTCTTGTTGACGAGCGAGGTGACGATGCCGATCAGCGTGGTCTTGCCGGCCCCGTTGGGGCCCAGCAGCGCGAAGAAGTCGCCCTGCTCGACATCGAGATCGATGCCTTTGAGGGCGTGCACGCCATTCTTGTACGTTTTGGTGAGTCCGCGAACCGAGAGTGCATTCATGTTTGGAGAGCATCGGCTCCGAGGCTAGCGGCGCACAACAGGCGCCCGCGGTGGGAGGTCCGCTTCAGCGGAGCGGTGCAGCGTGTATTTGGCCCAAGGAAGCCCGGAGGGTCAATGCCTCAGGGGGGAGATTGACCGGCTGGGGGCCCCTGGCCGCTGGGGGGACTCAGCTGGCGCTCTGCAGGACTGCGTCCGCGCCGGGGGTGTCCGGCAGAAAGCCCGCCTGGCGGTCCTGGTCCCGCACCGCCAGCCAGCGATCCCGGCCCCCGGCCTTCGCTGCATAGAGCGCACGGTCGGCGAGCTGAACCGCGTCGGCATGGGAGTACTCCGCGCCGGGCCCCAGCGTGGCAACGCCGACGCTGACTGTGACGTACGGGCGGGTGGGGGAGGCGAGGTGCTCCAGACGCAGCTTTGTCACCTCGTCTCTGACGCTGATGGCTACTTCCTCGGCGTGCGCGCTATCGGCGCCGAACAGCACTGCGATGATCTCTTCGCCGCCGTATCGGGCCACGAGGTCCAGCGGGCGCCGTCGGGCGGCGAGCTTCACGGCCGCGGCCACTTCCCGCAGACAGCGGTCGCCCGCTTGATGTCCGTAGCGATCGTTGTAGGCCTTGAAGTGATCGATATCTATGAGCACGACCGAGACCGGGAGGCGATCGCGCTCTGCATGCCGCCACAAGGCACGCACCTGCTCATCCAGTGCCGCGCGGTTCAGCAGGCCGGTCAGGCCGTCGTGCATCGCCACCTCAGCGAGCCGGCGGCGCTCGAGGAACGCGACTCGATTGGCGTGCTCCAAGGCATAACAGCCCGCACCGCCGATCACGTTCGCACAAAGCAGCACGTAAGTCTGGTAGATGGCCACGGTGTGCTCGACGTGACCGGCCAGCGCCGCGGCCACATAGCAGCTCACGAGGACCACGTTGGTGCGGAAGGCCGCCCCGAGCGTCAGTCCCAGCATCGAGTAGAAATAGAACGTCGCCAGCAGCAGCCGTGCGGCGACCAGGGGCAACTGCTCCGGAGTCGCCTGCATCGCCATGACGACGGTGCCGATGCCGAACAACGGCGCGGCAACCTGAATCGAGGGTTGATACCACCGGCCATAAAACTCTTCGGTGGTCATCACGAGAATGATGATCACCAGCGGCAACTGCAGCCCGAAGCGCACGACGTCCGCCTGCGGCAGATGCGGTCCGATCAGGACCCAGTGATCGATGACGGCGAACCCGAGGGAAGTACACAGCACGACGAGCATGCTGAGGCGCACCCAGCGGCGCGCCGCTGCTCGATAGCTGAGAAGAAATTCCGCTTCGAGCTCAGGTGAAAATCGCAGGCGCAACCAGCCGCGCCGGGGAATTTGTGCGACCGAGTGAGAAGGCTCTATCGCGGCAGTAGACAACTGAAGTCCTAACGGTCGCTAAATCCGAGCCCTCGGCCTGGGAGCAAAAATCGGCGCAGCTTCGAAGCTCAAGCCCCGTGACCGCTCTTGACGGCCGCCAGGTCCTGCATCGCTTTCACGCGCGTGCGCCAGACCTCGTAAGGGTCCCATCCTGCCGCCTGCGGACGCAAGAGCTTTTCCGCGCCGTCCGTGAGCTTGGGAAAATCTCCATTCGCGGCAGGTTGAGGGAGAGGAAGTTCCTTCATCAAAGGATCCGCTGTTGTTTTCATGACGCTAACCGGCCTGTTGTTT
>DATNEN010000144.1:0-4609 GCA_035552975.1 Steroidobacteraceae bacterium
TTCCGACAAGAACGCCAGGAGCATCCGATGATTCGCAAATTCGTCAACCGCACTCTCATGGCCGCGGCGATGGCCGCCGTGCCCGCCCTGAGTGCCTACGCCGCCGGTCCCGATCTGATCGCCAGTGCGAGCCTGCCGGCCACTTACGAGGACCTGAGCAATCAGACCGCGGGCCCCCTCGAGAACGGCGTCCCGGGCAACCGGCTCGGCGGCGTCGGATCGTCCATCACGTATGCGGGCGGGGATACCTTCCTGCTGCTGCCCGATCGCGGTCCGAATGCCCTGGAGTGGGCCTCCAGCATCGACAGCACGGTCTCCTACATCGACCGCTTCCATACCTTCAACCTGCGGCTGCTGCCTGCCACGCCATCGGATGCCGGCGTTCAGGACAGCAACACCAGCCCGAGCGCGGTGCCCGGTCTGACGGCGCCCTTCGATGTTGCCGGCCTGCCGTTCATTCTCACGCCGACCCTGCGGGCCACGACGCTGCTGTGGAGCCCGACACCTTTGAGCTACGGCAAGGCGGGTGCGTTGTTGGACGACACGGGCAAGGCCATCGGCTCGGGCGCCCCGGCGCTGAACGGCCTCAATCACAGGTTCTACTTCACGGGCCGCTCGGATGGCTTCGCCTACGATCCCTCCAAGCCGGCAGTGTTTCCCAACCTGTCCAACAATCCCGGCAATGCGCGCCTCGATCCGGAGAGCATCAAAATCTCGAACAACGGCCTGTCGGTGTTCATCTCCGACGAATACGGGCCGTACGTGTATCAGTTCGACCGCGCCTCGGGAGCGCGCATCCGCTCCTTGCGCCTGCCGGACAGCTTCGCGGTGATTCCCAACACCACGACCGGCTCCGAAACCGGCAACTCCGGCAGTGATACCGTGAACGTCAACAACACGCGCCTGCAGGGGCGGGTGGCCAACAAGGGGGCGGAAGGCCTGGCCATCACCCCTGACGGCAGAACGCTGGTCGTCGCGCTGCAGAGCGCCTTGATTCAGGACGGGGGCACCGGCGCCAGGGGTGCGTTCACGCGCATCGTGGCCATCGACATTCCCAGCGGCAGCGTCAAAGCGCAGTACGCGTATCCGCTGGCCCAGACCAAGCCCGGCAAGTTCACCACCATCAGCGAGATCCTCGCCCTCAACAATCACCAGTTCCTGGTGGACGAGCGCGACGGCAAGGGCTTCGAGGGCGGCGGTCCGGCCGGCTACAAGGTTCTGAACCTGGTGGACATTGAGGGGCCGGGCGTGGCCGACGTCAGCAGTAATCCAAGCTTCCTGACCAACGATCCCACGGCCGTGGCGCTGAGGAAAGTGCCATTCCTGGACATCGTGCAGGTAATCAAGAATCACCACCTCGATCCGAGCGTCGATCTGCCGGCGAAGCTGGAAGGCATCACTTTCGGCCAGGATGTCAGCCTCGACGGGCAGACGAAGCACACGTTGTACCTGTCGAGCGATAATGATTTCCTCGCCAGCTTCGTGCTCGACGATGACCTGCCGTCGCACGTGTATGACAATCCCAGCAAGATCTTTGTCTTCGCCTTCGATCAGGGAGATCTGGACGCGCTGGGAACCGCCGGCACGGCACAGAGCCGGGGCTGGAAGTACGTGGCGCAGCCGCTCGTGACGGAGCAGTTCCCGGACTTCTTCTCACCCGAGCAGTTCCCATCGTTCCTGTTCGGACTGCCGGCATTCAACGCTCACGGCGGCTTCCCGTTCTTCTGATGGTCGCTTGCGCTACCGCGCCGCCGGACTGAGCTGGCGCGGGCCGCGATTGCGGGGCGCCCGGGCGCTGGCGCCCCTCTTTTTATTGAGTCGGCGAGCCCGACGGGCTGCTCGCAGCCGGCTCGACGCGGATCTCACCGGGCAGCAGGGCCGCTATGCAGCTACCGGTCCTGCGCTCGGGGCCGCCATCATCGTCACCAAACACCCCCGCCCGCTGTTCATGTATTCCCCTTGAAAGGCATGTGCGCGATTCTATCGTTGTCGGGCGGCCAATGTCCCCGCCGGCTACGGCGGCGGCGCGTGCGTAACACGGAGATAGGGCCTATGAAGCAGTTGCGCGACCAGGTAGCTACACATTACACGACCGTAGCGGTCATCCTGCACTGGCTGATCGCGCTTGCTCTGATTGGCCAGATCGCGTTCGGTTGGTTTCTCGATTCCGTTCCCCGCGGCACGCCGGCACGCGGCTTCTATGTGAACCTGCACAAGTCCACGGGACTGACGCTGGCTGTGCTGATCGTTGCCAGAGTCGCCTGGCGCCTGGCGCATCGGCCGCCACCGCTGCCGGCACTCATGCGCCCGTGGGAGCGTGACGCCGCGCAGTGGAGTCATGCAGCCCTCTATGCGTGCATGATCGGCATGCCGCTCTCCGGCTACATCGCCTCCAACTTCAGCAAGTACGGTGTGAAACTGTTCAACGTGCTGACGCTGCCGCCGTGGGGCGTGGATGATGCGCAAACCTACTCGATTTTCAACACGACGCACGTCGTGCTGTCGTACGTATTCGTGGCGCTCATCGTCGTACACATCCTGGCTGCGCTGAAGCATGCCATCGCCAGGGACGGCGTGTTCTCCCGGATGTCTGTGTCGCGCACGACACCTTCATCGCAAGGCGACATCAAGCAGTGACCGGACCTCGACGTGGACACCGAGCTTGACTCCGGCAACGCGCTCGAGTTCGCGGAGCAATACCGTGCCATTCGGCTAATGCTCCCTGACCTCGATGTGGTCGGCGGCTGCTGTGGAACCGATACCCTCAAATCGAAGCCATCTGCGTTGCGCTACAGGAGAGCTGACACGACGATCGGCTCACGGTTACGGCTGGGCTTTCACTGATAGGTGACCGTCAGCAGCGGCGCTCGCTCACGACGATCGGGTCCCGTGGTGTCATCGACCACCATGAGCGTGAGAATGGGAGGTCCGAGGTCCTCCATGACCCGAACCTGAAAATCCACGAGGCCCAGCTCCTGGGCTTTGATCATCAGGGGGGTCACATCGACGGGGACGAAGTTGCCGATGTCCGAGCGCGTGACATCGCCCTGGACGAGAACGGACGCCAGCGCGGGCTGAGCGCTTCGATCGAAATCGGTTTCCAGCAGGGTCGGGGGCTGAAACGCCACCAGCTCCACACGAACGGGCAGACTGCCGCTCGGTGGATTGAGATCGTCGACAAAGAACTCGAGGAACGCCGAGTCGATGATGGCATCCCCCGGCACGCCACCCTCGCCGCTCAGCGGGAAGTCCAGGAACGTACGAAATTCGCTCCCCGTGGTGGGATCGATACCTGAAAGCACAGTCTGGACGCTTGGGGACATTCCCTGTGTGACGACGTAGGTGCCCGCGGAGGTCAGCTCGATATCGCCATCGTAGGTAGGATCGCTGAGAATCTGAGCGACAAACTGCGGTGGACCCTCCCCGCCGTCCCCGCCACCGCAGCCACAGAGCCCCAACAGAGCGGCGCCCGCCACCAGCCATGAAACGTACGCGCGCACCGCAGCTCCCCTGCAATCCAACTGTAATCGACTGTAAATGCACTGCGGCGACGCGGGTTCCACCACCCGGATCACTCACCTGCGCCCTGAGCGCGGGTGGTACTGCCACTTCCACCTCCAAGGCCTGCGAGAGGCACGCGGTCCGCCGCTTGGGCGCGCAATGGCTCACTTACCGCTCGAGTCGTTTCGTAGACTTATACTTCGCCCGGGCTCATGCCGCTCGCGCAGGCTTGCGGAGGGGGAAGAATGCTGCAGGACTACTCTGTCACGCGTAGGCAGTTCATGGGCGCAGGTGCGGCCGCACTGACAGCTACGGCCTTACCAGCGGCACTGTATCCACGCCTGCCCACACCCTACCGTGCGATATTCGATGAGCGCTTCGAAGCCGGCCGGAGGTTTGCCAGCGACGCGCTCGGTCGCGGATGGGTAACGCGTGCCATCCGCGGAGACGTTACCCACGTTTGGTTTAACGAGCTGTCGTTGCGTTGGAAGCGCGGACCCGCGCCGATAGCCGGTCTGACGACGGCGTCATCCCTGTTCGTTCTCGAACGCCTCTCCTGGGACGTGGGGATGCGAGTGACGATGCGCGAGAGCGTCGCGGGAACCGATCTGGTTCATTGGCTGATCAGCCTGCCCACACCACGGGGTCATGCAGCATGAGAACCCCTCCGGGCGTGAGCGAGGCGGATTTTGCCAAGGCTCTGCAGCAGTTCGCGGGCGTCGTCGGCTCGCAGTGGGTCATCTCTCGCGACGAGGAGGTGGCCACCTACAAGGATGCGTATTCGCCGCTGTGGGGCGAGTCCGAGGAGAAAGTCGCCTCGGCCGCCGTGGCACCCGACAGCGTCGAGCAGATTCAAGAAGTGCTGGCGATCGCCAATCGCTTCGCGATCCCGCTGTATACGGTCTCCACCGGACGTAACCTTGCCTACGGCGGCTCATCCCCGGTGTATTCCGGCAGTGTAGTGCTGGACTTGAAGCGCATGAACCGCGTGCTCGAGGTGAGCGAGGAGTACGCCTACGCGCTCGTCGAGCCGGGGGTGAGCTACTTCGATCTCTACCGGCATCTGCGGGACAAGGGCCTGAGGTTCTGGATCGATGTTCCGGATCCG
>DATNEN010000145.1:0-22729 GCA_035552975.1 Steroidobacteraceae bacterium
TGGCTGCGCTCATTCTGACATGCCACGACGATGCCGGTCGGCATGTGCGTGATGCGCACCGCGGACTCGGTCTTGTTGACGTGTTGTCCGCCAGCCCCTGACGAGCGGTACACATCCGTCTTCAGGTCGGCCGGATTGATATCGATGCTGATATCGTCATCGATCTCGGGCGAGACGAACACCGAGGCGAACGAGGTGTGCCGGCGGTTGCCGGCGTCGAAGGGCGACTTGCGAACCAGGCGGTGCACGCCGGTCTCGGTGCGCAGCCAGCCGTATGCATAGTCCCCCTTGATCTCCACGGAAGCGCTCTTGATTCCGGCAACTTCGCCGGGATTGGAGTCGATCACCTCGGCACCGAAGCCGCGGGCGGCAGCCCACCGCAGGTACATCCGCAGCAGCATCTGCGCCCAATCCTGCGCCTCGGTACCGCCGGCGCCGGCCTGAATGTCGAGAAAGGCACTGTGTGAGTCCATCTCGCCGCGAAACATCCGTTTCAGCTCGAGGTGGCGCACCATCCCTTCCAGCCGCCCGGCATCGCCCTCGATGTCGCGTGCGGCGGCCTCGTCGCCCTCGCTCTCGGCGAGCTCCAGCAGTTCGGCGGCCTCCTCGATCCCCGTGGACGTGCGATCGATCTCCCCCACGTCGCTGCTCAGGCGCGCACGCTCCCGACCGAGCTCCTGGGCGCGCTCCTGATTGGACCACACGGCGGGATCTTCCAGCTCGCGGCCTACCTCTTCGAGGCGTTCCTTCTTCTGATCGTACTCAAAGAAACCCCCGTAAGGAGCTGATGCGCTCCCCGAGGTCTTTGAGCTGTCGCTTGAGTTGATTGAGCTCCATGGAGGGGAATGCTAAACGGCGGACGTCACAAATTCCACAGGTGATCGACCAGCAGCTGCAGGCGATGCTCGCCCTGGAATTCGTTGACATCCAGGCGGTAGACCAGTTGGACGGTGCCGGCTGGCGGCACGAACGGCGCCTGCTCGCCGATGTGGTTGAAGGCGATCGCATCGAACGAGCGGCCGGTGCGCGGCACTTCGACCCACATCTTCAGGTGCCGCTCGCCGACGACGCGCGCCTCGCGGATCAGAAAAGTCCCATCGAAGCAGGGTTCTGGAAAGGCCTGTCCCCACGGGCCTCCGGCGCGCAGGGCGCGAGCGGTCTCCAGGGCAATCTCCTGCACCGTCAGCTCCCCGTCGGTCTCGATCGCATCGGTGCCGGGAGTGCGGCTCATCCAGCGCGCCACCTCTTCGTCGAAGGCCGCCGCGAAACGGTCGAGCTTGGAGCGCTCCAGCGTCAGTCCGGCGGCCATCGCGTGACCGCCAAAACGGCTGATCAGCTCCGGATGGCGGGCCGCGATGGAGTCGAGCACGTCACGAATATGGATGCCCTCGATCGAGCGCGCCGAGCCTCGCAACGTCTCCTCGGCGGCGAGCGCAAAGGCGATCACCGGGCGCCGCAGCCGATCCTTGACGCGGCTGGCGACCAGCCCGACCACTCCCTGGTGCCAGCCGGGGTCGAACAGACACACGCCGCTGCGCTGCAACGGCCCGAAGTCCGTGACCCTGCGCAGCGCCGCGAGCGCCTCGGCCTGCATGCGCGCCTCGATGCTCTTGCGCTCCTGGTTCAACTCCTCGAGCCGCTCCGCCAGGCTCTGCACGCTGCCCGGATCGTCCGCCAGCAGACATTGGATGCCGATGCTCATGTCGTCGATGCGGCCGGCGGCGTTGAGGCGCGGTCCGACGGAAAAAGCCAGATCGGTGGCCGTCAACTCCGCCGTCCGCCGATTCGCAACCTCGAGCAGCGCACGAATGCCGGGCACGCATCGACCGGCACGAATGCGCCTGAGTCCCTGTGAGACGAGCACACGATTGTTGAGATCGAGGGGAACCACATCGGCCACCGTCCCGAGGGCCACAAGATCGAGGTACGAAGCGATGGAGGGTGCGCCCAAAGGAAGGAGCGAGGCGTTCTGCAGCGCACGCTGCAGCGCCGCCAGCACATAGAACGCCACACCGACGCCCGCCAGCGCGCGACTGCCAAATCGGCTGCCCGGCAGATTGGGATTGACCACCACATTGGCCGCAGGCAGCTCAGCGGCCGGCAGATGATGGTCGGTGATCAGCACGTCGATGCCTCGCGCCCGCGCATCCGCGACACCGGCGTGACTGGAGATGCCGTTGTCGACGGTCATGATCAGCGTGGGCGCTCGGCTCGCGCCCAGCGCCACGATCTCGGGCGTCAACCCGTAGCCGAACTCGAAGCGATTGGGGACGAGGAAGTCCGCGGATGCAAATCCCCAAGCGCGCAAAGCGCGCAGCACGAGCGCCGTGCTCGTGGCGCCGTCCGCATCGAAGTCCCCGATGACCAGAACGCGTCCTTGCACGCGGTGGCGCAGAAGCAGCTCTACCGCGGGCATCACTCCTTCGAGGGTGCCGACCGGAAGCAGCCGTTCGAGCGACACGTCGAGGTCGGTCGCGTCTCGAACGCCCCGCGCGGAATAGATCCGTTGCAGGACGGGATGGAAGTGGCTGCCGAGCTGCCCGGGCCGCTCACAGACCCGGCGAACGATTCTCAAGGTCATCGCAGGCGCTCGAGGGCCGGCCGCGCCCGTCGCCAGAACTTGAGCTGGTGGCCCGAGGCCAGGACCAGGAGCCGGTCGTTGGCGAGAATCGACACGCGCTCGAGGTCGCGCCGCTGCAGGTGCTCGAGCGCCGGCGCCACGAAGCGCCGATCCAGCTCCCCCAGCGATATCCGACCCGTTTCCACTACCAGCACCACACTGCCAGCATAGGTTGCATCCAGCTGTGGCGGAAGCGATTGAGCTTCCCCGCCGCACAAGCGCCACAGGCCCTGCAGGTAGCTGTCGGATCCGAACGCACGAGGTAACTCGCCGGAAGTGCTGCGATGGGTCAGCCGCCCTCCACCGCCCCACATCCACAGAGTGCTGATAGGCAGCTCCCCGCGGCCGGCGCGAGCCACATTGACCGGGTGCTCGTACAGCCACATCTCGATCTCCGCTCCGAGCCGCCTCAGAGTGGGAGCACCTGCGCCTTGCGGCAAGGCGTCCGCGACATTGCCGCCGACGATGCGCGCCGGCTCAGTCGTGGTCGCTGCGGGGGTTACCGACTGCAGCAGCAGAAACTCGCCGGAGGCCAACGGCACGAGACCCACATCGTGAAATACCCGGGCGAAGTCGAGCGCCAGCTCCTCGAGCTCTGCGGCGGACAAACGCAAGATGCCGCGCGCATCGAAATGCAGAGTCGTCAGCCCGGCGGCGAGATGCAACGGTGTGGCCATCCACGTTGCGGCGGCATCGGCTCGACCGGCCCCGGCGATGGTGCTCACGGGCGCTTGCTCGAGATCCTGCCGACCGACCCAGCGGGCCAACCAGTCACGCCAGCCGCGATCCAGCGGCAACCGCTCGCCGAACCTGGCGATCCGATCCATGCCGGGCAGTGCGACCGGCGGCGTCGCAGGCGTGTCCGGCCCGTGCAGATCGGACAAGTACAGATCCGAGATGACGATGACGATTTCGCGCATGACCGGTATCGTACTGCCAGCCACACTCGCCATTGCCATGAAGCTCACGCTCGAAGCGCGCCCGCAGGGCAACCTGATCCGCTCCTACTCGCCCACCGAGGTCCGAGTTGGAGAGCTGCGCCTGCACTGCAGCTGCATCATCACCGCAGACACGCTCATTGCCGACTGGGAGCCGGCGAGCTTCGCGGAGCTCTCGCCCGTTCACCTGGAGAGAGTGTTTGCTCTGCGGCCGGAAGTGGTGCTGCTCGGGACGGGCCCCGTGCAGCGCTTCGCACCGCAGCCGATTCGATCCGCTTTTGCGGAGCGCGGAGTGGGACTGGAAGCGATGGACCTGGGTGCAGCCTGCCGCACGTTCAACGTGCTGGTGCAGGAGGACCGGAGGGTGGCGGCCGCGTTGTTCTTCTCATGAGCCTCCGGGCGCGTGGCGCCCGGAAGAAGACACAGGGGGGAGGCAAGGTCAACCATCCAACAATCATTCGAAGCTGACAGACTCGAACAATTGCGTCTTTTTTTGTTCTTCTCGCCGTCTTTATTGCTTTTGTCTCGTCGCCCTCCTCCCTGTGTCTTCTTCCGGGCCCTCGCATCCATCTTCGAGAGGCTGTCGTCGTCGAGCGACAGGCAACATGTTAAACAGGTTGTAGTTCGACGTGCAAGTGATTTGCTGTTTTGACCCTAACTTTAATGAAGTCATTAAGTTAGGTCGATTTCCTCATGCTGTTCCACCAAGCAGGGGCACAAAGGCCACCGCGCCGAGCGACTCCCGCTCGACGCGCTGCTCACGGCGCGTGAACCGAATCAGCTCCTGCTCTCCTTCCGGCCCGACCGGGACCAGCAGACGCCCCCCGACGCCCAGTTGCTGAATCAGGGCTTCGGGCACCGTGAGCGGTGCGGCCGCGACGAGAATCCCGTCGAAGGGAGCCTGGGTCTTCCAGCCGAGGGCGCCGTCGCCATGGCGGAAGCGAACGTTGCGCAGGCCCAGCTCCTTGATCCGCTCCTTGGCGCGCGTCAACAGGGGCTCGATGCGCTCGATGGTGTGCAGCTTCTCCACCAGCGGTGCCAGGACCGCGGTCTGATAGCCGCAGCCGGTCCCGACCTCCAGGACATTCCTGGGCGGCGCTCCTTCGAGCAGCGCTTCCGTCATTCGGGCAACGATGTAGGGCTGGGAGATTGTCTGTCCGAAGCCGATCGGCAGGGCCGTGTCCTCGTACGCGCGCGTGCCCAGCGCCTCGTCCACGAAGATGTGCCGTGGCACATTGCGAATCCGATCCAGCACCTGCAGGTTCACGATCCCTTGCTCGCGCAAACGCTGCACCAGCCGATCGCGCGTGCGCGCGGAGGTCATGCCTATCCCCGTCAGACGCACGTCAGCCATCGATTCCTTCCAGCCAACTCGCCACGGCAGGCAATGCCGCGTGACGGGTCAGATCGATCTGCAGGGGCGTCACCGATACGTAGCCTTTGCCGACGGCATCGAAGTCGGTCCCCGGTCCGGCATCCTGCTGCGAGCCTGCCGGTCCCACCCAGTAGACCGGGCGACCGCGCGGATCCTTTGCCGGCACGATCCGCTCGGAGCGGTGTCGATAGCCGAGCCGGGTGGTGCGCAGGCCGCGCAGACTCTCGAAGGGAACATCGGGCACATTGACGTTGAGGATCAAAGTCGGCTCGAGCGGCTTGCGCATGAGGTGGGCCACCAGCCGGCGCGCTACTTCTGCGCCCGTGGCGAAGTGCCGACCGCTTTCCGGAGAGGTACAGAGCGACATGGCAATCGTGGTCAGCCCCAGGAAGCGCCCCTCAATGGCGGCCGCCACGGTCCCCGAGTAGAGCACGTCATCGCCCAGGTTGGCGCCGTCATTGATGCCGGAGACGACCATGTCGTGCTCGAAATCGAACAGCCCTGAGATGGCCAGAT
Source organism: Steroidobacteraceae bacterium (assembly GCA_035552975.1). GTDB lineage: Bacteria > Pseudomonadota > Gammaproteobacteria > Steroidobacterales > Steroidobacteraceae > 13-2-20CM-66-19. Next base: position 5,450 of record DATNEN010000145.1, read on the forward strand.
GTACGCAGTCGGTCGGGGTGCCCGGGACGAAGTACACCTTCGGCTCCGGAGCCTCGAACACGCGCAGAGGCACATCGAGCGTGAGGGAGTTGCTGGCGCCGCTGCGGTTGCGGTCCGGCGCGACCACGGTTACCTCGGCCAGCGTGGAGAGAGCCTCCCGCAGGGCGCGGATGCCCTCGGCACGAAAGCCGTCGTCGTTGCTGACCAGAATCTTCAAGAGTGGCGCTGCCAGGCTGGAGCCTTTTCGAAGGCGCGTAACTATACTGAATCCGGAGGTAGGGTGAAGTCGGACCCTGAAAACGACGAGGTCCGTCTCTTCCGCGAAGCGGTACGGGACGTCAAGCCGATGGCTTCCGAGCGTCCGGCCTCGCGGCGACGGGGACCGGCGCCCCGTGCGCGCTTCACGCGCGCTGACCGGCATGCCGTCTTGCAGGAGAGCCTCTCCGGGGGGAACGAGGACCCCGCGTTGGCAGCCGGGGATGAGCTCGTGTTCCACCGCGCCGGTCTGCAGAGCCCTGTGTTGCGCAAGCTGCGGCGCGGCCAGTACCGCGTGGAGGCCGAGTTGGATCTCCACGGACACAGCGTCGTCGCGGCCAAGCATGCGCTGCGGGACTTTCTGGCGGACGCTCTGCACAGCCAAATGCGGTGCGTTCGCATCATCCATGGCAAGGGACTGCGGTCGGGACACCGTGGGCCGGTCCTGAAGAGCGCCGTGAGTGGGGTCCTGCGGCGCACCGGGGCTGTGGTCGCCTATGTCTCGGCCCGGCCCGTCGATGGGGGAACGGGCGCGGTCTACGTGTTGTTGTCCCCGTAGTCCACGATCTCCCGCAGCACCGTCGTCGCGAAGCCGCTGCGCGTCAAGCGGAAGTGGATGAGGAGGCCCGCTTGATCCCGCTGCCACTGCAGGTCGCGGACCGCCAGCCTGAGTGCCCGGCGTTCCTGCTCCATCCCCGCCTGCTCCGTCAGCGCGCAGGCCTGGGAGAAACGCGCCGACACAGCAAGTTCGAGCGCATGGATCCGATGAGTCGAGGCGAGCGTGCCGCGCCCCCACAGTGGGCCGGTGGGATGCAGCTCCAGCCGCTGGCATCGCTCGAGCAACGAGGGGGCCTCCGGCTCGACAGCAAAGACGCTTCCGCGCCCATCGAGGTTGGCGACATCCCCGGCTTCCAGGGTAGCCCAGGACCCATCGGCCACGCGTTCCGCGGCGACGGCATTGAACACGAGGCTCCGTGCAGCTGACAGCATGAAGCTGCGCTGCTCGGGGGCGAGAGCACGTGGATCTTCGCTCATGCGCGCAAGATTGGCGCCGTCGCGCCCGAAGCGCTGCGGCCCGAAATAGTTCGGCACGCCGTGCGCGGCAATCTCCGCCAATCGGGTCGCCAGCGCCCCATCGTCGACTTGCATGTGCCGGATCCTGATCTCGAAGCGGTTTCCCTCCAAGGCACCCCGGGGGAGCTTGCGGGTGTGGGCGTGCGCTTCGAGAACTTCAAACCCCTGTCCGCGCACGGCGGTCCACCCGTCCAACGTCATGCGTGATTGGGGCACAGTGAACCACTGAAGCGCGACGGCGTGCCTGTCCTTGAGCCCCGCGTATCCGACGTCCAGAGCGCGGCAGCCGCACGCACGCGCCAGCTCGCGGGCCACCCACTGTGTGTTGGCGTCGCGCTTGCGAACCTTGAGAAGCACATGCTGGCCGGACCCTGCAGCGGAAAAGCCCAATTGCTCCTCCACCAGGAAGTCTTCCGGCTCCGCCCGGAGAACGCCGCGACCGAGCGGCGCACCGTAGGCTCGAACAGGATCGAGTGCCTCCCTAAGCATCAACCAGCAGTACCACCGCCTGGGCGGCGAGTCCCTCGCTCCTGCCCAGAAAACCCAGCCGCTCCGTCGTGGTGGCCTTGATGTTGACCTTGTCCTCCGTGACCTCGAGCAGCTCTGCGATCTGCCGCCGCATCTGATCCCTGACGGGACCCACTTTGGGTGCCTCGCACAATACGGTCAGGTCCGCGTTGCCCACCCGCAGCTGACGCGCGCGCAGCATTTCCAGCACGGCGCGCACGAATCGCTTGCTGTCGGCGCCCTTCCACTGCGGATCGGTGTCCTTGAAGTGCTGTCCGATGTCCCCGAGCCCCCCTGCTCCGAGGAGTGCATCGCACAAGGCATGCAGGACCACATCGCCATCGGAGTGCGCAAGCACGCCGCGCGTGTAGGGGACACGAATTCCGCCGAGCATCACGAAGTCCCCGGGACCAAACGCGTGGACATCCACGCCAAAACCGATTCTCACGCGCGCGTCTCCTGCAGTAATGCGGCGGCCACGAGCAGATCCTCCGGAGAGGTGACTTTGAGGTTGGCCGCAGAGCCCGCAACGATCTGCGGGTGGTCACCCAGCCATTCGATGGCCTGTGATTCATCCGTCGGAAGCCGCCCAGACGCCAGCGCCGCGTCCAAGGCTTCGCACAGGCGACCGTATCGAAACATCTGCGGCGTGAGCGCTCGCCAAAGGCCGGACCGATCCACCGTGCGCACCACCTGCAAGTCCTCACCTGTGGCCTTCAGCGTGTCAGCTGCCGGCGCAGCCAACAAGCCACCGACCGGGTGCGAGTCGAGACGCTCGACCAGGCGGTTCAGGTCTGCCGCCGGCAGGCAGGGTCTCGCGGCATCGTGCACCAGCACCCAGTCGCTCGCCGCAACCTGCCCCTGCAACGCCGCGAGGCCATTGCGCACCGAGTGGCTGCGCTCTGCACCTCCGGGGGCGACGGTGACGTTGCCGAGCTTCCTGGCGATCGCAGGCCAATGCGGATCGCCAGCGGCGAGCGCGACGACAATTCCGGTGCAGCGCGAGTCTGCCCTGAAGGGCGCAAGCGACCACTCCAGGAGAGTGCGACCGTGCAGGGGCACGTACTGCTTGGGGGTCTGCTCGCCGAACCTGCGACCGACGCCTGCGGCCGGCACGATGAGCCAGTAGCGCATGGTGACTTCAGCGGCTGGCGGCTAGCGCGAGGCCGTGCGTGTCGGGGCCCGGGTGGCCGCCGTCGCGGAGCGGCTCGGCACGACCTGGTAGAAAGTCTCGTGGCTCCCGATCATGCCCAGATCACTGCGAGCCCGCTCTTCCAACGCACCCATGCCGGTCTTCAGATCCCGGACCTCGGCGGCGAGCTGTTTGTTCCGGTCGGCCAGCTGCTCGTTTTCCGACCGCTGCGCCGCGACGGCCCGTTGCAGGCGATCGACTTCGTGGACTCCGCTACCCGAGACCCACACCCGGTATTGCAGGAGCACCACGACCACAACCAAGGCTGCAGCGAGCCATTTCATGCATCTGAGAGCGTATCAGACACCGGCGCTCTCGCGAAGCGTGGACGATCAAGTTGTTAGAGCGTTTGCAGCTCTGCGAGCGGCGGCTTCTCTGTTCGCACCCAGCAAATCGAGCCGGCGGCGCACCGCGGCCACGATCTCGGGCCGGGCGGCCTCCGGTCGACCCGTGGTGAACGGAGGATCGGGCGCGTACTCCAACGCGAGCTGCAGGGTCTGCGCGAAGTCCGCTCCGGCGATCTCCGCCACGACGGTCAGCGCCATGTCGATGCCTGCGGTCACGCCTCCTCCGGTGAACAAGTTGCCTTCTCGCACGACGCGCGCGGGATCGGGCATGGCCTCGAAGGTGGCCAGCAGCTCTCGCCATGCCCAATGACACGCCGCACGTTTGCCTCGCAGCAGTCCGGCGGCGCCCAGCAGCAGGGAACCGGTGCAGACGGAGGTGACGTAGCGCGCCTGGGCGGCCAACCGCCGCAGTGAGCTCAGGTAAGCCGGATCTTCCATCGCGGCAGTCGTCCCGAACCCTCCGGGTACACACAGGAGGGAACAGTCGTTGACCTCAGCCAACGGCTTGACGTGTGCAAAGGTGATCCCGCTTTCGGTCTCCAGCAGACCGCCGGTCACGCTGGCGAGCGTCAGGTGGGCTCCAGGCAGGCGGGAGAACACCTCCGCCGGCCCGGTGAAATCCAGCTGTGTCACCTGCGGGTAGAGCGCGAAGACGACCGGGAACGGGGGATAGCGGGTGGGGCTCATCGGCGGAACTCTCCTGCAGCGTTGCGCTGCCATTTCCGGTGCGTTGCGGGACATTCGAGGCAGCTTCTCGCGAATTCATGGCCAATCGAGTGCACTTCGGGGCAGCTCGGCGCTTCGGGAGGACTCGCGCACGCACATCCTAAAATCTAGAATCATGTCCGAAATGACGTCTTTCCCTCGTTTTCGGACATGCCCAGGGAAATCAGACCATGCCCCACAGGGTCGCCATCCTCATCTTCCCCCGGTTCCAGCTCCTGGACGCCGCCGGGCCGATCGCGGCGTTCGAGATCGCGAACCGCTATCACCATGACACCTACCACGGGCGAATCATTGCAGCGAGTCCCGGGGACACCCCGAGCTCCTCCGGTGCGACGCTCACGTCCGTGAGCTTCGGCGACGCAACGGCTGTCGATACGCTGATCGTCGTAGGTGGAGAAGGCACGCGCGAAGCCGTGAACTGCTTCATGACGCATCTATTCGTGAGGGACTGTGCAGAGCACTCGCGTCGAGTGGCCAGCGTGTGCTCCGGCTCGTATGTGCTGGCCGCCGCAGGCTTGTTGGACGGACGCGTGGCGACGACGCACTGGAGTCGCAGCACCGACTTTGCGCGGCGGTATCCACAGGTACGCCTGGATGCGGATCGCATCTTCACCCGCGACGGAAAATTCTGGACGTCCGGAGGCGTGACCGCGGGCATCGATCTCGCCCTGGCGCTGATAGAAGAAGATCTGGGCGAGCACACAGCGAGGCGAGTAGCTCAGCAGCTCGTCGTGTACCACCGCCGCCCCGGGGGACAGTCCCAATTCTCAGCACTGCTGGAGATGGAAAGCCCGCAAGGCCGTTTCGCTTCGCTGCTCGAGTACATGCGCGCGCATCTCGCGCATGATCTGGATGTCGACACCCTGGCCGCGCGGGTGTGCCTGAGCCCGCGGCACTTCTCACGGGAATTTCAGCGAGAGACCGGACTCACACCGGCGAAAGCCGTGGAGCGACTGCGTGCCGATGCGGCTCGCGCCGCACTGGAGAGCGGCCAACGCTCCGTGCAGGAAGTCGCCCGCCTGGTAGGCTTCGAGCATCCCGAGAGAATGAGGAGAGTTTTCACGCGCCTGTTCGGTGGCTCGCCCTCCTCCCTGCGGCGTAGCCCATCGAGCGCAGCGTGATCGCGCCCGGAACGTCCTCGGCCGAGATCAGGCCTTGGTGTGCGAGGAGTGCTCGCTCAGCTTGGCTTCCATCCAGCGCCTGATGCGCACTGCATCCGCCGTGCGGGTGTAGCGCCCATAGGAATTCAGCAGCACCATGACGACGGTGCGGTCATCGATGATGGCCTGCATGACGAGGCACTTGCCGGCCTCGCTGATGTAGCCGGTCTTCTGCACGACGATGTCCCAGGTCGGATTGCCGACCAGGGAGTTGGTATTGCGGAACTCGACTTTGTGCCGGCCGACCGCGACCGCGTAGCGCCGATCGGTCGAATACTCGCGGATCGTCGGGTCATGCGAGGCCGCCATGACCAGCTTGGCCAGATCCTCGGGACTGGCCACGTTCTCCTCGGACAGCCCGGTGGGATCGACGAAGTGGGCACTCGTCATGCCGAGCGCCTTGGCCTTGGCATTCATCGCGGGGATGAACGCATCGAGGCCGCCGGGGTACGTGCGCCCGAGGGCATGGGCCGCGCGATTCTCCGACGCCATCAGGGCCAGGTGGATGAGATCGCCGCGGCTGAGGGTCGTGCCGATGGCGAGGCGCGAGAAGGACCCCTTGTGCAGATGCCGGTCCTCCTGGGTGATCTGGATCCGCTCATCCAGGGGGAGATGGGCATCGGCGATCACCAGGGCGGTCAGCAGCTTGGTGATGGAGGCGATCGGCGCGGCGACCTCGGCGTTGCGCGAATACAGGACCGAGGAATGCGTCTCATCGATGACCAGGGCGGATGCGGAGCGCAGTCCGGGACCGTCGGCCACCGTGTGCACGCGATGATGGCTGTGCGCTTGCGCGATTCCCAGGGCACCGATCAGCAGCAGCTGCGCCCCTGCCAGCTTCGCAACTCTCCCCCGTGCCATCGTCTGCCTCACTTCATTATGTTTGATCAGCGCTGGCGGGAGTGTAGCTGATCCGGGTCAGATCTTGACAGGAAACGCGTCACGGCCAGCGTAACGCACTTTGCCCAGCTCCGCCTCGATCCGCAGCAGCTGGTTGTATTTGGCCATTCTGTCCGAGCGCGACAGCGAGCCGGTCTTGATCTGGGTGGCCGCCGTCGCCACCGCGATATCGGCGATCGTGCTGTCCTCGGTCTCCCCGGAGCGGTGCGAGACGACCGAGGCATAGTGGGCCTCATCCGCCATGTGGATCGCGGCCAGCGTTTCCGTCAGCGTCCCGATCTGGTTGGGCTTGATCAGGATGGAGTTGGCGATGCCGCGCTCGATGCCCTCCTGGAGGATCCGGGTGTTGGTCACGAATAGATCGTCACCGACGAGCTGGATGCGCTTGCCGAGCGCGCGCGTGAGCTCGCCCCACCCGTCCCAATCGGACTCGCTCATCCCATCCTCGATGGTAATGACCGGATACTTCGCCACGAGGTCTCCGAGGTAGCCGGTGAACTCGGCCGCGGAGAACCCGCGCCCCTCCGCTTCCAGCTCGTAACGGTCGTTCTTGAAGAACTCGGACGAGGCGACATCCAGACCCAGGTAGATGTCCCTGCCCGGCCGATAGCCGGCCTGCTCCACTGCCTGCAGAATCACCCCCAGCGCGGCCTCATTGGACTCGAGGTCCGGCGCGAAGCCTCCCTCGTCGCCGACGGCCGTCGACAGGTGCCGGGAGTTGAGGATCTGCTTCAGGGCGTGAAACACCTCGCAGCCGTAGCGCAGGGCCTCGCGAAAGCTCGGTGCGCCGACGGGGAGGATCATGAACTCCTGGATATCCAGGCTGTTGTTGGCATGCGCACCGCCGTTGATGATGTTCATCATCGGCACGGGCATCACCGGCTCCCGCCCCCCCTTGATCAGCGCACTCCCGAGGTAGCGGTACAGCGGCTCGCCGGCATCCCGGGCGGCGGCGTGCGCCGTTGCCAGCGACACGGCAAGCAATGCGTTCGCACCCAGCTTGCCCTTGGTATCTGTGCCGTCCAGCTCGATCATGCGGCCGTCGAGACCCGCCTGATCGCGCGGGTCGCGCCCCAGGAGCGCCTGCTTGAGCACGCCGTTGGCGTGCTCGACCGCCTTCAGAACGCCTTTGCCGCCGAAGCGCTTCTTGTCGCCATCGCGCAGCTCCACGGCCTCGCGCGTTCCGGTGGAAGCGCCCGAGGGGACGGCGGCACGCCCGGTCGCGCCCGAATCGAGAATCACGTCGGCTTCGACGGTGGGGTTGCCGCGTGAATCGATGATCTCGCGGGCGCGGATGTCGGTGATTCGGCTCATGTGAGTAGAGGCCTCTGTCCTCGTTCGAGATGTCGTTCTTGAGCTAAATGGACGGGGTCCTTTTGGACCCCGTGAGGAGTTCGGGCGAAGCCCGTAACAGAGTTTCTTCGAGCGGGCGGGCCTTCACGGCCTCATCCAGCTGTTTCAGGGTGATCAGGAGCGGCTCCATCCGATCCAGCGGCCACGCATTGGGTCCGTCCGAAAGCGCCTTGGACGGCTCGGGGTGGGTCTCCATGAACAACCCCGACACTCCGCTGGCCACGGCCGCGCGCGCCAGCACCGGAATGAACTCGCGCTGACCGCCGGATGCGGTGCCTTTGCCGCCGGGAAGCTGTACCGAATGGGTCGCGTCGAATACGACGGGACAGTCCGTCTCGCGCATGATCGACAGCGAGCGCATGTCGGAGACCAGATTGTTGTAGCCGAAGCAGAAGCCGCGCTCGCACACCAGGATGGCATCGTTGCCGGTGGAGCGGGCCTTGTCGACCACGTTGCGCATCTCCCAGGGGGAGAGGAACTGGCCCTTCTTGATGTTGACCGGCTTGCCCTGCGAGGCGGCACTCACGATGAAGTTCGTCTGGCGGCACAGGAATGCCGGCGTCTGCAGCACGTCCACCACAGCCGCGACCTCCGCGAGCGGCGTGTCCTCGTGAACGTCGGTGAGCACCGGAACGCCGAACTGCTTGCGGACCTCCTGCAGGACCTTCAGCCCGCCCTCCAGGCCCGGTCCGCGGTAGCTGGCGCGCGATGAGCGATTGGCCTTGTCGTAGGAGGCCTTGAAGACGAACGGGATCCGCAGACGCTGGGTGATCTCGCGCAGCCGGCCGGCGATCTCCTGCGTCAGCGTGGCGCTCTCGATCACACACGGCCCGGCGATCAGGAAGAAGGGCCGCTCGAGCCCGACCTCGTGGCTGCCTAGCTTCATGCACCCGCCGCTTGCGGGAGCTGCGATGCGCGATGCGCACGCGCCGCCCGGATGAATCCCGTGAACAGGGGATGCCCGTCGCGCGGCGTGGAGGTGAACTCCGGATGGAACTGGGTCGCAACGAACCAAGGGTGATTCGGCAGCTCGATCACCTCGACCAGCCCATCGCGGGAGAAGCCGCTGAAACGCAATCCGCCCTGGCGAAAACGATCCAGATAGTTGTTGTTGAACTCGTAGCGATGCCGGTGGCGCTCGGAGATCATGTCGCGGGCGAAAATCTCCCGTGCGCGGGTCCCGGCGCCCAGCACGACCTCCTGGGCTCCGAGCCGCATGGTCGCTCCCATCGCCGAACCCTCATCGCGCACCTGCGTCCCGCCGGACTGGTCCTGCCACTCGGAAATCAGGGCGATGACCGGGTGCGGGGTCGCGCGGTTGAACTCCGTGCTATTGGCATCCGCAAGGCCAAGCGCGTGGCGCCCGAACTCCACGATCGCTACTTGCATTCCCAGACAGATCCCCAAGTACGGGACGCCGTTCTCGCGGGCGAAGCGGGCAGCCTGGATCTTCCCCTCGATGCCCCGCTCACCGAAGCCCCCGGGCACCAGGATCGCATCCATGCCCTTCAGACAGTGCGTCCCGTGCTGCTCGACGTCGGTGGACTCGATGTAGTGGATGTTCACGCGCGTGCGCGACTTCAGTCCTCCGTGCATCAGAGCTTCGTGCAGCGACAGGTAGGAGTCGCGGATCTGCACGTACTTGCCGACCATGGCGATGTCGACCTGGCCGTCGGGATTGGACTTGGCGCTCACCACGTGCCGCCACTCCGCCAGATCGGTCGTGGGGACCTCCAGGCGCAGCTTGTCGACGACGATCGCATCGAGCGCCTGCTCGTGCAGCAGCTGGGGAATCTTGTAGATGTCATCCGCGTCGACGGCGGAGATGACCGCCCGCTCCTCGACGTTGGTGAACAAGGCGATCTTGCGGCGCTGCTCCTCGGGCAAGGGGTGCTTGCAGCGGCACAGCAGCACATCCGGCTGAATGCCGATGCCGCGCAGCTCCTTCACCGAGTGCTGCGTCGGCTTGGTCTTGATCTCCCCCGAGCCGCCCACGATGGGCACCAGGGTCAGGTGCATGTAGACGCAATTGCTGCGGCCAAGCTCAACGCCGAGCTGGCGGATGGCCTCGAGGAAAGGCAGCGACTCGATGTCGCCCACCGTGCCGCCGATCTCGACCATGCACACATCCGCGCCGTCGGCACCGAGCTTGATGCTGCGCTTGATCTCATCGGTGATGTGCGGAATCACCTGGACGGTGGCGCCGAGGTAGTCGCCCCGCCGCTCCTTGGCGATGACGCGCTCGTAGATCCGGCCGGTCGTGAAATTGCTGTTGCGACCGGTCGTGGTTCTCACGAAACGCTCGTAGTGCCCCAGATCCAGATCGGTCTCGGTCCCGTCCTGTGTGACGAAGACCTCCCCGTGCTGGAAGGGGCTCATCGTTCCGGGATCCACGTTGATGTACGGATCCAGCTTGACCATCGCGACCTTGAGGCCGCGGGCCTCCAGGATCGCGCCCAAAGAGGCGGCGGCGATGCCTTTGCCCAAAGAGGACACGACACCACCGGTGACGAATACGAAGCGCGTCATAAATTTAAAAGGGGTATCCCGTCGTGGAGAATTACAGCCGCGTGCGGCGGAAACTGACGACGGGCAAACAGGCTACCACAACGCGCGGGGACCGGGTGCGACTTTGCACTCAACGACGCCAACGGAGCCGTCCGCGCCGTCGCGCGCCGGGCCCCGCCTGAATCGACTCATCGAGCCACAGATCCGCGACCGCCAGCACGCGCTCTCCGGAGCACACCAGCGGCAGGCGCGAGCGCTCGCCTGGTGGCACGTGAGCTTCCTGCAGCAAGCTCTTGAGCGCACGAGTCGGACCTCCCCTCCTCGGCCTGAGCCGCTCCCCGCCGACGCGGGTCCGGACGGTCAGCTCCGACGGCAAGGCGTCCAGGTCGAGCGGACCTCGGGGGTCCTGCCTGAGCTCGAGCTGACCGCTGGCCGCACCGGCCAGCTCGCAGCTCGCCTCTTCTGCCCAGCTCCAAGCGAGCCCCGGCGGGCTCGCGCCGGACGCGCCACGCGTACTCGCCCCGGACGCGGCCCGAGCGCTCCACCCGGCCTCGCCTCGCGTGTTCGAGCCGGGCCCGACTCGCGCGATTGACAGGCGCCCGCGCTCGCGCCGCACGATCACATCGGCCCAAACCACTCGCGGATTTGCATCCAGGCGCGCCTCCAGCAGCGGTCCGCAGATCTCATCCAGGCGGCGGGTGTCCGGCACGGGAAACCCGCAGCGCGCGATCCAAAATCTCACCGCATTGCGCCTGCGTTCAGGCTTCAGCCCGCGCAAGACGCCGCTCGTCAGGCAATCGCCGTCTGCGGCACGCTCGACATCGCGCCGCGCCACCTCGTCAAGGAGCCTCTGCGCCTGCGCAGCGTGACGAGCGCTGCGGGCGACGGAGCTCGCTACCCCCGGCCAGCGCGCCCGCAACAGCGGAAGCACGCGTCGCCTCAGATAGTTCCGATCGAGGCTCTCGTCAGCGTTCGTGTCATCCTCGACCCACGTGAGACCCGCCGTTTTCATCCACTCCTGCAACTGCGAACGCGTGCAACTCAACAGTGGGCGCGCCAGGAACCCGTGGCCGAACGCCGTGATCTCCGGCATAGCCGAGATCCCCGCGAGCCCGCTACCGCGAAAAAGCTGCAGGAGAACGGTCTCGAGCTGGTCATCCTGATGATGTGCGGTCAGCAGGACCTCGCCGGGAGCCAGATCGGCTTCGAGCAGCGCATAGCGTGCCGTACGCGCCGCCGCTTCGAGAGACTCTCCACGGACGCGCGCGACCTTCGTGGCCAGAACCTGGAGAGGCACTTTCAGTTGGCGGCAGAGGCTCCGGCAGTGGGCGCTCCACAGCCTGGAGTTGGGATGCAGTCCGTGATCGATGTGAATCGCACGCAGCCGTGGGAGCCTGCGCCGCCGCCTCGCGAGAGCCGCCAGAAGCGCCGAGGAGTCGAGTCCGCCGCTCAACGCGACGCAAAGAGAGACATCTGGGAAGTCGGGCAACAGTCGCGACAGCCGCGCAGACAGCCAGACATCGAGTTGCATCTACTCGGAGCTCTCCGAGAAGACGCCGAACGCGGCGATCTTGGCTGCGCGCTGCGCACGCAGCTCATCCGTCGGAATGGCCTTCAACTCGGTCAGATGCTTGATCAATGCCGCCTTCACACGCGCAGACATATCGGAGGCATCGCGATGCGCGCCGCCGAGGGGCTCCTCGATCACCTCATCCAGCAGGCCGAGCTTGTTCAGGCGTTCGGCGGTGATATTGAGCGCTTCGGCCGCCGCCTCCTTCTTGTCCTGGCTCTTCCACAGGATCGAGGCGCACCCTTCGGGGGAAATCACGGAGTACGTGCTGTACTGAAGCATGAGCAAGCGGTCGCAGACGCCGATCGCCAGCGCGCCACCGGACCCGCCCTCACCCGTCACCACCGTGACGATCGGCACGCTCAGCACCGACATCTCGAACAGGTTGCGTGCGATGGCCTCGCTCTGCCCGCGTTCCTCCGCCCCCACGCCTGGATAAGCCCCCTGCGTATCGATGAGCGTGACCAGCGGCAGATGGAAGCGCTCGGCGAGGCGCATCAGGCGCAGCGCCTTGCGGTAGCCTTCGGGCTTGGGCATGCCGTAGTTGCGACGCACTCTCTCCTTGGTGTCGCGGCCCTTCTGGTGACCGATGAGCATCACCGCGTGCTCATCGATGCGCGCCAGGCCCCCGACGATGGCGAGATCGTCAGCGAACATCCGATCGCCGTGCATCTCGGTGAACTCGCGACAGATCGCGTTCACGTAATCCAGGGTGTAGGGACGGTGCGGATGGCGCGCGAGCTGCGTGATCTGCCAGGGAGTGAGATTGGAGAAGATGCTGGTGGTCAGCTGGCGGCTCTTGGCCTGCAGCCGCCCGATCTCCTCCTGGATGTTCACCTCGGAGTCGGACGTGACGTGCTTGAGCTCCTCGATTTTCGCCTCGAGCTCGGCGATCGGCTGTTCGAAATCGAGGAAGGCAACGGCCATTATCGTTTCTGGTCCTGATACCGCTTTGGTCAACGCTGCGGCAGGGTACGGGGGGAGGCGCCGCTTAGCAAGTTAGAGCTGCGCGTGCGGAGCGTTATATACGATCTGTACACCGCCGCGGCCGACGAGCGTTTCCAGCTTCTCCAGCAGCTCGCGGCTGGCGCGCACTTTCCATTCGGCACCGAGATTCAGCGCGCCCGCCGCACCGGAGCCGGAATACTCCACCGTGATCGGACAAGGCCCCGGTCGCCACGGGGTGAGGGTTTCCGCCAATCGCCCCATCAATGCCGGCGAATCCGCCCGCGACGGCCATTTCAGCACCAGGCGGCGCGCCTGCTGTTCCCGGATCCGATCCAGCTCGGTGATCCTCTTGGCCGACAGGCGCCAGGCATCGCTGAACTCATCGAAGCGCAGCTGCCCCTCGATGGCCACCAGGGCGTCCTTGGCCACCACGTCGCGGTACTTCTGGAACACATCATCGAACAGCGTGACTTCCATCCGCCCGGTGCTGTCGTCGAGGATCAGGATCACCCGAGGCCCGCGTTTGCGAACCTCATCGATGAGGCCCGCCACCGTCACGGTGCGGCCGCCTCCGAAACGCACCGGCTCCATCGGCCGGTCGCTCAGCAACGGACCGAGTCGGTGGGTAACCATGTTGGCGAGCCCGGCTTCGAAGCGGTCGATGGGGTGCCCGGTGAGATACAGTCCGAGCGTGTCGCGCTCACCGGCAAGCCGCACCGCCTCGCTCCATTCCGTCTGCTCGTCGCGCCGGATGGGTGCTGCGGGCCGCTGCGCGCTCACCAGTCCGAACAGATCGTCCTGGCCCGCCTGGTGGGCCTTGGTGTTCTGGTCGCCCAGCTGCATCGCCGCCGGCAGGCGTTGCATCAAGGTCGCCCGATTCGGCCCCAACGCATCCAGGCTTCCCGAGCGCAGCAGCGCTTCCAACACGCGGCGGTTCACTCTCTGCAGGTCCAGCCGGGCGCACAGGTCCTCCAGGCTCGTGAACGGCCCGTGCGCCTCGCGTTCATCGATGATGGCTTCCACAGCACCCTGGCCCACGCCGCGCACCGCACCCAGTCCGTAGCGGATCGTCTTGTCATCGCCCACCGCGAACTCGTAGCGCGAGTGGTTGACGTCGGGCGGCCTGACATTCAGGCCCATGTCCGCGCATTCCTTGATGAGCGTCACGACTTTATCCGTGTGGTCCATGTCAGCGGACAACACAGCAGCCATGAATGCGGCCGGGAAGTGCGCCTTCAGATAGGCGGTCTGGTAAGTGAGCAGCGCGTACGCGGCGGAGTGCGACTTGTTGAATCCGTAGCCGGCAAACTTCTCCATCAGGTCGAAGATGTGCGCCGCGACCGCGGAGTCGATGCCGCGCTCCACCGAGCCGTCGATGAAGACCGAGCGCTGCTTCGCCATCTCCTCGGGCTTCTTCTTGCCCATGGCTCGGCGCAGCAGGTCGGCGCCGCCGAGCGTGTAGCCGGCGAGCACCTGCGCGATCTGCATCACCTGCTCCTGGTACAGGATGACGCCGTAGGTGGCCTTGAGGACCGGCTGCAGACTGGGGTGCAGGTAGTCGATGGGGCCGTCGATCTTGCCGTGCTTGCGGTCGATGAAATCCTCGACCATGCCCGACTGCAGCGGCCCGGGCCGGAACAGCGCCACCAGCGCCACGATGTCCTCGAAGCAATCCGGCTGCAGGCGCCGGATGAGGTCCTTCATCCCGCGCGACTCGAGCTGGAACACGGCGGTCGTGCGGGTCGACTTCAGCAGCGCGTAGGTCTGCGGATCGTCCATGGGCAGCGCTTCGATGCGCAGGGGCGGCTTGCCCTGCTCCGCGAGCACGCGATTGATGATGACCACGGCCCGGTCGATGATGGTGAGGGTGCGCAGGCCCAGGAAGTCGAACTTGACCAGACCGGCGGCCTCGACGTCGTCCTTGTCGAACTGGGTGACGAGGCCTCCGCCGGTGTCATCGCAGAACAGCGGCGCGAAGTCGGTCAGCACGGAGGGCGCGATGACCACACCGCCGGCGTGCATGCCGGCGTTGCGTGTGAGGCCCTCGAGCGAGCGCGCCATGTCGATGAGGTTCTTCACCTCGTCTTCCGTGTCGTAGAGCTTCTTGAGCTCCGGCTCCTTGGTCAGCGCGTCATCCAGAGTGATGCCCAGCTCGAACGGAACCAGCTTGGCGATCCTGTCGACGTACCCGTAGGTCATGCCGAGGACGCGGCCGACGTCGCGCACCACCGCCTTCGCCGCCATCGTGCCGTAGGTGATGATCTGCGAGACGCGCTCGCGCCCGTACTTCTCCGCGACATAGTCGATGACGCGGTCGCGGCCATCCATGCAGAAGTCGACGTCGAAGTCCGGCATCGACACTCGTTCCGGATTGAGGAAGCGCTCGAACAGCAGATCGTGCTTCAGAGGATCCAGGTCGGTAATCGCCAGACTGTAGGCGACGAGCGAGCCTGCCCCCGAGCCACGGCCGGGACCGACGGGAACCCCGTTCTCGCGTGCCCACCGAATGAAGTCCGCCACGATGAGAAAGTACCCGGCGAACCCCATCTGGCAGATCACATCCAGCTCGATGCGCAGGCGCTCGCGGTATTCGCCCCAGCTCGAGGCCGCGACGCTGGTCAGGCGCGAATCGAGGCCACGCGCGGCTTCTGCGCGCATGAAGTCTTCGGTAGTGGTCTCCCCGGGCACGGGGTACTTCGGCAACCGTGCCTCTCCCAACTTCAAGGGCAAGGTGCAGCGACGCGCAATCTCCACAGCATTCGCCAGCGCCTCAGGCACGTCGGAGAACAGCTCCGCCATCTCCCCCGGCGTGCGCAGATACTGCTGCCGCGTGTAGCGACGAACACGGCCGGGATCGGCGAGAAACGCACCGTCGTGGATGCAGACGCGCGCCTCGTGCGACTCGAAGTCGTCCTCCTCGAGGAAGCGGACGTCGTTGGTAGCCACGACCGGGACGCCACGCCGTCCCGCAATGGCCACGGCAGCGGCGATGTAGGGTTCGTCCTCGCCACGCCCGATGCGCTGCAGCTCGATGTAGAAGCGATCGGGAAACAGCCCGAGCCAGAAATCCAGCGCACGGTCGGCTTCACCCTCGCGTGCATTGATCAGCGCGCGGCCCACATCCCCCTCCGCCGCACACGACAGCGCGATCAGGCCGTCGACGTTCTCCGGTGACAGCCAACTGCGCTCGATGGTCGGTATGCCGCGCTTCTGCCCTTCCTGGTAGGCGCGGCTCACGAGGCGAGTCACATTGCGGTATCCCTTCTGGGACTGACACAGGAGCGAGACTCTCGAGGGCAGCTGTCGCTCCCCCGCCTCGTGGACCAGCAGATCGACTCCGACGATGGGCTTCACCCCGCGTGCCAGGGCGGCGCGGTAGAACTTCACCATCGCAAACAGATTGCTCTGATCCGTCACCGCGACGGCCGGCATGGCCGCCCCGGCCACCGACTCGACGAGCTCGGGCACTCGCACGACGCTATCGATCAGCGAGTATTCGGTGTGCAGGCGCAGGTGCACGAAACCCGGTGAGCTCATGGGGGTCAGGCCGGATCCAGCGGCACGAATGCGGAGGCATCGGCGAGATCATCCAGGGGATCCAACGCCTCCAGCGCCACGCGGACGGGGTTGAACGATCTGCGATGCAACGGCGAGGGGTCCTGCTCGCGCAGCGCCGCCAGATGCGCGGCGGTCCCGTAGCCTTTGTGAATCGCCAGCTTGAAGCCGGGGTAGCAGCTGTCGAGCCGCTTCATCATCTCGTCCCGGTGGGTCTTCGCCAGTATGGAGGCCGCGCTGATCGCCCCCACGCGGGCATCTCCCTCGACGATGGCCTCGACCGTGCAGCCCAGGTGCAGGTCATCGATCCGCGGGAGCTGATTGCCGTCGATCTGGATGTGAGTCGGGCACACCGGCAATCGCAGCAGCGCGCGCCTCATCGCCAGAAAAGTCGCACCCAGGATGTTCAACGCGTCGATCTCATCGCGATCGGCCCATGCGACGGCCCAGGCGATGCACCGCGCGCGAATGAGCGTCGCCAGACGTTCGCGCTCCTCGGGAGTCAGGGTCTTGGAATCGGCGAGGCCGCGAATCCGTCGCTTGGGGTCGAGGATGACCGCTGCGGCGACGACCGGCCCCGCCAGGGGTCCCCTGCCCGCTTCATCCACGCCGGCGACACGCTTCTCAAGCACGGCGAGCCCCACCGGCATAGTCGAGAATTGCCGCCGCGGCGCGCTCAGCGCCGCCGCGCCGCAACGTCTCATGTACACGGCGGAATTCCTGCTGCAACTCACTCACGTGCTCACGATCTCCCAGCTCTCGCAGCAACGCTTCTCCCAGAGCCTCACCGGTAACCTCCTCCTGGAGGAATTCTGGCACGAGGCGGCGGCCGACCAGAAGGTTCGGCTGAGAAAAATACGCGACCTTGACCAGCCCCAGCCGGCGCAGCAGCCAGGCGGTGAGCGCAGCGAAGCGATACGCCACGACCATCGGCCGGCCCGTCAGCAGCGTCTCCAGGGTCGCGGTCCCGGAGGCGACGATGGCGGCGTCGGCGGCGGCGAGGACGCTCTGCGCCCGCCCGTCCACCAGATCCACGACCGGCGGCGCCGGCATGGCCGCCAGGATCGCCTCGAACCGACTGCGAACACGGACAGAGGCCATCGGTGCGACGAATCGCGCCTCGGGCCTGCGCTCGGCGATCCAGGCAGCCGCCGCTGCGAAGTCGCTGCCGAGCCGCTCGACCTC
>DATNEN010000146.1:0-14140 GCA_035552975.1 Steroidobacteraceae bacterium
GGGGGCGGTGCGTGAAGTTCCTTCCGCTGATCTGGGCTGGGATCCGGCGCAAGCTCAGCCGCTCCATCCTCATTCTCGCCCAGGTTATCATTGCGTTCACGCTGTTCGGGGTGCTGCAGGGCCTCAGCAGTGCCGTTCAGCACATCCTGGACAGTACCCATGGCGATCGCCTGTACGTGAGCAATCGCCTGCGGTTCGGCTTCCCGCTGCCCATCTCCCTGGTGGAACGTCTGAAATCCACTCCCGGGGTGGCCGGCGTGGCCTACCAGTTTCGTTTCGGCGGGACGTATCAACGGGCGGACCAGCAGGTGCCGGTTGCCGCGACGGATATCCAGTCCTATCTGCCGATTTTTCCGGAGCTGCAGGTTCAGCCGGCGCAGGCCGCGCAGGCCATGAAGCAAACGCGCGACGGCGCCCTGGTCGGCGGGGAGACGCTGCGCAAGTACGGCTGGAAAGTCGGCCAGCGCATCACGCTGCAGGCCCCCCTGCCGCAGAAAAACGGTTCGCGGGACTGGACGTTCGAGATCCTCGGCAGCTATGAGAATACCGAGCTCTCCGACCAGGCCGTGGTGCTGGTGGCGAACTACGAGTACGTCAACGAGTCCCTCGCCGGACCGGCCAACACGATCACCTTCGCCAACGTGCACATCGCCGACCCGCAGCAGGCCGGGTCGGTGGAGGAGGCGATCGATCGGCAGTTTGCCAACTCTCCCAACGAGACGCTCACGCAGTCGGAGCACGATCTCGTGGAGTCGCAGGTGCAGAACATCGGGGACCTGGATGTGGCCGTTCACCGTATCACGGCGGCTACGTTCTTCGTCCTGCTGTTCGCTACGGGCGCCTTGATGATGCAGTCCATTCGCGAGCGCACGCCGGAGCTTGCCGTGCTGAAGACGTTTGGATTCTCCGACGTGCGCATCATGGCGTTGATCCTGGGCGAGACGATCGTACTGTGTGTATTCGGCGCCGCCGTGGGGCTGTGGCTGGCGAGCGTAATTCTCAAGCTCGCGCGTTCGCTCCTGCAGGTCGGCTCGATGTCCTTGATCGTGGTGATGATCGGCTTCGCGTGCGCAGCGGCACTGGCGCTCGCGGGTGGGGCTATACCGGCCTGGCGCGGACTGCGGCTGCGCGTAGTGGATGCGCTCGCCGGCCGGTGATGGTGTAGAGGCAGATCATGCACGCATTTCGGCAGATGTTCGCTCTGATCGCTGCAGCGACCCGCAGTATTCCCGAGCGGCTCGGTGCCTCCCTCGTCACAGTGATCGGCATCACGACCGTCGTGGCCGTGCTCGTCACCATGCTGGCGTTGGGCCGGGGCGTCGAGCAGCTCGCGCTCAACACCAATCGCCCCGACCGGGTAGGGGTGATCGCAGGGGGTTCGAGCAGCGCCCTGAACAGCGCCCTGGATCGGTCGACGTACGACAAGATCCTCGATAAGCCCGGCGTCAAGCACGATGCGCAGGGCAAGCCGATCGTGGCGCCGACTTTCATCACCATCATCGATGGCATCACCAGAAAGAATCAGCGTGGCCCCATCGGTTTCTTCTCCGCGGGTCCGCAGTGGCGGCAGATCTGGACCAACGTGCACGTGGTGGAAGGCCGCTACTTTCAGCCGGGCCTGCACGAGCTGATCGTCAGCCAACGCATCCGCAACCGCTTCAAGGGAGTGGGCCTGGGCGACAGCGTCAAGGCCAACGGCATTCCCTGGAAGATCGTCGGCGTCTACAAGGATACCGACAGCTTCTTCGACAACTCCCTGGTGGGGGACCTGGATACGGTCCTCACCTCGTTCCCGCAGGCGACCTACACATCGATCAGCGTGATTCTCGACTCCCCCGCCTCCTTCCAGACCTTCAGGAACGCGGTCGCCGCCGATCCCACTCTCAACGTCACGGTGCAGACCGACAAGGAGGCCGATGAGGCCGTCATCAAGGGACAGCGATCCTTGCTCGACTTCGTCAGCTACTTCATCGGCACACTGATGGGAATCGGCGCGGCGTGTGCTGCTCTGAGCAGCCTGTATGCAGCCGTGGACGCGCGCACCCGGGAGATCGCGACCTTGCGCGCGATCGGCTTCGGCTCAGGCCCGGTGGTCATCTCGGTATTGGCCGAGGGGCTGATCCTTGCAATCCCCTCCGCATTGCTCGGAGCGGCCATTGCCTGGTTGCTGTTCAACGGCGATGCCGTGGTGACCGGCGGACTCAACATTCACATGGCTGTCACCACCCACGAGGTCCTGATCGCGCTAGGATGGGCGCTTGCGATCGGCATCGTCGGCGGGTTCCTGCCCGCCTTGCGGGCGGCGGACATGCCGGTTGCCACCGCGTTGCGGGCCACCTGACAGAGGTGACGGCGCTGTTCCTGGGCGCCTCGTGTATCGATACTTCAGCGTGGTAGGGAAGAGCCGCACGCTCTCAGAGCGACCCGTGTGAGGAGCGCCTGCGGCTGACGGCGAAGCCGATGATGCCGAGGCCTGCGCCGAATAGTACACAGGTCCAAAGGCCGAGCCTCGAGAACAGCGTCGGAGGTAGCGCCTGCGGAATAGTTGTGTCGATGACGCCTGCGCGATGACGTGGAATGGTGGCGAGCAGGCGGCCGGTGGGCCCGATGACTGCGGAGATCCCGTTGGGCGTGGCGCGAATGATCGGAATCCCTTCCTCCACTGCTCGCAACTGAGCTTGCGCCAGGTGCTGCGGCGGTCCCCATGCCCCAAACCAAGCATCGTCCGAAGGGTTGAAGAGAAAAGAGGGACGGTGCGCCTCATCGACGACCCTACCGGAGAAGATGATCTCGTAACACACCTGCAGGCCGACGGTCGCGGGCGCTCCGGCGGGACCGAAGCCGCGCAGGGGAAAGGTGCGCGGGCCTGATCCCGGGGTGAAGTCGCCCTCGCCGGGAAGCAGTCGTGACAGGCCTATGCGGCTCAAGACGCTGCGGGCCGGCAGATACTCTCCGAAGGGCACCAGATGCGCTTTGTCGTAGCGCCAGCGCAGTGCGCCGCTGCTGTCCAGCTCGAACACGCTGTTGTGGTAGATGTCCTTGCTGTCGTCCTGCTCGTTGACATCGACCGATTCCCCGCTCAGCAGCAGCAGGTCGTGTGGGCCGAGCAGGGCAGCGAGCTCGTTCCGGGCGTCCGGCTCGAGCTCCAGAAAGCGCTCGGTGGAGCCTTCCGGCCACAGCAGCAGCCGCGGCACGGAGAGCGGCTTGCCGGACAGCTTGGCGTAGAGTTGCGCGTTGCGCGCCGCTTCATCCGGATCGTTCTTCTGGTTCTGGGCAATGTTCGGCTGCACGATCCGCACCGGGATCGCAGCAACGGCGGCGCCGGATTCCGGTCGCCCGGGCACGAGGCGCCCGAGCGAGAGGCAGATCAGAGACAACGCCAGAGCGAGTCCGGCCGTCGGACCCCAGCGCCGTCGCAAGCCCACCCAGAGAAGCCCGGAGAGCAGCACCAGCAGTCCGGAGAGGCTGTAGGTGCCGACCCATCGGGCCGCCTGGGCGACCCAGGGCAGGTCGATCCAGATGACCGCCAGAGGATTCCAGGCGAAACCGGTGAAGAGCGTGGCCCGCAGCCATTCGGACAGCATCCATGCTGCGGCGAACAGGAAGGCGAAGCCGAGCTTACTATGGGCCGACAGACGCCAGGCCACGCCGCCGGCCAGCCCCGGGAAGCAGGCCAGGTAAAGCGACAGCAGCACGACGGCCACCCAGCCGAGCCACGCGGGCATGTTGGCCTGGTAGGTGAAGGCTTTCGCGATCCAGTTGAGTCCGACGATGAAGTGGCCGATGCCGAAAATCCAGCCGCGCAGCAGCGCCGGGCCCGCTCGCTCGGCGGCCGCGATACGGTCGATCGCGAAAGCGAGCGCGAGGAAAGTCAGGGGCCAGAGGTGAACGGGCGCGAAGCCGAAGGCCGACAAGGCCCCTGCACCGAACAGGCAGGCCAGCGGCAGGGCGCGCGAACGGGCCGAGTGTTTTGCTGCGTTTTCCAGTATATAGCGAGTGTACTAAAAGGTATTCACGCATGCTCGATGCCCTGTTCACGCCGCTGCAGATCAGAAACCTCACCCTGCGTAATCGTTTTGTCATGCCCGGCATGCAGCGCGGCTTCATGGAGGACGGCGCACCCACGGCGCGCATGGTGGAGTACATGCGTCGCTGCGCCGCAGGCGGCCCGGGACTGATCATCAGCGAGTCGACCTCGCCCGATCACCCTTCCGCTTATTGGCAACCGGTGATGGGCCGGATGGAGACCGCGACGCTGGGGGCATGGCAGAAGGTGGTCGATGCGGTGCATGCGGGCGGCGCTGCATTTCTGCTGCAGATATGGCACCCCGGGGCAATGAGGAAAGTGGCCGCCGGTCATCCGCTTGCGAGCTACCCGGCCTGGAGTCCCTCGGGACTGATACAGGGCGGACGCTCCAACGGCCATGCCATGACGCGGGAGGATCTCGAGGAATTGAAGCTTGCGTACGTGCAGGCCGCGCAGCACGCGCGCAGCCTCGGCTTCGACGGCGTGGAGGTGCACTCGGCCCACGGTTATTTGCTGGATCAGTTTCTGTGGGCGGAGACGAATCGTCGCGAGGACGAGTATGGTGGGCCTTCTCTCGCCCAGCGGGCGCGCTATTCCGCGGAGATCGTCGCTGCTATGCGTGCGGCTGTGGGTGAGAGCTTTGTCATTTCGTACCGGTTCTCGCAGTTCAAGGAAGTGGACTATGGGGCTTGTGTCGCTTCCAGCCCTCAGGACCTGCAAGGCATGCTCACCCTGCTGCGCTCCAGCGGTGTGGACATGTTCAATGTCTCCTCACGCCGCTTTCGCAAGCCCGAATGGCCCGAGCATCAGCATCCGGACTACTCCATCGCCGAGTGGGCCAAGTCCCTGACAGACGCGCCGGTCATGACGTGCGGCAGTGTCGGGGTGAACGTGGAGATGTTCGCCAATCTCTTCGATGACGAGGAGCCTTCGCAACAGTGCGCCGAGCGCGACCTGGAGCTGCTCGCGGAGCGGGTGGTGCGCGGCAGGCTCGACCTGGTGGGTGTTGGTCGCATGCACATCGCCAACAACGATTTCGTGAACAAGGTGCGCGCCGGGCGCTTCCAGGATCTGGCACTGTTCAACAAGCGCGTTCACCTCATGGAAGCCATGGCCGCTCTCGAGCCGGGTTTCGTCGAAGAGTCCCACAGGAACACGGCGGCTGAGTAAGCGCGACCGCGCACGACGGCAGCGGTCGGTGCGAAGACCGCAGCGGCGCGCTCAGCGCCTGACACATGGGCGTAGTCGTGCAAGCGGACCGGGTGGTTCGTGACCTGATGGTCAAGCGCGGTTACCCGATGGAGGATTTCGAACATCGCGCTGCCGACATCTCCGTGCATCATCCCGAGTTGGTCGAGACCTACCGCCTGGCGCAAGCGGTCGCTGCACGCGATCAGCGTGGTGAGGCCACCACCGAGGATCTGCGCAAGGCGGTCGTCTACTACCGGGCGTTGTTCGATGAGTTGCTCGAAGTTCGCGGCGGCAACCCTGGCCTCAGGCCGGCTCACAAAGAGGTAACCCAGTCATGACTACAACCGGAAATCGAGAGGTGGGCGACAGGAACCTGAGCACGGCGGACCTGGCCGCCGC
This sequence comes from Steroidobacteraceae bacterium, assembly GCA_035552975.1. Lineage (GTDB taxonomy): Bacteria > Pseudomonadota > Gammaproteobacteria > Steroidobacterales > Steroidobacteraceae > 13-2-20CM-66-19. Next base: position 5,618 of record DATNEN010000146.1, read on the forward strand.
CGGACGGCAGCCGCCGCAAGGCGTCGGTCACGACGCTGAGCTCGATAACCCCGCCACCTCCCGCACGGGGGAGGGCAGGTCCGGTGCGGCGCGCGCAGCCAAGGATGTGCCGATGACTGACCGAGCCGCCGCGGCTGACCGCAGGGATGGACCGCTCAACGACCGAGCTGTCGCCGAACGCAGGGACGAGCCTGTGAGGGCTCCGGCCGAGCGCACGGGCCCTTCCGCGGCCGATCGATCCGTGCGCGACAAGCCCGCCACGGACCGGGGAGCTGAGCAGCTCGAGCCGTTGTTCCCCCCGCAAGTCGCCGGCGACTATCGAAGCCGCTGGGCTGCCGTGCAGAGCAGCTTCGTCGATGATCCACGCCGGGCGGTACGAGAGGGCGATGAGCTGGTAGCCCAGATGATGAAGAATCTCGCCGAATCCTTCGCTACCGAGCGCGGGCGATTGGAAGCGCAGTTGGGGCAGGCTGGAGAGACCACCACGGAGACGCTGCGAGTTTCGCTGCGCAGATACCGATCGTTCTTCGAGCGCCTGCTGTCGCTCTAGGCCCCCACCGCCAGAATCGACGGAACCATCCCCGGGGCGCTGCAATCTATTCTAAAATGCGGCGCTGGGCGGCGTGGGCTCATGCGCTCATGCCGCGTCCGAGTCCCAGCACCCGCCCACAACTCCGGAGACCTCCATGTCACTCAGAATCGGCGATGAGGCACCCAATTTCACGGCCGATACCACTCAGGGCAAGCTCGATTTCCACGAATGGATCGGCAAGAGCTGGGCGATCCTGTTCTCGCATCCGAAGGACTTCACGCCGGTCTGCACGACCGAGCTCGGCTACATGGCGCGCCTGCAGCCGGAGTTCGACAAGCGCAATACCAAGATCATCGGTTTGAGCGTCGACACCGTCGACGATCACCAGCGCTGGTCGAAGGACATCGAGGAAACCGGCGGAGCCGCGGTCGAGTACCCCATGATCGGCGACACGGACCTCAAGATCGCGAAGCTCTACGACATGCTGCCCGCAGGCGCTTCCGGCGAGTCGAAGGGGCGCACGCCCGCCGACAACGCTACGGTGCGCTCGGTGTTCCTGATCGGACCCGACAAGAAGATCCGACTGATCCTCACCTACCCGATGAGCGCCGGCCGCAATTTTGACGAGGTGCTGCGCGTGCTGGATGCGATCCAGCTGGCTGCCAGCCATAACGTTGCCACGCCCGTGAACTGGAAGCAGGGCGAGGACGTCATCATTCCGACTTCCATCTCGGATGAGCAGGCCAAGAAGCAGTTTCCTGGCGGGTTCAAAGCGAAGAAGCCCTATCTGCGGTTGACCCCTCAGCCGCGCTGAGGGTCGCATTCGAGTGGGTGGCGGTCGTCGCCAAGGCCAGGCTCACGAGCGCCGCCTTGACGGTGCGCGCGCGGATCGCGCGTGAGTGCTCTACAGGCCGAAGTCACCGCGTGTCTCTCGCGCGGTGTCGGGTCAGGGGCTCAGAATCCCCTTGATCCGCATGTGCCTGTCGGTCACCTGCTCGACGGTCAAAGGCAAACCGGCGCTCTCGAGCTGGCTGCGGATTTCGCTGACGGTGAATGCGGCGCACAGGGAGTTGTAGAAGTCTTCCTTCAACACCGGATGCTCGTGCGCGGCGACGCGCTCGACGATCTCCCTGGCCAGCACGGGAGAGTCCGGGCGGATGAGATCCATGACGTAAACGGCGGCGCCCGGGCGCCCGAGCCGCCGCACCTCACTCCATAAAACCTGCGGGTCAGGCAAGTGATGGAGCATGTCTTTCGACAGCACCGCGTCGAAGTGATGCTCCGGCAGGGACAGTCCGGGAAGGCGACCCAGGTGGAGGGTGACGCGGTCCGAGAGCTTGGCGCTGTGAACGGCCTTGCGGGCGAACTCCAGCATCGGCGCGGAACCGTCGACCGCCACGATGCGCGCGTGCGGTGCCGCGCGAGCGACGCGCAGTGTCACATCCGCCGGGCCGCATCCCAGATCGACGACCTCCCGCAGATGGGACGGGTATTCGCCAGTGAAGTGGTCAGCGTACCACTGGTTGGAGTCGGCGAAGTCGGCGCGCGCGTATGCATCGGCTTCCGCTTCGCCGTCCATGATCTCAGGCTCGAGTATGCGGTCCACTAGGAGCTCCTGGGTATGATCTTGCGCTGATCCGGCGGCGGCACCTCGTACTGATAGAGCCAGGTTTCGCTGAGGGCCTCGCCGTCCAGGGACAGGTAGAGCCGCAGATTCACCGGCTCGGTGCTATCGTCCGTCGGCACGTAATCAAACATCGCGCGCCACGCTTCGGTACCCACGACGGGTCGTGCCGAGACCAGCTCGACGCGTCCCCGTGATGCGCTGACGTTCGCTTGCACTGCCGGATTGCCGCCGAGAGCGGTGAGCGGCCCGCCTATGAAATCGACGACGAAGCGCCAGGAGAAGTGGGTCTGCTGGCGCCCGATGACTCCGCCGACGCCGGTGCGGGTTGCCTGGACCCGGGCAATGCGTGATTCGGGGGGGTACTTATCGGTCCAATAGCAACGATACGAGTAGAGGTACTCCTGCCCGCGCTGCGGCTTGTCGGCCGGAGTCCAGAACGCGACGATGTTGTCTGCCGTCTCATCCCGCGTTGGGATCTCCACCAGCATCACTGCTCCCTTGCCCCAGTTGCCCCTGGGTTCCACCCACACGTCCGGGCGCTTCTCGTAGAACACGCCGTCGTCTTCGTATTGCTCGAAGGAGCGTTCGCGCTGCATCAGTCCGAAGCCGCGCGGTTGCTCGTCGGCGAACGTGTTGACGCGCAGCACACGCGGGTTGTTGAGGGGGCGCCAGATGCGCTCGCCCGCACCGGTCCAGAGCTGCAGCCCATCGGAGTCGTGGATCTCCGGGCGCCAGTCCACGGCCAGCCGGCGATCCGTCTTGCCATAGAAAAACATACTCGTGCCCGGAGCAATTCCCATGCGCTCGATCTGCTTGCGCGGATAGACGGCGGCGTCGATGTCCGTGATGAGCGTGTCCTCGACGCTGATGACGAAGCGGTAGGCGCCGGTTACGCTCGGGGAGTCCAGCAGGCCGTACACGTTCACCGTGTTGGAACGGGGAGCCGGGCGCTCCAGGTAGTACGCGATGAAGTCCGGAAACTCCTCCGGCGTGGACATCCCGGTGTCGATGGCCAGCCCCCGCTGCGACATGCCGTACTGGCGGCTCCCGTAGGTCGCTCGAAAGTAGGACGCGCCTTGGAAGGCGGCACGGTCGCGAGTCCAGTCGGTGTGGAAGAGAAGGTTGAAGCCGGCAAACCCCAGGTCAGCCGGAGCATCGCCGGGGCGCAAACCCGACTTGCCATAGTCAAAAAGCGCCGGGTCATACGCAATCTCCCGGCTCATGCCGTTCTGCACCTCGTGCATGCGCACTGGCTTCACCGCACGGAAGCCGAGATGAAAGAAACGCACGCGGAAAGGCAGGTCGTCGCTGGCCCACAGCGCCCGCTCCTTGCGAAAGCTGATGGACTGCCATTGGTCCCAATCGAGCTTGCCGATCGCCGGCGGGACCTTGCCCCCCGGGGCCTTGTACGGCGCATCTGCCATGGTCCGCGCTCGTCCCTTCAGCTGCGCATAGTCGAACGGCTCAGGGCCGCCGAGCGTCTTCGGATCGCCCGGGGGGGACTTGCTGTCGGCGCCCTGGGCTCGGGGCTCGAGAGTCGCCGCCGTGGCGAGAAAAGTTGCACCGTTCAGCAGGAATCGTCGTCGCTGCATCGGAAGGACCCATCTGACCAAACCCATTCAGTCTAGCAGCAACCGTGCCGCACCCCCCTACGAGGTGGCAGGGAGCCGGCCCGCGCGCGTATTCTCGGGTGGATAAGAAGAGGGGGGCTTTCATGGGCTTTCTGAGGCTGGCGTCGGTGTGTGCCGTGGTCGCGTCTCTGGGTGTTTGCTCTGCGGCTGGCGCCGCGGAGCGACCGCTGGTGATCGGGAGCCAGGGCAGCTTTTTTGTCGGTGGCGAGGTGAAGGCGGTTACGCCGCCTCCCGGGGCCAGCGCGCTGCAGCGCGCTGGCGACATCACCGTGAATCAGATGTACGTGCAGTACCAGATTCCCGCGGGGCCGGCCCGCCGCCTGCCCGTCGTCATGGTTCATGGCTGCTGCCTGAGCAGCAAGACATGGGAGACCACCCCGGACGGGCGCATGGGATGGAATGAGTATTTCCTGCGCAAGGACCGGCCCGTCTATCTGGCGGACCAGGTGTCGCGGGCGCGCTCCGGGTTCGACCCTTCCGTCATGGCGGCCGTCAAAGCCGGGACGACCCCGCCCAGTGCCCTGCCCAACATCATCTCCGCGACCCATCAGCTGTCCTGGGTGCTGTTCCGCTTCGGATCGAGCTACCCGAACGCCTACGCCGATGAGCAGTTTCCGGTGCAGGCGGCGGATGAGCTGTACAAGCAGATGATTCCGGATCTCAACGCCCAGCTCCCGACACCCAATCCCACCTTGACGAACATGGCCGCGCTGGCGCGGCAGCTCAAGGGCGCGATACTGATGGGGCATTCCGAGTCGGGCTTCTTTCCGGAGCAGGCCGCGTTGATCGATCCGACCGACATCCGCGGTCTGATCACCATCGAGGCGCAATGCCCGGCGAATCTGACGGCGCAGCAGATCGCGACGCTGGCGAAGATTCCTACGCTGGTGATGTTTGGCGATCACCTGAGCGATGCGCCGACCATGATCGTCAACTGGCAGACGACTTTCGAGGTCTGCAATGCGTTCGTGGAGAAGGTCAAGGCCGCCGGCGGCGATGCGCAGATGATGCACCTGCCGAAGATGGGCCTGCGAGGCAACAGTCACATGCTCATGCAGGACAAGAACAACCTGCAGGTCGCGGACCTGATTCTCGCCTGGATCGATCAGCATGCCGAGCGCAAGGCGCACTGAGCTGTTGCCGGCCTGCCGGCCAGGTTTGCGGGCGGCCCGAACGTGCGCTGCCTGTGAGCTCACGGGCACGGCGGCGGGTGCGGCACGTAAGCTGCTGCAGCTGGCCCATGGATAGCATTCATCTGAGCGCCACGCACGCCTCGCTGCTGTGGGAGCACGGCGGCGTGGCGATGTGGTGGCTGGCGCTCTGCTCGATCGCCGCGCTCAACATCGCTGCCTGGGTGGTCACGGCCCGCATGGTCAAACGCCGCCGCGCGGGCATGTCCACCGACGCCTATTGCGCCTGCCGGATGCAGCTCATCCTGTCTGCGGCCTACGTCTTCGGCTGCGCTTTCCGTTCCTCACATCCGGTGTTCGACGTGCCGCGGCTGGTGCTGTTCAACTCCTGGCTTTCGAGCATCATGGTCGGGCGCTCGGTTGCGACGATTGCAGAGCTGTGTTTCGCGGCGCAATGGGCGCTGTTGCTGCGCGAAACCGGCCGCGCGATGGATAGCCTGGTGACTCAAGCGGCATCGCGTCTGCTCGTGCCGCTGATCGTGATCGCCGAAGTGTGCTCGTGGTACTCCGTGTTGACGACGTCCAATCTCGGGCACGTCGCGGAGGAGTCTCTTTGGGCGCTCTCCACGATGCTGTTCGTCGCCAGCATGATCGCAGTGGTGCCGCGCTGCTCGGCCTCACGCCGGCCCACATTCCTCCTCTGGTGCGTCGCCGGTGCCGCCTACGTCGCTTATCTGCTGCTGGTCGATGTGCCGATGTACTGGCACCGCTGGATCACCGACGAGGCGAGCGGTCGTACGTACCTGACTCTCGCGCAAGGCGTGCTGGATATGTCCGAGCGCCGCGTCGTCGACTTGCGATGGCAGGACTGGAAGAGCGAAATTACGTGGATGACGCTGTACTTCAGTGTCGCCGTGTGGATCAGCATTTCCTTGATCCATGCGGCGCTGCGGGGAGCGAAGCGCCACCCACCTCGCGGTCTGCACAGGCTGATCCCCGGCCCCGCGAGCTTCAGCGCCTGAGCGGCGCGGTGGCTTCAGGCCCCGGAGCGGCGCGGTGGTTCCGGCTGCTCGAGCCCGCCACGCCCGCCCGTCAGATGTTCTGAGCTTTGAGCTCCCGGTCGATGTACTCCGCCTGCCGCAGCGCGAGAGCGACAATCGTGAGGGTCGGGTTGGCCGAGCCGGGCGTGCTCATGGCGCTCCCGTCAGAGACAAAAAGATTCGGCACATCATGCGCCCGCCCATGCGCATCCACGACGCCGTCGCGAGGATCCTTGCTCATTCGCGCCGAGCACATGTTGTGCGTTGCCGGAGTCTGGCGGGAGTTCACCACTCGGATCGCTCCGACCGCTTCATACATTGCCTTCGCTTGGCGTTGGGCGTGTGTGCGCATGGCGGCATTGTTCTCGTGGTCGTCCATGTGGATGTTGGCCACGGGAAGTCCGAAGCGGTCCTTCACCTTCGGGTTGAGCGTAATGCGGTTAGTTGCGCGCGGCATGTCCTCGCCGTTGACGAACATCCCCGCCATGCTGGAGTAGTGATCCATGACGAATCCGAGCTCGCGCCCCCACATCGTGACGGGGAAACCTGATAGCGGCAGGCTCGGCAGATCGAGCGCCGCGAGCTCCAGGTGATAGCCGCCCGCAAAGCCTCTCTTGGGATCGTGCTTGGTCTCATCCTCGACGAGCCCGGCCAGAGTGGTGCCGCGCCAGAAGTGTATCGGCTTCTCGAAAATGCCCCAGACGAAACCGCCGGTGTGCAGGCAGTAGTTGCGCCCGACCTGGTCGCTGGAGTTGGCGAGGCCGTGCGGGAATTTGGAAGATTCCGACAGCAGCAGCAGTCTCGCCGTCTCGACACTGTTGCATGCCACGCAGACGATGCGCGCCTTCTGGCGCTGCTCGTGGCCCTCGGGATCGCGGTACACAACGGCGTTGACGCGGCCGTCCGCGCCATGCTCGATGCGGATGGCACGACTCTGGATGCGCAGATCCAGATTCCCGGTCGCTTCCGCACGCGGGATTTCCGTGTAAAGAGTGCTCCATTTCGCGGCGGTCTTGCAGCCCTGCACGCAGAAGCCCTGCTGAATGCAGACGCCACGGTTATCGGCGGGCTGCGAATTGATGGCCATGTAGCCGGTGTGGACCTTCTTGTACCCGATGCGCTTGGCGCCGTTGTACATCACCTTGAAATGACTCGACGCGGGCAGTCCGGGTACCCCGTTGCGCCGGGTGACGACCATGCGGCGCTCCGCCATCTCGTAATAGCGCTCGAGCTCGGTGTACTCGATCGGCCAGTCGATGAGGGAGGCGCCGGGGAGCTCGCCGTACGTGGTGCGTGAGCGGACTTCCCACGGACTGATACGGGGTGTGGCGCCAGTCCAGTGCACGGTCGTGCCGCCGAGCGTCTGCGCGGTCCACGAGGGCAACGTCGGGTAGTCCTGAGCCACGGTCCACGACCCTGACTGCGTGCGCGGTTCCAACCAGGTGAGCTGCGCGAACGCCTCGGGCGGGTTCTGCGAGAAGCTCGTGAGCGACTGCCGCGCTCCGGCCTCGATCAGGACGACCTTGAGCCCTCGGCGGGTCAGCTCATGTGCCAGCGTCCCGCCGCCCGCTCCGGAGCCTATGATGACAATCGCCCCGCTGTCGTCGTGTTCGATCTTGGCCATTACTTCCCCCGTTTGCGCTGCGGCCCTGCCCATGCCCAACGCTTGCCCCCATGGTAACGCTGCGAAGATACTTCATGTGCACTGCATCGCCCCGAGGTCACATGAACAGCAGAGATTTCGCGGTCGGCGCCCTGTGCCTGATTCTGCAGGTGGCGGCGGCTGCACCGGCAGACGCGCAGACTGCGCCTGCGAACGCTTCCGGCACCAAGGCAGCCACGCGACCGCCCGTCCTCGATATCGCCAACAGGCCAGTGGACCTCGACCTCTCCAGGGGAGTCCAGGCGCCCCCGCGGGATGCCTCCAAGCTGCCGACGACTTTCGCGGGCGCTGCGAAGACGCAGCCCGTCGATCCGCACTGGGGCAAGGTGGCCTATCGGCCCAAGAGCCGGCGCGACCTCAGCGGGATCTGGATCAACCAGGGCGGCATCGGCTGGAAGCCCGGTGTCCCGCCCGGAGCCGCTCAGAACCCACCCCTGTCACCCGCCTACGAGAAGCTATTCCAGAAACACCTGGCCGATGCCGCCGCCGGCAAGCCGACGGGCGACCCCACTGCCAACTGCCTGCCGCCTGGCATGCCACGCGTGATGACGATGACCTATCCGATGGAAATCACCATGGCCCCCGACCATGTGATGATCTACGCGGAGTGGGAGAGCCAGGTGCGGCGCATCTACACCGACGGACGGCCGCTGGATAGCGATCCGGATCCGACCTACAACGGCCAGGCCGCCGGCCACTGGGAGGGCAACATCCTGGTCGCCACCTCTTTTGGCTTTCGCAACGACACTAACATGGAGACCTCCGGACTGCCCAAGAGCGAGAAGGCGATCGCCTACGAGCGCATCTGGCTCGCCGATGACGACACACTGCGCGATGAGTTCACCCTCGTCGACCCGGTTGGCTTCGCCAAACCCTGGACCGTGACCAAGACCTTCAAGC
>DATNEN010000147.1:0-5686 GCA_035552975.1 Steroidobacteraceae bacterium
ACGACTGGCAGGCCTACTCCGGCTACGGACCGGCTTCGGGAAATACCACCGGCGTGACGCTGCCGCAAAGCTACTTCACCAGCTCCTTCAGCACGCGCAACTTCGTTCCCGGCTTTGCCAACCTCAACAACCTGCCGCCCAGCGTGCTGATGTACAGCCCGTATACCATCCTCAACTACCTGAACGGGCTCAACGGTCCGGGCAATGCGGGTTGCTGCACGCCGCCGTTCTCCGGCACGTACCAGCTCGCTCTCAACACCGGCACCGTGCAGAACATCGAGGAGAAGATCTACGCGCCCTTCCTCAGCCTCGCGCAGACGACCGAAATCGGCGGGATGAAGCTGCTGACGGTGCTGGGGCGCGCTACGAGTCGACTGAGCTGTCGACCGCCGCGATCTCCAAGCTGCCGACGAGCCTGGCGCCCACGGCCGGCGATGCGACGAACTTCACCGTGCTGTTCGGGCCGCAGACCCTCGTCACCAGCTCGACCAACTACCGCTACCTGTTGCCGAGCCTGGATCTGAACCTGCAGATCACCCCTGACCTGAAGGCCCGGTTCGACGCCTCGCGCACCATGACGCGCGCACCGTTGAACCAGATCAATCCGACGCTCAACCTGCCGACGGCCGAGCGCGTGAACTCGCTGGTCGCCAACGGCGGCAATCCGAACCTGTTGCCGTTCCTGTCGGATAACGTCGACCTCGGGGTCGAGTGGTACTACGCGCCGAACAGCTACGTTTCGGTGGACGGCTTCGTGAAGGAAGTGACCAACTTCATCGTGGCCGGCACGGTGACCGAGCCGATCGGCGGCGTCACCGATCCCACCCACGGCGGCCAGGTCGCCCAGTTCAGTGTAACCACCAACGTGAACGGGCCATCCGCCGAGGTGCGCGGCATCGAGATCGGTGTGCAGCACATGTTCTGGGACACGGGATTCGGCGTTCAGGCGAACGCGACCTTCGTGGATACCAGCAAGCCCTACGATCCCGCCAACACCCTGGTCAGCAACTTCGCCGTTCCGGGGCTGGCGAATTCGGCTAACTTCGTGGCGTTCTTCGAGAAGTGGGGCTTCCACGCCCGAGTCGCCGTCAACTGGGAGGACTCGTATCTGGCGCGTTTCGGCCAGCAGCAGAACACCGGGAACTTCGGCACGGAGCCGACGTTCGTGGACTCCGCCACGTTCGTGGACTTCAGCACCAGCTATGACATCGACAACAACCTGAGCGTGTTTTTCGAGGGTCTGAACCTCACGGACGAGACTTACAGCACGCACGGACGCTACAAAGCGCAGTTGCTCGATGCCATTGACACCGGGCCGCGCCTGACGGTGGGCGCACGCTACAAGTTCTGAGGAAGCGAGGGTCGATGCGGGAGGGGGCCGCCGGTATTGCCTGGCGGCCCCTTTTCCTTTGCGATACGATGAAAACGCCCTTCCATTTCGTTTGAGTCCCGAAGCGCCCATGGTCCAATCGGTTCAGTCGGTCGTCATCGTCGGAGGTGGCACCGCCGGCTGGCTCACCGCGGGCATCATCGCTGCGCGGCACCACGCGCGCATGCGAGCCGGATTCTCAGTCACGCTGGTCGAGTCCCCCACGATCAAGATCATCGGTGTCGGTGAGGGCACCTGGCCGACGCTGCGCACGTCGCTGGAGAAGATGGGAGTCTCGGAGACGGAGTTCTTCCGCGAATGCGATGCCGCATTCAAGCAGGGAGCCCGGTTCGCGCGTTGGACCACCGGCGCGCCCGATGACGGTTACTACCACCCGCTGATGATGCCGCAGGGGTTCACTCAACTGAACCTCGTGCCGCACTGGCTGAACGCCCACAACGGCCAGAGCTTCTGCGACTTCGTCTGTCCGCAGGGCCAGCTGTGCGATGCGGGGCAGGCGCCGAAGCTGATCACCACCCCCGAATATCGCGCGGTCGCCAACTACGCGTATCACGTGGACGCCGGGAAATTCGCGCCCTTCCTGCAGAAGCACTGCACGCAGAAGCTCGGTGTGCGTCACGTCCTCGCCGACGTCTCGAACGTCAACCTGACCGAGCGCGGCGACATCAAGAGCGTCCTCACTCAGCAGGCCGGCGAGATCGCCGGTGACCTGTTCATCGATTGCACGGGGTTTGCGGCGTTACTGATCGGCAAGGCGCTCGGGGTGGCCTTCAAGCCCTGCAGCGACATCCTGTTCTGCGACACCGCACTCGCCGTCCAGGTGCCCTATGAGAGCCCGGACTCACCGATGGCCTCGCATACGGTCTCGACGGCGCAATCGGCGGGGTGGATCTGGGACATCGGGCTGCCCTCGCGCCGCGGAGTCGGACACGTCTACTCCAGCAGGCACACGAGCGAGGAGGCCGCGACCGAGGAGCTGCTGCGCTACATCGGCCCACAGTCCAAGGGGCTGACGCCGCGCAAGATCCCGATCCGCAGCGGCTACCGGGAAACGTTCTGGAAGAACAACTGCGTGGCGCTCGGACTCGCGGGCGGGTTCCTGGAGCCATTGGAGTCCTCGGCGATCGTGCTGGTGGAATTGTCGGCGAAGCTGATCGCCGAGCAGATGCCGGCCAATCGCGAGGTCATGGACATCGTCGCTGCGCGCTTCAACGACGTCAGCCACTATCGTTGGGGACGCATCATCGATTTCCTGAAGCTCCACTACGTGCTGACCCAGCGGGAGGAGCCCTTCTGGCGCGATAACCTCGACCCGCACACCGTGCCGGAGCGACTGAAGAATCTGCTGCGGCTGTGGAAGTATCAATCGCCGTGGTTCTTCGATGAATTCGACCGCCTGGAAGAGGTCTTCCCGGCGGCCAGCTATCAGTACGTGCTGTACGGCATGGGCTTTCGCACCGAAGTCGGTGCGCTGGATACGGCCGATTCCGAGCCCGCGGCCACGCGGCTGTTCCAGGAGGCGCAGGCCAGCACTCACAAGATGCGCGCGCAGCTGCCGAAAAATCGCGAGCTGCTGCGCAAGATCTACGAGTACGGCCTGCAGCCGATCTAGCGCGAGCGCCTCCACTCAACGGCGAGTACCTGCAAGTGAGCAACATCGTTCCGCTGGACAACCGGACCCATCGCTCGCTGCGGGTGCGTGCGGAGGCCTCTGCCAGGCTCGGCGACAATCAGCGCTTCGTGCAGGTGGCCGCCAACGAGTTCCCGCTGCTGGTGGTGCACTACCCCATCCTGCTGTCGAAGCACCCGGAAACCGGCCAGTTCTACTGCGGCGCGGTGCTCGGCTTCGATGAGGGCGAGAATCTATTCCTCACCGAGGGTCAGGGTCACGAGGGCTATCGCCCCCTGAATCTGCAACGCATGCCCTTCTACGCCGCCGGCCGCGACATCGCGATCGACCTCGAGCACCCGCGCGTCAGTGCGGATGAGGGTACGGCGCTGTTCACCGAGAGCGGTGCCCCGACGGAGTACCTACAGAGCATCCTGGCGGCTTTTCGCGACCTGAGCGCCGGCCTCGAGATGACCAAGGCCTTCATCGAGACCCTCCTGAAGCTGAAGCTCGTGGAGCCGATCGACATGGACCTGCGCTTCGACGACGGGACGCGTCGCAACATCACCGGCTGTTACACGGTGAGTCAGGACGCGCTCGCCAAACTGTCCGACGCGGAGGTCGTGGATCTGTTCCGCCGCGGCTATCTGAAGCCGATCTACCTGATGATCGCCTCCTTGAAGCAACTCCCCGTGCTGGCGCAAAGAAAGAACGGCCGCCTGCGGCAGTAACGCAGGAGAGCGGACGCGATGGCGCTGACTCCCACGGAAATCACCGGCTCCGATCTGCAAGGCCCCGAGCCGTTTCTACGCGAGGTCGTGGCGGCCTGCAGTCCCGTCGTCATACGTGGACTCGTTGCCCACTGGCCCGTCGTCCGGGCAGGCCTGAGCTCGCCCGCGGCATTCAAGGACTACGTGCTGCAGTTCGACAACGGGGGCCAGGCGGATGCGTTCTTCGGCAAGCCGCAGATCGCCGGCAAGTATTACTACAGTGAGGACCTGCGCGGCTTCAACTTCGAGCGCAAGCGGATGAGCTTCGCCTCGGCGCTGACGACGATCGTCTCCACACTCGATGAGCGCGACGCGCCCTCTGTCTACCTGGGCTCGATACCTACCGAGGACTACCTCCCCGGCTTCGCAGCGCAGAACGCTCTGCCCGTGCTCCCGCCTCGGGTTGGCGGACGCATCTGGCTTGGGCATTGCTCGAACGTCTCCGCCCACTACGATGCGTTCGAGAATCTCGCCTGCGTCGTGGCCGGGACGCGGCGTTTCACACTCTACCCCCCGGAGACCATCGGCCACCTTTATGTAGGACCGATCGACAACACCATGGCCGGGCAGCCGGTGAGCATGGCCGCCGCGGCGTCCCCCGCGGACGCCGCCCGATTTCCGCTGTTCGAGCAAGTGCGGGATCAGGCGTTGACAGTGGAGCTGCGTCCCGGAGATGCCCTCTTCGTGCCAAAGCTCTGGTGGCATCAGGTCGAGTCGACCGCGCTCTTCAACGGGCTCGTCAACTACTGGTGGGATGCCTTCAGCTACGGCCCCGACGCCCCTTATACGAGCCTGCTCCTGAGCATGATCACCATCGCCGAGCGCCCGCTTCCCGAGCGCCAGGCGTGGAAGGCGTTCTTCGATCACTACGTCTTCCGCACCAGCGGTCACCCGCTGGCGCACCTTCCGGCCGATCGTCACGGATTGCTCGGGCCGTTGAAAGAGAACTACGGGAAGATCCGCGCCCGGGTGATGCACCTGCTGCGAGGCGGGTAGATCCCGTTACCGGGATCGCGCTCCTGAGGCGTGGCCCGTCGTTGCCTCGCGCGAGAACTCGAAATGCACCAGCCACTCCCGGGACGTGTCCTCTTCAGAGGGAGCGAATTTCCACTTCCGGGCCGCTTGCGTGGCGAGTCGGGCGAAATAGTGGCTCGGCCCGGGATTGTCGAGAGTCTCGTTGACGACGGTACCCGACTTGTCGACGGTGACACGTACGCTCACTTTGATGCGTCCGTGGATGGTGTCGCGCGCGCTTTTTGGCACGCGGGGAATCTCTTCGTGCACCACCGAGGCGGAACTCTGTGTGCTGCCTGCCTTACTGTCGGATGCCGCCTGAGCGTGCTCCGATGAATGCGTAGAGCGCGGAGTCGACTGCGCCTCACGAGCGCCACTGCGCTCACCCTGACCCGCGGATTGCTCCTGGTTGTCAGCGATACCGGGAGCCGGTTCGGACTGGGCGGCGGCGGTGTCTGCAGCGATCGTAGTTTGCGAATGGCGCGAAAACACGTGCACAGCAGCCCAGATTGCGACGGCGACCGCCGCGACTGCCACAACTGTGAGCGCGACGGAGGGTAATCGCCGCTCGGGTGTCAGGCCCGGTATCTCGAATGGCGCCGGAGGCCGCGCCCCAGGCCGGCGCTCCGCTATCATCGCGGGTGCGCGAGCGGCGCCCCGATCCGATGGTGTACCGGCACGCGGCGCAGTGCCAGGCGATGTATCGGCGCGCTGCACCGTGGCAGCTGGGCGGCCTGCGGCGGCGCCAGCGGCGGAACCCGCAGGCCGTTCGGCGACGCGACCACGCTCAGTGCCGCCAGCCCGATCCGAAACGACATCCTCCGGTCGTGCGCCCTTCTCGGACACTGCCGCCGGTTCCGGCAGCGACGCACCTGGGTCGCGAGCCCAGGTCATCAGCACCGC
>DATNEN010000148.1:0-11401 GCA_035552975.1 Steroidobacteraceae bacterium
CGGCTGCGCGATGTAGTTGTCGCGGAAGGTCGAGTTCTGCTCCGGATCCAGCACCTCGAGCATCGCCGAGGCCGGATCGCCCTGGTAGCTCGCATTGAGCTTGTCGATCTCATCGAGCATGAACACCGGATTGCGCGTGCCGGCCTTGCGCAGGCCCTGCACGATGTTTCCCGGAAGCGCGCCGATGTAGGTGCGCCGATGCCCGCGGATCTCCGCCTCATCGTGCACGCCACCCAGGCTCGCACGCACGAACTTCAGCCCCAGGGCGCGAGCGATGCTCTGGCCGAGGGAAGTCTTGCCGACTCCCGGCGGGCCGACGAAGCACAGGATCGGGCTGCGTCCCTGGGGATTGAGCTTGCGCACCGCCAGATACTCCAGGATGCGCCGCTTCACTTTTTCCAGGCCGTAGTGGTCCTCATCGAGGACGCGCCGCGCGCGCTCGATGTCGATGTCCTCCGCGTCCGTCTTGCTCCACGGCAGCGCGACCATCCAGTCCAGGTAGGAGCGCACCATTCCATATTCGGGGCTCGCCTCGTTCATGCGCCGCAGGCGCTTGAGCTCCTTGCGAACGTGCTCGTCGACTTCCGCCGGCATGCCGGCCTCGGCGACCGCCTTCTCCAGCTCCTGCGCATCGCTGCCGCCCTCCTCGGATTCGCCCAGCTCCCTCTGCAGCTGGCGCATCTGCTCGCGCAGAATGGCCTCGCGCTGGCGCTCGCCGAGCGCCTCCTGGGTGTGCTCGGAGATGTCCTTGGTGATCTTGAGCACCTCGACCCGGTGGGCGAGCAGCTTCAGCACTTTGTCGAGCCGCTCCTTCAGGCTCAGGGTCTCCAACAGCTCCTGCTTCTCAGCGGGCTTCACGTCCATGAAGCTGACGATGAGATCGGCGAGCTGGCTGGCCGAATCGATCGACTGGAGCGTGCGCGGCAGCTCTGCCGGCACCTGCGGGAGCAGGGCCAGAGCTTCGAGCGCACGCTGCTTGAGAACCTCCAGGCGAGCCTCGACCTGTGTGCCACTCGCTTCGGTGTCGGCGAGCGTCTCGATGCGCGCCGCGAGGAATGGGGATGTCTGCACCAGCTCCTTCAAGCGGAACCGGCTCTCGCCCTGAGCGACGAGATGATGCGTGCCATCCGGGGCGGTGACGTAGCGGACCACAGTGGCCAGCACACCGATCTCATGGAGATCCTTGGCGGCGGGCTTCTCCACGGCAGGATCGCGCTGCAGCAGTACTGCGATCTTGCGTCCGGCGCGCACGGCTTCCTGGGCGGCCGCGATGCTTTCCTCGCGGCCCACGGTGATGGGGAGCACGACGCCCGGAAACAGCACCACGTTGCGCATCGGCACAACGGGAATGACATCCGCGGGCAGAGACGGCGCATCGGTCTCTTGCAACGTATTCGTCTGTTGGCTGTCGGCCATAACCTACTCGCGTGTTGGGGGGGGCGTCACAGCCTTTCGCGCGGCCCTGGCGAGCCGCACTTCGAGGCAACCATTCACATACGTAGACTCGGCTATCCGCAGCGGCGCTCCGTTGAGCGCAATACGCCGCAGGAAGCGGCCGTGCGGGATCTCGAGCCGGCGGATGAGCGCGTTGCGACGCGCCAGGCGCACCGGCCGCAAGGCACTCACGGTCAGCCCTTCCGAGTCCAATGAAACCTCGATCTGCCCCGGGTCCACGCCGGGCATCGCAAACTGCAGCAGCACTTCCTCGCCGCTTTCCTGGACGTCCACCGGGGGCTCCCACACGGCCGCACCGGCCCCGGGGCCGATGTAGCGGACGTATTGGCGCTGCAGGCGCTCGGCCTGCTCCAGCAGCTCACAGGCCTGGGCCCACATCCACCCGAGCTGAGGATCGGTCTTCATTCACGCTGTCGGCTTGCCGCCGCTCCTTCGGAAGGGACGCCCGCAAGGGGCGTACCGAGCGAACGTGCGGCCGGATCGGGAGAAGTCAAGTAAGCTTTGCCGTTCCGTCAGCGGTCCCCAACCAGGCTTTCGATCGCCCTCCATGGCCCACCCTCGATCCCCATGATCGGCTCCATCACCCCCGGGGAGATGGAGGCGCTGCGCCTGAGTCTCGAGGTCGCCTCCCGCAGCGTGCTCTTCAGCCTGCCGATCGCCGTGCTCGTGGCGTGGGTGCTCACACGTGCCCACTTCCCGGGACGCACCGTTCTGGATGCGTTCGTCCATCTTCCGCTCGTGCTGCCGCCGGTGGCCGTGGGCTACGTGCTGCTGATTCTGTTCGGCTCTCACGGACCGCTGGGCGGCTGGCTCAAGCGGCATCTGGGAATCGAGCTCGCCTTCACCACTGCCGGAGCCGCTCTGGCCACAGCCGTAATGACCTTCCCGATCATGGTGCGCGCCATCCGGATTGCGCTCGAGACGGTCGACCGTGGCCTCGAGGCCGCTGCGCGCACACTCGGCGCGGGGCCGTTGGATCGCTTCTTCACGATCACCCTCCCGTTGATGTTGCCAGGGGTCCTCGCCGGAGCGGTCACCGCCTTCGCGGCCGGGTTGGGCGAGTTCGGAGCAGTGATCACTTTCGCCGCGAACATCCCCGGCGTCACCCGGACTCTGCCCCTGGCGCTGTACACCGAGATGCAATCGCCGAGCGGCGATCTGCCGGCCGCGCGGCTCGCCACCATCTCCATCGTGCTGGGGCTGTTCGGATTGGTTCTGTCGGAGCTGCTGGCGCGCCGCGTGCGGCGGCTTCTAGGGCGGCGCTGATGCGCAGAGCCTGCTTACACCGATGCTGAAGGCGACGCTGCTCAAGCGGCGCGACGGCTTCACGCTGCACGCACAGCTGCAGGCCCCGACACCCGGGGTGGTCGCCCTGTTCGGCCGCTCCGGTTGCGGCAAGACCACGCTGGTGAATCTCATCTCCGGGCTGCTGGAGCCGGATGAGGGCCGCGTGGAGCTCGATGGCACCGTGCTCACAGACACCCGCGCGGGGATCTCGGTCCCGGTTGAGAAGCGCAGGGTCGGCTATGTCTTCCAGGACGCGCGCCTGTTTCCGCACCTGAGCGTCCTGGCCAATCTGCGCTATGGGCAGAAGCGCGCCGCCGCGGCTGCGCCGCTCATCGTGTTCGACGAAGTCATCGCCTTGCTCGGCATCCAGTCTCTGCTGGAGCGGCGGCCGCACCAACTCTCCGGCGGCGAGCGGCAACGCGTCGCTCTGGGCCGGGCGCTCCTGTCGCAGCCCACGCTGTTGCTGCTGGATGAGCCGCTGGCAGCCCTGGACGCTGCACGGCGCGAGGAAGTTCTCCCTTACCTGGAGGCGCTACGCGACCGCCTCTCGATTCCAATGGTGTACGTCAGCCACCAGTTCGACGAGGTCTTGCGGCTCGCCACGCACGTCGTGCTGATGGAGGCAGGGAGCGTGGTTGCGCAGGGCTCGCCTGCGGAAGTGAGTCTTCTGCCGCAGTTGCGCGAAATCATCGGCCCCGAAGCGGTCGGCGCGGTATTGGACGGGCGTGTCGTCAAGGTCGACGCGACGATCGCCGACTTGCAGCTGGGCCACGGTGCGCTGCGGGTAAGCCTTCGCGAGGCTCGTGTCGGCTCACTGCTTCGCGTTCAGGTTCTCGCACGGGACGTGATCATCGCGACCGAGCCTCCCCACGGACTGAGCGTGCGTAATGCGCTTGAAGGAACGATCTCGGCGCTCACCCTCGAACAGCAGGAAGCTGCGGTGCTCGTCACCGTCGACATTGGCGGTGCCGCGATCCTCTCCAGGGTGACGACGGAGGCCGTCGAGGCACTCGGTTTGAAACCGGGGCTGAAAGTGTGGGCGCTGGTGAAGGCCGTCTCGACACGGGGACATGCGTTCCACCTCCGCACGGCGTAGATTTGAGCTTGCGGGAGGGCCGCCCGCCACGCGGGGAGAACGCCGATGAAGAGCCACGTCATCTCGGGCGCGGGAGGACTTCAGCTTCATCTGGTTGAGACCGGCAAGGTAACAGGCCGGCCGATCCTCTTCATTCACGGGTTCTCGCAGTGCTGGCTCACGTGGCTACGCCAGATGAATTCCACCCTCGCCCACGACTATCGCCTCATCGCGATGGATCTGCGCGGCCATGGTCTGTCGGATAAGCCTCGGGATGCTTACGGCGACTCGCGACTCTGGGCGGATGACGTCGCGGTCGTCATCAAGACGTTCCGTCTGGATCAGCCGGTACTTTGCGGCTGGTCCTACGGCCCGCTCGTGATTCTCGACTACCTGCGCCATCATGGAGAGGATGACATCGCCGGCGCAAACTTCGTAGGAGGAATCACGAAACTCGGCAGCGATGCCGCGGTATCCGTATTGACCCCGGAGTTCCTCGCGCTCGTTCCGGACTTCTTCTCGCCACAAGCCGAGGACAGCGTGCGCAGCCTCAACGCTTTGTTGACCTTGTGCCACTCCGAGTCGCTCTCGAGCGTCGATCGCTATCGGATGTTGGGCTACAACCTGAGCGTTCCGCCCCACGTCCGCCAAGCGCTATTCTCGCGAGCGATCGACAATGACGATCTTCTCCCGCGGCTGCGCAAGCCCGTGCTGGTGACTCACGGCAAAGCGGACGCAGTGGTCAAGACGGACGTCATCGATCGGCAGATGCGCCGCCTCGGATCTGCCGACATCGAGATGATGGACACCGGACACGCCTGCTTCTGGGATGACGCCCCTGCCTACAACGAATCCCTGAGAGAGTTTGTCGAGGCTCTATGACGCGTCCGGCACGGCCTTCTCGCTGACCATCGTCAGCACGTCGTAGGTGGCGACGCTTTCGCCGGCTTGGTTGGTGATCTCCGTGGCCCAGCGAACCTCGCCGTAGCCCGTCCCGGCGCGCCGGGCCTTCTCCTTGCAGGTGAGGCGGACTTTGATGCGATCGCCGGGCTTTACAGGCTTGGTGAATCGCAATCCGTCGATGCCGTAGTTGGCGAGCACCGGCCCATAGGGGGCGTGCACGAACAGGCCTGCGGCGGCGGAGACCAGGAAGTAGCCATGGGCCACACGGCCGCCGAACAGAGGGTTGCGACGCGCCTGCTCCTCGTCCATGTGAGCGTAGAACCTGTCACCGGACAGCTCGGCGAAGCGCTCGATGTCTTCGAGCGTGATCAATCGCTCGGCCGAGTGGAAAGTATCCCCGATGCGCAGCGAGCCAAAAGGCTTCTGGAACGGATGCGGTCCCGGGTCCAGCTGCCGCGCACCCTTGGCCCATCGGCGGGTGACGGCCGTGATGACATCGGGGGAACCCTGGACTGCGGTGCGCTGCATGTAGTGCATCACCCCGCGAATGCCTCCCATCTCCTCTCCTCCGCCGGCGCGGCCCGGTCCGCCGTGCACCAGGTGCGGGAGGGGGGACCCATGCCCGGTGGATTCTTTGGCGCAATCTCGATTGACGACGAGCAACCGACCGTGGAATGGAGCGAGTCCCACGATGAGATCTGCCGCAAATGCTTCATCCGCGGTGAACACGGAACTCACCAGGCTGCCTCCGCCCCGGCGTGAGAGCGACAGCGCGTCCTGCATACTCTCGTAGGGAACCACGGTACAGACCGGCCCGAATGCCTCCACCGAATGGATCTGCGCGGCGGATCCGGGCTCGTTGCAGTACAGCAGCGCCGGAGCGACGAAAGCGCCCTTCTCGGCATCCGCGCCCACCACCCTGGCAGGCTTCCCGTCCAACACCGTCCGCGTTTCCTGCTGCAACTTCGAGAGTTGGGTGAGCACCTCACGTCGCTGGCCTGCCGAGGCCAGCGGGCCCATCTTGACGCCCTCGAGTCGGGGATCGCCGATCGTCACCTGGGCCAGCAGCGCGCACAGGGCATCCATCACTTCGGAAGCGCGAGCAGCGGGCACGATGGCCCTGCGAATCGCCGTGCACTTCTGCCCAGCCTTGACCGTCATCTCGCGCGCGACTTCGCGCACGAACAACTCGAACTCCTGCGAGCCGGGCCCTGCATCAGGACCTAGTATCGAGGAGTTGAGGGAATCGGTTTCCGCCGTGAAGCGCACGGCGTTTGCCACGACAGCCGGGTGTGTCCTGAGCCGTTGCGCCGTGCTCGCCGATCCGGTGAAGCACACCGTATCCTGGCACGTGAGGTGATCGAAGAGATCGCCGGTGCTTCCGCAGATCAACTGGACGGAGCCTTGCGGAAGAATTCCGGAAAAGATGATGCGCCGGAACACCTGCTCGGTGAGATAGGAGGTCACCGTCGCCGGCTTGACGATCGCAGGAACTCCCGCCAGCAGTGCCGGAGCGAGCTTCTCCAACATGCCCCAGACGGGGAAGTTGAACGCGTTGATGTGGACCGCCGCCCCTTCCAGGGGCAGGCAGATGTGTTGACCGACGAACGTACCCGCCTTGGAGAGCCCCTCCACGGAACCGTCGACGAACACCCGATCGTTCGGGAGCTCACGGGTTCCCTTGCTGGCATAGACGAAGAAAGTGCTGATCCCCCCATCAATATCGATCCACGAATCACCCTTGGTGGCACCCGTCGCATAGGACATCGAGTACAGCGCTTCCTTGAACTCCGTGAGGTGTTTGGCAAGCGCCTTGAGCAAGGCGGCCCGCTCATGGAACGTCAGCGCCCGCAGATTCGGGCCGCCCACGCCGCGCGCGTACGCCAGCATCGAAGCAAAGTCGACCCCCTCCGAGGAGGCGCGGGTAATGAGCTCCCCGGTGGTGGCATCGTGCAGATCGACGAGATTAGTTCGACCGCTCAGCCACCGACCCGCGACGAAGCTCTCCAGGCAAGACACGGCTAGCGCCCCGAGAAGCGCGGTGGGCGCTTCTGTGCAAAGGCCGCAACGCCTTCAGCGTAATCGGCAGTCCGGCCCAGCTCTCTCTGGTAATCGCGCTCGACGTCGAGCTGCTGCTCCAGCGTCCGGCCCCAGCCGTCGTAAATCGCTTGCTTGGTCCGTGCGAAACCGAGAGTGGCTGCTTCAGCCAGCTGCGTGGCGAGAGTGTCGACGAATCCGGACAGCTCCGCGTCCTCCACGCACTTCCAGATCAGTCCCCACTCGGCTGCCGTCTGGGCTGGGAGCTTCTCACCCAACAGCGCGAGGCCCAACGCGCGGGCGTTGCCTACCAGACGCGGCAGGAACCAGGTCCCGCCGGAGTCGGGGACCAGGCCCAAGCGGGAGAAGGCCTGCACGAACGTCGCCGAGCGGGCCGCGATCACCAGATCACAAGCCAGTGCGATGTTGACGCCCGCTCCCGCCGCGACCCCATTGACGGCTGCAATGACCGGCATGGGAAGCTGCCTCAACGCCAATACCAGTGGCTTGTAGTATTTCTCGATGGATTCACCCAGGTCCGCGCTCTGTCCGCCTGGCGCGACCGCTCGTTCCCCCAGATCCTGCCCGGCACAGAACCCGCGGCCCGCACCGGTAATGACGAGCACGCGCGCGCCCGGGCCGGCGGCCAGCTCCGCGAGCACGCTCCGAACCTCCGTATGCATCGTCACGTTGAAGCTGTTGAGGCGCTCCGGCCGGCTGAGCGTCAATCGCGCAACCCCGGCGATGTTCTCGAACCGAATGCATTGATGGCTCATGGCTGGGCGCCCTCACTTCTCGTCGTAGTCGAGCTCCAGCACCGGAGTCTTCACGCGCGACTGGCAGGCCAGCACATAGCCCGCCTGCAGCTCCCATGGCTCCAGAGCGTAGTTCTCGGCCATTACGACTTCGCCGCGAATGACCTTCGTCCGGCATGTCGAGCACACGCCGGCTCGACAGGAGAAAGGCAGCTCGAGGCCCGCTCGCGCGGCGGCTTCGAGGACATTTTCCGAGTTCGTTCGCATGCTGAACGAGCGCCGGCGTCCGTCCATGATGACCGTGACCTCGGCTGAATCGGCCTCGGCCGGTTTCTGGGCGCCTGGCTGACTCGGCGCCTCCGCTGCCCCTTCCCGGCTTTCCACGGTGAAGTGTTCGCCGTGGATCCGATCCGTCTGGACGCCACAATCCCGCAGCGCATCCGTAATCTCCTCGATCATGTGCCCCGGTCCGCACACGAAGTACTCCGCGACTGCCATCGGGTCGAACAGCGACTGTGCAAATCGTCTGACGCGCGGCGCGTCGAGTCGCCCGTTGTAGAGGTCCACCTCCTGCGGCTCACGGCTCATCACAAAATGCAGCGCGAGACGCTCGAGGTAGCGATCCTTCAGTGCCTGCAACTCCTCCAGGCACATGACACGCGCGGTACTCGTATTTCCATAGAACAGAATGAAGCGATTGCCCCGATGCGCCGCGAGCAGCGCGCGAGCGATGCTCAGCACAGGGGTGATACCGCAGCCCGAGGCAAAGCCGACGTGAGTGTGACGGTCGCAGAAGCGAGACGTGAGGCTGCCGTTTGGCGGCAGCACGTCGATCTGATCGCCGACCCGCAGGTCGTTGGCAAGGTGTCTCGACATCAGGCCGTTCGGATGCACCCGGACAGCCATTTGCAACGGCCACTGTCCCGGTGGAGTGAATGGAGAGTAGGTGCGCCGCGTCTCGATGCCGTCAATCTGGGTTCGCAACACCACGTGCTGGCCTGCCAGGCCGCGGTATTCGCCCTTCACTTCATCGGATGCGTCGAGCGAGATCACCACCGAGTCTTCCGCGTCGGGACGGATTTCGGCGACTCGCAGTGAATGGAAGCGCAGCATTCAAATGCACTTGAAATGGTCGAACGGCTCCAGGCACTCCTCGCAACGGTAATGGGCCTTGCAGGGCGTGGAGCCGAATTCGCTCAACCGAGAGGTTGAATGGCTGCCGCAGCGCGGGCAACTGATCGCCCGCGGCGCCGGCGGTGCAATCCCGTACTCGCGCAGCTTTCTGTGCGCTTCGGGGGAGAGCCACTCGCTCGTCCAGGGCGGCGTCAAAGTCTCTTCCAGAGCGGCCTCGTGATACCCGGCTTCATCCAGTGCTTCGCGCACCGAGCGCCGGATGACGTCAGTGGCGGGACAGCCCGAATAGGTAGGCGTCAGCCCCACATGCAGTGCGCCTTCCTTCCAGCGGACGAACCGGACTATCCCGAGGTCCACGACGCTCAGAATCGGAATCTCCGGATCAGGCACGGTGGCGAGCACTTGCCATACGCGCTGCTCCTGCTCCCCTACCATTGCGCACCCGGATAGGTTCGCTGGAGATGCTGCATTTCCCCCAGCATGTGACCCAGATGCTCCGTGTGAACGCCGTGTTTTCCGTGCCACGGGAAATGAACCTTGGACGGGCGCGTCAGTGTCGCCTCATGAAGTGCGTCGGACACCCGCGCTGACCAGCGGGGCTCCAGCAGATCCAATCGAGGTGCGACGCCCGCCGCTGCGAGACGCTCCTCCACGTCATCTGCGGCAAACAACTCGTGCGTGAACGGCCACAGGGCGTCGATCGATTCCTGCACGCGCCCGTGGCTCTCCTGCGTGCCATCGCCCAGGCGCACCAGCCAGCCACTGCTGAACCGATAGTGGTACCGGGTCTCTTGCAGCGCTTTCGCGGCAATTCCGGCGAGGCGGGTGTCGGTCGAGGCCTGCAGCGCCTCGTAGACCTCCAGTTGCCACGCATCGATCAGCCACTGTCGCACGATGGTGCGGCCAAAGTCCCCGTTGGGCTGCTCTGCGAGGGTGAGATTGCTGAACTCGGGCGCGTCGCGCAGAAACGCAAGCGCATCCTCATCCCTGCCGCGGCCCTCGATCTCCGCCGCGTAGCTCAGAAGCAGGCGTGCCTGGCCGATGAGATCCAGGGCGAGATTCCCGAGCCCCAGATCCTCTTCCAGCGCCGGCGCGTGCCCTACCCACTCGCCCAGCCTCTGGCCCAGGATGAGGCTGGTGTCGCCCAGCCTCAGCACATAGCGCAGCAGATCCGGAGCGCTCACAGATTCTTCACCTCGTCGGGAATCGCATAGAAGGTCGGGTGCCGGTAGATCTTGTCGCGGGCAGGCTCGAACAGCGCATCCGCTTCCGCCGGATCCGAGGCGGTGATATCACTGGAGCGCACCACCCAGATGCTGACTCCCTCCTGGCGACGTGTGTAGACATCGCGCGCATGCTCGACTGCCATTTGTGCGTCGGCGGCATGGAGGCTACCCACGTGCTTGTGCTCAAGACCCGCGCGCGAACGGATGAACACTTCGAACAGCGGCCAATCCTGATCCTGCGACACCGGGTTGTTCATTACGCCGCCTCCTCGGAGTCCTTGGTTCTCCTCGCGCTCTGCGCCCTTGCTTGCTGCTTCAGCGCATGAGCTGCGGCTGCCTCGCGCACCCACGTACCCCGATCGTGCGCGTTACGGCGTGCCTCCAGGCGCTCCCGGTTGCACGGCCCGTTGCCCTTGAGAACCGACTGAAACTCCTGCCAATCGATCTCGCCAAACTCGTAGTGCCGGGTACCCTCATTCCAGCGCAGCTTCGGGTCCGGAACGAGCAGACCGAGAAACTGGGCTTGGGGAACGGTCGTATCGATGAATCTCTGGCGCAGCTCGTCGTTGGTGAAGCGTTTGATCTTCCACCGCATCGACTGCTCGGTATGCTTCGACTGGCCATCGCTGGGACCGAACATCATGATCGAGGGCCACCACCAGCGATTCAGCGCGTCCTGCGCCATCGCGCGCTGCCCGGCGCTGCCGCGCGAAAGGCTCAGCATGATCTCGAACCCCTGACGCTGATGGAAGCTCTCCTCCTTGCAGATGCGGACCATGGCGCGCGCGTACGGACCGTAGGAGCAACGACACAACGGGATCTGATTCATGATCGCCGCGCCGTCGACCAGCCAACCGATGGCTCCGACGTCGGCCCACGTCAGGGTGGGATAGTTGAAGATGCTGGAATACTTCGCCGTTCCGGCCAGCAGCTGCTCCAACATCCGCGCACGCGAGACGCCCAGAGTCTCGGCGGCGCTGTACAGGTACATCCCGTGCCCGCCCTCATCCTGCACCTTCGCGATGAGCACGACCTTGCGCCGGAGCGAGGGGGCGCGCGTGATCCAGTTTCCCTCCGGAAGCATCCCGACGATCTCCGAATGCGCATGCTGGGAGATCTGCCGGATCAGAGTCTGGCGATAGCCTGCGGGCATCCAGTCCTTCGGCTCGATCTTCTCATCCGCGTCGACGCGCTGCTGAAAGCGCGCCTCGAGCGCAGCCGTGTCCGGCGAGGGGCAGCAGTCCCTGCCCGGGGTGTCCAGGCCTTGGGTATACATGCCGCTAATGTGACACACAAATCAGTTCGTCTCAATCTATTCTGTGTCACAATGAGCGACACTCATGAGCGCTGCCCCGACAGCCGCCGCGCAAGCTTTGCTGCGGCGCCTTCACGACCAGCAGCCGCTGCGCGGCGGCTCACTCATCATCACGCTCTTCGGCGATGCGATCGCCCCCCGAGGAGGTGTGATCACTCTGGGCAGCCTCATTCAGGTGGCCGGCGTGTTCCGCCTGACCGAGCGCCTGGTACGC
>DATNEN010000149.1:0-3580 GCA_035552975.1 Steroidobacteraceae bacterium
CCCAGGCAGTCGCGCAAGCTGGGCAGGCGTGCACCCACCTTCTCCTTGGGAAGCGAGAACCGGGCTATGTCATCGACGCCGGCATGGCGATAGGAGAGGCCCACGACGCCAATCTGGTGCATGGGCAAAGCAGACCACGGCACGCACTCGCGAGTGTCACCGAATGGTCAGAGGCAGCAAAAATGGCGGTTTCGGACGCTCGGGCGGGCCGGCCGCGGAGTAAGGCACGCCACGGTGGCGGTCGCGTTGTCGACCGGGCGGCAGTGTTATCGACGGCTGCCGCGGATCAGCCCGGCCAGCAGGAACCCGGCGACGACACCGATTCCCAGGGCCCAGGCCGTCGCCCGATAGGGCTGAGCCTCAACCCGTTCCTGCAGGCTGGACCATCGGTCCGTCGCCCACTCGCGGGCTTGATCGGCCCGCGCACGTGCGGCTTCAGCCGCCGCTTCCCCTGCAGCCCGCAGGTGATCTTTTACGTCCGAGACGTCGGCTGTGTTCTTCCCATTCGAAGCTGCAGATGCGGCCATGTCGCGATCCTCCGTCAAGTCCCCCCGTGCAACGAAGCGTGCGCCCAGAAGTTCCTGGCGGCGCCGGCCACGAGCGAGGGTCGCTGGCGCCGCCTGAGGATCGCCGCGAGCTCGCGGGGGCCGACTTCCTCAGCAGCGGGGGACTAGCGTCGCGAAAGCACAGCCTCGGCAAGCTCCGCCGGGATCGACAGGAAGGGCGAGTGACCCGAGTCGAGCTCGATGACTTGCGTCGTCCTGGGCGCGAGCACGTCGCGTTGCAGCTCGGGTGCGATGACCTTGTCGTCGGCGCAGATGACATAGGTCGAGGGCACTTCCTTCCAGCCCGGCGTTCCTATGGCTTCCTCGAACGCGGCGTTGCACTGCGGCCGCAGCTGGCGCATCGCCCACTGTTGGGTCACTGCATCGCAGCCACCGTACAACAAAGGCGCCGCACGCTCGGCATCCGCCATCGTCAGACCGCCGTCGAGCTTCTGCACCCACGGCAAACGTTTGCCGCCGCGGATGTCCTGCACCGACTGCCCGCTTTCAGGTACGTACGCGCACACGTACACGAGGTGTTCGACTTGGGGTGCGCCTGCGGCGGCCATCGAGATCACCATTCCGCCATAGGAATGAGCGCACAGAATCACGGGGCCGGAAACCTCGGCGACCGCCGCCCTGACAGCCGCGGCGTCCTCGGATAGACCGATAGCCTCTCCCGGCCTGGCGCCCACGCTGGGAAGATCGACGGTTCGGCAGACGAATCCGCGCTTCACCAGATGCGGGGTGAGCCTCTGCCAACACCATCCTCCATGCCACGCACCGTGCACGAGCACTATTGTCGGCAGACTCTTCGACATCACGAAGCGCGGCGAGACTTGCGGCACGCCGCTTCAAAGGCCGTCTGCAGGCGTTCCGCCACCGTTACGCCGCTCTTCCTACTACGCTTTGCTCCGAGGTGCGTCTCACGCAGCTCGTCCATGAAGTCATCCCACAGCTCCGGACCTCCCTCCTCCAGGAGGCGCGCGCGTATGGACATCTCCTCGGAGACCGGCAGGTGCCGCCGGCCCCATGCACCCATGTGCGCCAGCAGCGGCACGAGTTGAATGGCCTTCTCGGTGAGACTGTAGATGGCTTTCTGCTTGTGTTGCGGGTCGTCCACCCGGGTCACGAGCCCCGCCTCCAGCAACCGCTTCAGCCGGTCCGCCAGGATGTTGGAAGCGATGCCCTCCTCGGACCGCGTCAGCAGCTCGCGGAAGTGCCTGCGGTTGCCGAACATCAGGTCGCGGATGACCAGCAGGCTCCAGCGATCGCCGATGGTCTCCAGCGTCAGGTTGATCGGGCATCCCGAGCGCTGCTCGGGCGGCCCGGGCCGTCTCATTGCAGGCTGCGCTTTCATACTGCTTGCAATATGCAATCGGTTGGAGTAGAAAGCAACCGGTTGCAATGTGCCACTGGTTGTCACAGCGGAGTCCTCGCATGCGCAAGCTCGTCCTGTCGATGTTCATGAGCCTCGATGGTCATATCGCCGGCGCCGGCGGTGAGTTCATCGGACCGCAATGGTCGGCCGACCTGGAGAAGCACTGGTCCGGATATGCCCTGGGGCGTGCCGGCCACCTGCTTTACGGCCGGGTCAACTTCCTGTTCAACAAGGGTTTCTGGGAGCCGGCCGCCACCGACCCGAACAGCCCCGCCGCCAGCGTGCCGCACGCCGCGGCCATGAACCGCCTGCCCAAGAGCGTCGCGTCGCGCTCCTTGAGCGGCGATCCGGGTTGGAACGGCAAGCTCCTCGAGGGGGACCTGGCCCAGGCCGTGGCCGAGCTCAAACGGACGGCCGCCGGCGACATTTTCTCCTTCGGCGGAGCCAGCCTTGCCCAGAGCCTGATCGCCCACGATCTCGTCGATGAGTATCGCCTGATGATCACGCCGAATCTGTTCGGTGACGGGGTGCCCCTGTTCGCCCGCGGCTTCCGGCGCCAGGACCTGAAGCTGATCGACAGCCGCACGCTCGACACCGGCGCCCTCATCGTCCACTACGAGCGCCGCCGGAACTGATCCGCCCATGTCGACGTTGCACCCCGATGGTACGCGAGCCCCCAATTGCGGAGCAATCGGCGGAATTGCCGAGCAATCGGCAGGAAGCGGAGCGGCGCCCAAACGGAGTGTCGCCACTGCAGAAAGTCGTAGCGACCCCTGCCTGGGTGCTCGCGTGCGCACTCCTGTTGGCACTGTCCGGCTGCGTCTATATCTCCCCGCACACCCTGCGCGGCGCCTGCTCGAACGACCTGGATTCCCCGATCCGGAATTTCTGTGTCGTCACGCCCGGAACGTTGTGGCGAGGGCCGAATCCGAACGCGGCGGACGCGCAGTGGCTCCTCGAGCGAGGCGTGCGCTCCATCGTCAGCCTGCAGCGCAACGACAAGCGCGCATTCGAGGACGCCGCCGCGCCGCCGAACCTGTCGCAGTCACTGCCCTACTTCCAGGTGCCCGGATTCAGTCCGC
Organism: Steroidobacteraceae bacterium; assembly: GCA_035552975.1. Classification (GTDB taxonomy): domain Bacteria; phylum Pseudomonadota; class Gammaproteobacteria; order Steroidobacterales; family Steroidobacteraceae; genus 13-2-20CM-66-19. The sequence continues at coordinate 3,009 of DATNEN010000149.1, forward strand.
TCCAGGTTTTGAGCGCCAAGCATCTCGACGATCACGTGGCCCTGTTCCTTGCGATCATGAAGCAGGCGCCCAAACCGATCTACATTCACTGCCGCGCCGGAGTCGACCGGACCGGAGTCGTCGCAGCGGCCTATCAGGTCATGATCGAAGGAGCCGATCCGGATCAAGTCATTGCCGACATGGCACGCTGGCACAGCCCCTGGTACCGAATCGACGCGAAATACATTCGCAATCTCACGCCCGCCCGCGAAGCGCAGATCCTGCGCAAGGCCTCGGACCTGCAAGCCAGCCTGCGACCCAGCGCGAGCATCGACTGTCGGCATGGGAAGTGCACTTACATGCGCAACGACGTCGACCCAACGGTGAAGGCGAGCCCCCGCGGCGGGTGACAACGCCGCAGTGCCCGGTCGGGCGGTAGAGGCGGCGGCGGTAGAGACGGCGGCAGAGGCGGCGGGCGCTAGTGGCGGCGGCGGCGGCCGACGGATCGCTGTTCGACCCGCCGGCGCCGTGAGTGAGTCCCGGAAGCCTCAGGATCCTGTCTTCGCCACCGCCTTCGGTGCCGCCGGCGGCAC
>DATNEN010000150.1:0-3289 GCA_035552975.1 Steroidobacteraceae bacterium
CGCGTCTCGATCGTAGAGACCCCATTTGGTCGGACGAACGATCGCGCCCGCCAGCGCGAGCAGGTCGTCTCTGCTGGCGCTGCCCTCGAATGCCTCGCCCACCTCGCGAAGGATCTCCTCCTGACTGACGGGAAACCAGTCGCCCTCTTCCTGCTCGAACGCGGCGGAATCGGGCTCATAGCGGGCGATCCACACGTTCAGCAACTCGCCGCCGCGCACCCAGTACGTCGTCGCCCCGCTCCTGTCGGTCCGATGGCGGTCCATGCTGAAGGAGTCGATGGGATTGTTGTCCAGCGGGCTGCCGTCAGCCTTGCGGAGCGAGGCGACCGATGCCCGCGGAATGAGTCCGCGAAAGCAGGTCACCTCAGTCCAGCGCTTGGGGCGCGGATTCGGCCACGCCAGCCTCAACGTGGCAGAGTTGATCCCGTCGGCACCTACAAGGACCTCTCCGGTGGCGGTTCGACCGTTCGAAAACGTCGCCGTCACCTCGCAGGCGGTCTGACGCAACTGCGTCAGCCTGCAGTCCATGTGCACGGTGATCGGGCACGGCGCCCCGCTGTCGGGACCGAACTCGAACACCCGCTTGTACAGGCACATCAACAGGTCCAGCCTGTGCATGTGGTGAAATCCGGCGCCGTCACCCGCGGCGGTGACATGATCGAACGGCCTCTTCGTCACGCTCCCATCGGCGTTGAACTGCCGTGTCGATTCCAGGATTGCCGCCCGGCCACCATCGATCGCCCCATCGGGGCCCCGGGGATTCCCGCCATCGAGGTCGACGCCCAGCCAACGACATATCCGCGCCCCGTTGGGCGGGATGTTCAACCCGGCGCCTGCGGTGCTGGGCACCTTCGTTTGCTCGAAGACATCGACCGATGCGAAGACGCCAGACTGTCGCAGCGCCAACGCCGTCATCAACCCGCCCATTCCCGCACCGACGATCACTGCCCGCATCCTGTCATCCTTCGAAGTAAGCGAACGCAGCCCAACTCGCGGCTGGAGTAAGGTGGATGTCGCCTGACTAGATGGGTCGAAACTATCCGGGGGCGGACCGGCAATAAAGTAACTTCTCGCGTGAGCAGGCGCCTGAACTTCCTGGGCAGAGCCCTCGTCCAACTCCCTTCAATCAGGTATGGCTGCGCGCGAACTAGCCCTTTTGTTTGCGCATGGTCTCCGCGCAAACGCTGCGCGTTTGTCGCGAGGGAAGACCGCTGCACACTTTTCCAGATCACGCGTTGGCTATTGCGCCGGATAGGCCCGCAGGAACGTCTCGCTCGCCGCTTCCGCGCGTCGCGCGATCTCGCTGCTGCCCGGCCGCGCAGAGGTGGCAAGCAGGAGGCCGAGCATCAGATTGCCCCAGAGCAGGCCGAAGAAGTGGCTTGCCATCTCGGCGGGCTCGCCACTGGCGAGCCCGGCCGAGCAGGCGCGGCGCATGATCTCGCGCAGCGCGCCGCGGCTTGTGGCCATGGCGATATCGTTCAGCGCCTGCGCGATATCGGGCGTGCGCGCGGCCTCCGCAATCGCAAGGCGGAACATGGCGACGACCGCGGGATCGCTGACCTCACGCAGCAGTCGTGCTCCGAATGCGGCGAGCGTCTGGCGCAGCGTCTCGCGATCGCGCAGCTCGGGCAGATCGGTCGGCAGCTTCAGCCGGGTCGCGCGATCGCCGATGCAGGCGATCAGCATCTCCTGCTTGCTGCCGAACAACGCATAAAGCTCGCGCTTGGAGACGCGCGCCCGTGTCGCGATCTCCAGCGTCGAGGTCTCGGCGAAACCGCCCTTGGTGAAGGCCGAGAACGCCGCGTTCAGGATGCGCCCGCGGGCCGGGCTCGCGCTCGCCTCCGCCGGCCGAGCTTTCACAGTTTTCTGACCTGCCATCATCATCCCTTGACTTGGTACCAGACAGTACCATACCTTCATGTTGATTGGTACTGTGTGGTACCGCACCCTAACCCACAGAAAAGCGCGAGGCTCACCTCATGACCAAACCCGTCCTTGTTACATCCGCCGCCGGTGGCCGTCAGGGCAAGACCGGCCGCCACGTCGCCGAAATGCTGCTCAAGCGCGGCGTACCGGTGCGCGCCTTCGTCCACGCCATCGACGAGCGCTCGGAGCGCCTGCGCGCGCTCGGGGCCGAGATCATCGCAGGCGACTTCCTCGACGTCCGCTCGGTGCAGCGCGCAGCCGAGGGCGCGTCCGCAGTCTATTTCGCCTATCCGGTCCAGGATGGGCTGATGGATGCCACCGCGATCATGGCGCTTGCCGCGCGTGAAGCAAGGATTTCGCGGCTGGTGAACCTCGTGATGCTGCAATCCTCGCCCGACGCGCCGACGCCACGCATGCGGCAGAACTATCTCTCCGAGCAGGTGTTCGAGTGGGCCGGCGTCGGCGTCACGCATATCCGCGCCACCGTGTTCTACGAAAACCTCGCCGCACTGGTGCGCCAGAGCCTGCCCGCGCAAGGCGCGATCCGGCTGCCCTGGGGCAGCGAGAGCACGGTGCTGCCCCTTGTCGCAGGCGAGGACGTCGCGCGGGTTGCGGTTGGGCTGCTCACCGGCCGGCAGCCGGATTCCGGCAGCGCCGTCAGGCTGATCGGCGCGACGATCCCGCTCAAGGAGATCATCGCCACGTTTGCCCGGGTGATGGCCAAGGACGTGCACTACCAGGAGATTTCCGACGAGGACTGGCGCAGCCACGCCGCTTCGCGCGGCTATAATCCGCATGCGATCGAGCACCTCTCTTCGCTCTGGCGCGCGATCCGGGGCGCTGCGATCGATCCGAACGATCCGCGCTATGCCGTGACCGACGCAATCGAGACGATCGGCGGCACCAAGCCGAAGACCCTCGAGACCTTCGTGCGCGAAGGACAGGGCGAGCTGCTGGCGAAATCGGCTTGAAGCCGGTCGCAATGCCGGCAAGGCTTCACAAAAAGGGCGGGCGTCGCTTCGGATCCGGGAGGGATTAGCCCGCCATCAGGCTCGCGGGCTGACGCTCGTTCGCGGGCAAGAAGATCTTCTTCAGCTTGAGGAACACGCGGAGCGCGAAGCCGAACCAGACCGGCGAGGTCTTGCGGCAGAAGGCGAGCTTCCTGACGTGGCCTTCGACATGCCATTTGGCATACGCGCCGTCCCTGAAGACGATGACGTCGCCGGCCGTGTAGCGCGTCGGCGGCATGCCGTCGCTCTCGAGCACGATCGAGCCCTCGAGGATCAGCACGGTCTCATCGAAATCGTAGAACCAGTTGAACTTGCCCTCGGTGCAGTGCCAGACGAGGGTCGTCGCGAGCCCG
>DATNEN010000151.1:0-3929 GCA_035552975.1 Steroidobacteraceae bacterium
GCGCGCGGGGCGGATCGAGACGCCCGTGATGGTCCTCTCCGGATCGTCGCGGCCGGAAACGAAAACCGAGGCCTTGCGGCTGGGCGCCGACGATTTCCTCAGCAAGCCGTTCGACCGGACGGAATTGCTGGCGCGGATGCAAGCCATCGTGCGCCGCTGCCGCGGCTTTTCCAACGCAGTGCTCCGCGCCGGCTCCCTCGAACTCAATCTCGGTTCGCGCGAAGTCACCTTTCACGGCAGGAGTGCGTCACTGACCGGCAAGGAGTTCGCCATCCTCGAGCTGATGGTGTTGCGCAAAGGATCGATCATCAGCAAGGAAGCGTTTCTGAACCATCTCTATGGCGGAATGGACGTAAGCGTCGTGGGGGCGGCACCTTGCGATCCGGCGTGTCGGTGTGAACGGTATCGTGCATGGACGACACCGGATTTGGCCAACCCGAGACTGAGCACGCTCCTACGACTGATCGTAGGAGCGCTCGTAGTCCACGGATCGAGGTGATCACGCGTGGTGAGCGTCGCCGCGCGTGGGCAATGGACCAGAAGCGGGAGATCGTGCTCGAGAGTTTGCAGCCGGACGCGCGTCCCGCGGATGTGGCGCGGCGGCATGGCATCAACACCGGGCTGCTCTACACATGGCGACGACAGATGCTGGAGGGACAACTCGGTGAACGGCCGCGTCGGCTGCCGAGCTTTGCGCGCGTCGACCTCGCCATCGCTTCCCCAGGCCCGGAGCCGACCAGCCAGGGACCGGGCGATCTGGACGGCGGCCCGATGGCAATGCGATGCATTGCGGCGCCGATAGCGCCGAGCCGTGGCGGCGTGATCGAGATCGCACTGCCGAGCGGAGTGACGGTTCGTGTTGATGCCCAGGTCGACGGCTCTGCGCTGCGGCAGGTGCTGGCGGCGTTGGCCGAGCGATGATCGGACCGCCCGCCGGGGTGCGGGTCTTTTTGGCCTGCGGCGCCACCGACATGAGAAAGGGCATGATCGGTCTTGCGATGCTGGTGCAGCAGGGTCTGTCCGAGGACCCATTCAGCGGAGCGCTGTTCGCCTTCCGCGGCCGCAGGGCCGGGCTGATCAAGGTCCTCTGGCACGACGGAATTGGTCTGTGCCTGCTCACCAAGCGGCTCGAGCGCGGCCAGTTTGTCTGGCCGACGACGACCACGGGCGCGGTGACGCTGTCGGCGGCGCAACTCGCGACCTTGCTGGAAGGCTGCGAATGGCGCGCGCCGGTGCGGGCTCGCAGACCCGAGTTGGCCGGGTAGAAAAAACTGCCGTTGCGACTCGAATCGCTGGCCTCGACGCGAGCGCGTTGTTCATGATCGCTGCGTGCAGATCGACCTTGATGCCCTGCCCGACGATCCTGCCATCCTGCAACGGATGTTGCGCGAGGTGGTCGCCGCGACGACGCAGCAAAACGCGGCGCTATCCGCCGAGAACGACAAGCTGCGCCTGCTGATCCAGCGCCTGACGCGTCACCAGTTTGGCCGCCGCTCCGAGCAGCTCGATGCGGATCAGTTCCAGCTCGGGCTGGAGGACATCGAGCAGACCATCGCCGAGAACGAGGCCGCCCAGGACGCGGCCAGGCACCAGGGTCGGCAGCGGCGCGATGTCCGGCCCAACCGCAATCTCGGCGCGCTGCCCGCGCACCTGCCCCGCTACGAGGTTGTGATCGACATCGAGAGCCGCGAATGCCCCTGCTGCGGGGGCGCGCTGCACCCCATCGATGAACTTCGCACCGAGCAACTGGACATCGCGCCTGCGCAATTGCGGGTGCGCGTCACGCGCCGTCCGCGCTACGCCTGTCGCTCCTGCGAGGGCGCCGTGGTCGTTGCCCCGGCGCCGGAGCGGCCCATCGATGGCGGCATGGCTACCGAAGCGTTGGTGGCGCATGTGGTGGTCAGCAAGTTCTGCGACTCGTTGCCGCTGTATCGCCAGGCTCAGATGCTCGCGCGGCAGGGGGTGACGCTGGACCGCTCGACCCTGAGCAACTGGGTAGGACGGGCTTGCTGGTGGCTGATGCCGCTCTACGACCTGGTGGTCAGCACGGTGCTGTCGTCGGACAAGCTGTTCGCCGACGACACGGCACTGCCGGTGCTCGACCCCGGGCGCGGCCGGACCAGGACGGGACGGCTGTGGTGCTACGCGGTGGATGACCGGCCCTGGTGCGGCCCGACGCACCCTGCCGCTGCCTACGTGTATTCCGAGGACCGCAAGGCCGCGCGCCCGGCGGGGCACCTGGCGAGGTTCCAGGGTGTGCTCCAGGTCGACGGATATGACGGGTTCAAGCGGATTGTCGGCGATCGGGCCGACGGCTCGATGCAACTGGCATTCTGCTGGGCGCACATGCGGCGCGGCTTCTACCAGTTCTACGTCTCCACGAAGTCGCCACTCGCCGCCGAGGTGCTGGCGCGCATCCGTGATCTCTACGCGATCGAGGCCGAAATACGCGGTCATCCGGCTGATCATCGAAGGCAAACGCGCCAGGAGCGAAGTCGGCCCATCGTCGAAGCTCTGCATGTCTGGTTGCAGGACCAGCTCAAACGGGTGTCCGCCGTCTCCGACCTGGCAAAGGCCATGCGCTACGCGCTGCGGCACTGGCCGGGCCTGATCGTGTTCCTCGACGACGGCCGCGTCGAGATGGACACCAACGTGGTCGAGCGAGCTATCAGGCCACATACTTTGACGCGCAAGAACGCGTTGTTCGCGGGCTCCGACGGCGGTGCGCGACATTGGGCAATCGCCATGACGTTGATCCAGACGGCGAAGCTCAACGGCGTCGATCCGATGGCATGGCTTGCCGATGTGCTCCAACGCCTCGTCTCGGGCAGGACCAAAGCCCATGAGCTGCACACGCTGCTGCCATGGAATTGGACACCGCCACAGATCCCGATGAGCGCGTCACTCGCGGCGTAACCGTCGCACCGATCACACTCTCGGCTTCAATCTCAATTCAACCCTGTCGCCGCCGCGACGCTTACGAATGGACGAACCCGAATTGAAGATTATCGACGTCTTCATCTGCAAGCTCCGCAAGAAGCTCGCCCTGGCCGGGGCTGGAGACGTGATCGGCACGGTCTGGGGGCCGGGGCTATGTCGTGCGCGAGCAGGCCGCAGCCGATCCGGCGCCCTCGGCAAGCGCTGCTGATTTCCGCACTCTGCTCCCGGCCGGGTAATGCCGGTGGAGGAGCTCTGAGCAGCGTACGAGTAGCTTCGAGCGCCTGCCGGTTGGCTTCTCGGCAGGCCTTGGTGCCGCATCGAGCGCTCCGTTCAGGCGTTCCCCGCGGTCGCGAACCCGTCCTGCCCGTTGATGCGTACCACAGCCGCGAACAGACGCAACGCATCCGGGCCGCCGAGGTCGCGAATACAACCGGCCTCCATCTCGCGCGCCAAGATTTCGGCCTGTAGGGCGAGGGTTTCCGCCGCTTGGACGAGCGCGGCCCGGGTCAACGCAAGCTGCGCTTTGTCGGACAGTTGGTGCCAGTTGGAGAGCAATGCAGATCGATTTCGGTTGGATGATGGCGGAGCGCGGTGGGGGCGCTCCGGCGGTGGTCCCAGTATCTGCCGCGCCAATTAACGCAGCGTGGAAATCACCGCAGAAATCGGCACCCCCCGCCAGCCGGTCCCCTCTCCGATCCCGGATCGCGTCCTGGCCACCTCAAGAGTTGCCCGTTGGGTTGGACTAGCTCCCGTCTTGCTGCGGGAGCCGATGAGGCGATCGGCTTATGACAGTCCTCCGAAACATCCAGCACAGCGACAGGCTCGGCAGTGCCCGGGCCCGGATCAACTCCAGGGCGATCGACCCGGCCTCCCATGTCTCCTTGGGGATCCGAAAACGCCTCGCCGATCGCGGGACAGGCTTTTCGGTGCCGCGCTCGTCGTCATAGATCTCCCAGGCATATGGCCTAATCCGAGGACCTTGCCGGCCG
>DATNEN010000152.1:0-3896 GCA_035552975.1 Steroidobacteraceae bacterium
AGCAGTTCGATGTCACGCGCGAGCGCATCCGCCAGATCGAGGCGAAGGCGCTGCGCAAGCTGCGCCACCCGAGCCGCAGCGAGCAGCTGCGCAGCTTCCTGATGGATGACTGATCAAGACGGCAGGAGCCGTCTTGAACGCCGTCGCCCGCGACGGCGGCCCCGCAGGGGCGAGGCCCATGGATGGGCCGAGTAAAACGGCAGGACTGCCGATCGAAAGGGGGGCCACAGCGCCCCCTTTTTGTTAAATCCCGGCCTTCGCGAGCAGGTCGATGAACTCGCGCAGCACCCCCACCAGCGCCGGGTGCTCAGTCTCCAGTTGCACGGCCAGCGCCTCCAGGCGCGGTGCGCTCTCGGCGGCCTTCGCGACCGCGCCGTCCCCGCCCCGATGCAGGGTTCGCTCGATGTCGCGCACGAGTGTCGCGAGCAGGGCGCGTGAGTCCGGGTCGATGGAGCCGGCTTTGGCCAGATGTTCGTGCACGCGTGCCAGCAGGTCGCGCAGGTTGTCTTCGCTCATGCTCATTCCTTCGACCGGTTTTCGCATCGGAGGCCATCCCCTCCTCAGGCGCGCTCGGTCAGCGCAAGTTTCACTCCCAGCACGATGGACATCGTGCCGAGGGCGCGATAACGCGCACTGCGGTCGCACGCGCGTGCGACCCCAATGTGCCCAGGGCGGGGTGCGCCGGCCGGGGACCCATGGTAGCGTTTCGCCCCCCGACAGCGCTTGAATCGTAGAGGCCTTCCGCCCGTGAGCAGCCAGCCCCCTCACCCCCTCCCCACCGGAAAACTCGTGCAGCCGCCCAAGGCGGAGCTCCCGCGGGAGACGCTGGCTCCCTTGCCGGCCAAACCGACGCTGATCGACTTGCTGCGCGGCAGGCTGAACACGCCGCGGTACGGCATGAAATTCGCCGTGGCGCAGCATGTCTCGCAATCCGCGGTGCAGGCGCTGCGAGCCGGGCTCGATGAGGAGACAGTGCTCGCCTGCCTGCTGCATGACATCGGAATGGGTGTGGCGCGTCCGGACCACGGCTGGTGGGGTGCGCAACTGATCGAGCCGTACGTTTCCGAGAAGGTCTCCTGGGCGGTGCGCTACCACCAGGCGCTGCGGTTCTACCCCGATGAGTCTGTTGGTTACGAATACCCGGAGCTGTACGTCTCGCTGTTTGGCGCCGATTACAAGCCGCCGGACTACATCGAGGCGGCGTACCGCTACGCGCGCAATCATCCCTGGTACATGAGCGCGCGCTCCGTCACATTGTTCGACGAGTACAGCTTCGACCCCGCCGCGCCGCTGGATCTCGATCCCTTCGTGGACATCGTCGGGCGCAACTTCCGCCAGCCGGCCGAGGGCCTCGGGCGGGACAACAGCGCGACGACTCATATGTGGCGCACGCTCATCGACCCGAACAAACCGCTATAACGGGCAGCCGCTGTCAAGCTCGCCGAGGGTGTCCCCCCGGCGCCCGAGTCTCTTTGACACATTGCAGCGGTTGGCCGCTGCCTGGCCCCGGCCCCTCAAAAAATGCCCCCTGATTAAACCGCAAGGCCGCCGGGAGGCTACTCACGCTGCAACCTATCCGCTTGCAGGTCTCACGGGATGTCGTGTTCTGGATACAAGTGCGGTGTCGCCCTGCTCATGTTGAGCGCGGTCCTGGCAGGGTGTGCCGGTAACGGCGAGGGCCTCGATGCGAATGGCCAGCCGATCGGCTCCGGAGGTGGCGGCGGAAGCAGTGGCGGTGGCGGCGGCGGCGGCATCACGGCCGATCTGCAGTCGATCGAGGACAACGTATTCGCACCCATCTGCGCGCAATGTCACATCGGCGCCAGCGCACCGCAGGGGCTGCAACTGGATACGACGGCCCATTCCTATCAATTCCTGGTGGGCGTCGCGAGCAACGAGAAGCCGGGCGTGCTGCGGGTCAAGCCCGGCGATCCTGACAGCAGCTATCTGTATCAGAAGATCACCGGCGCCGCCGGCATCGTCGGCGCGCAGATGCCGTTGGGTCAGACGCCCCTGCCGGCCGCCACGATTGCTGCGATCCGCCAGTGGATCACCAACGGCGCCCTGAACGCGACCGGCTCCTCGCCGGCGCTGACGGCGAAGCTGCAACTCAACAGGACGGACTCCTTCGCGGTCGCGGCGACCGCGCCGCTCGATGGCGATGTCATCGAGACGCCGCTGCGAACCATCGTCGTCGCATTCAATCACGAGGTCGATGCCTCGCTCGTCAACTACACGAACGTCACCCTCGAGGCGCTCGTCGACGGTCAGGCCATGCCGGTGACCGCAAGCGCCTCTCTGGCCGTGGCGAATCCCTCCTCCATCGTCATCCAGCCGGCGACCGCACTCACGGCGGGTCAGTACCGCGTGACGGTGCGTGGCACCGGAGGCGGAGCGCTGGCCGACATCGCGGCGCAGTCGCTGGGCGCCGATTTCTCGTTCGTATTCACAGTGAGTCCTGCGCAATGATCCGAAATTTCCTGCGATCCACCTGGCACTGGCTGCTGGCGGCGTTGTGCCTCGGCTGCATGAGCGCCGCCCACGCGGAGCCCTATCTGGCGGTGCAGACGGGATTCAAGTGCGGGCAGTGTCACGTCAATCCGACAGGCGGCGGCATGCGCACAGCCTTCGGCAACGTGTTTGCGCAGACCCAGCTCCCCGCCACCCACGTGGACACGGGCTCCGATGTCTGGGCGGGCAACATCAATCGATTTCTGTCGCTCGGCGGCGACCTGCGCGCCCAGGCCAGCTATACGGAGGTCCCGCACACCTCCAGCACCGACTCGTTCGATCTGGAGCAGGCACGCGTCTATTTCGAGGCGAGCGTGATCCCCGACCGACTCAACGTGTACGTGGATGAGCTCGTGGCTCCCGGCGGCGCGTTGAATCGCGAAGCCTACGTGACGTACTGGACCGCAGATCACCAGTGGTACGTCAAGGGCGGCCAGCTGTATCTGCCGTACGGATTGCGGCTCGAAGACCAGACCGCCTTCATCCGCACGGCCCCCGGAATCAACATGGACACGCCCGACAAGGGAGTGGAGCTCGGCTGGGAGCACGGTCCGTGGGACACGCAGCTCGCCATTACCAACGGCACGGCCGGCGGGCCGGAGGTCGATCACGGCAAGCAGTACAGTTTCAATACCTACTTCGTGCAGTCCACCTGGCGGCTGGGGGTCGCCGCCAATCTGAACTCCGCCGCGGCCGGGGACAAGCAGTCTTTTGGCCTGTTCGGCGGATTGCGCACCGGCCCGATCGCCTGGCTGGGGGAGGTGGATGTGATCGACGACAAGAGCATCGCCAACGACACCGGCAAGAGGTGGGACGGGTTGCTGGAGGCGAACTGGCTCATCAAGCGTGGACACAACCTCAAGATCACGGCGGAGTATCTCGATCCCAACCGCAATGTCGCCAACGACGGTGAGACGCGCTGGAGCCTCGTCTACGAGTACACCCCCATGCAATTCCTGCAGGTGCGCGCCGGGGTCCGCTACGGCGACGGCATCCCCCAGCTGCCCATCCAGCACACCCGGCTGGGATTCATCGAGCTGCACGGGTTCTTCTGAACGGGGCGCAGAAATTTCGCGCACCCGGCGGCCCCGCCGATTGAACCGGGAACGCCGCCGCCAGAACTCACAGTCAGGCCCACCGCCGCCCCCGCCCCCCGGGGGGCGGTCCCCGGATGAGGGCCTACGGAGCGCGACCGGCCAATGCTGTCGATCCTGGTTTGCCACTCGTATTTCATGAGCTTCGATACGAAGCAGCGGGAGCGCGCCAAGCCCTACCCCCCGCTGGCTACGCTGCAGGTTGCCGCAGCGTTGCGCGGCGCCGGGCACGACGTGTCGGTATTCGACGCCATGCTGGCGGACGGCGTCGAACAGTTTGAAATATTACTG
>DATNEN010000153.1:0-5475 GCA_035552975.1 Steroidobacteraceae bacterium
CATGGCCCGTTGAAGTCAACGGTGACAGCGGACTGCCAGTTGCGCCGCGGCGAACCACAGGGCGACTACACAGGCGAACGCCTCGTCATGGTCGCGCTCGGCCGCATGAAGCTCAGGATGAGTCCGCTCAACGTGCTACCCAGGGTCGGGGTTGGCACGCAGAGGATTTTGAGCGTTGCGCGCGTCGCGCGGCACCGTGCAGTTAACTTGCGCCACTACTCGTTCGAACGCAGGCGCGTCGGCGCGGGAACTGGAGCCTTCCCACATGACGACGGCGTACGCGCACACGAGAAAGACAACCAGAAGGCCGAGCACGAGAAGACTGCGCCGGGTGCCGCCCTTCATGGACGATGCCTCCCCCTCGAAATAGCCACTCGGCCGACGACCGCGAACACTACTATAGGGAATATCGAGTCTCGATTGCAGGAGCGGCGAAGATGGCGAGCAAGGTTTGGTTCATCACGGGGACCTCGAAGGGCTTTGGGCGCGTCTGGGCAGAGGCAGCCCTGGCTCGCGGGGATCGCGTCGCGGCCACTGCTCGGAACATCAAGACGCTGGAGCCTCTGGTGGCACGCTACGGCGATCGAGTTGCGGCGCTGACGCTGGACGTGACCGACAAGGCGGCCGTTGCAGCCAAGGTATCCGAGGCGCAGGAACGCTTCGGCCGCATCGACATCGCGGTGAACAACGCCGGCTACGGGCTCTTCGGTGCCATCGAGGAGGTCAGCGAGGCCGAGGCCAGGGCGCAGATGGAGACGAACTTCTTCGGAGCGCTGTGGGTGACGCAGGCGGTCCTGCCGATCATGCGGGCTCAGTCCTCGGGTCACATCATCCAGGTGTCCTCGATCGGCGGCGTCAACGCGTTCCCGACGGTCGGCCTGTACCACGCCTCGAAGTGGGCCCTGGAGGGCTTCAGCAGCTCTCTCGCCGCCGAGGTTGCTCCGCACGGGATCAAGGTCACGCTGGTGGAACCAGCGGGATACGCAACGGAGTGGGGCGGTCCCTCAGCGAGCCGCGCGACGCCGCTGCCGGCTTATGACGGCGCTCGAGCTACGATGAACGGCTGGCGCGGCAAGAACATCCCGGGCGACCCGGAGGCGACGGGGTCCGCCATTCTCAAGGTCGTCGACGCGAAGGACCCTCCGCTACGTGTTTTCTTCGGCACGGTGGGCTTGCCACTGACGCGCGCGGAATATCAGAAGCGGCTCGAGACGTGGGAGAAATGGAATGATCTCGCGGTCGAGTCGCAGGGCGACTGGCCGGCAAAGCAACGCCGAGCCGCTGAAGGCGCGCAGGCCCGCTGACGCGCGCGGGCGAGCCGCTGATGCCGCGTCGGCCAGCCGGCCGCCGATGGCGCGGCCGGCCGGTGACGTGAGTCGCCCGGCCGGTGGCGCGGCCGCTGACTCGCGACGCCTCGCGAGCGCCGCCGGCCGCTAAGTTGCGCGGTCGGCGGTTACCACGAAATACGGCTGCTGCGTTCGCTCGGAGTCGAAGCCGGGGTATAGCTGAGCGCCGTGCTCCAGCAGCTGCAGCTCGAAGAAATACTGCAAGGGGTAACTCGAGGCCGTGTAGCTGCCCGGAATGCTCGCACGGTACTCACCGGCGTGCGGGTCGAGTTGCACGACCTGATAGTCCTCCGCCTGATCGACGTGCCGATAGTGCAGACGAGCGGCAACCAAGCGCAGCGCGTTCGGTACGGAGAGGGACAAGTCCAAAGGGGTGCCGCGGATAAAGTGTGCAGGTAACACATGCCGACACCCAGACATTACGCGCGAGTGCGCGGCAAGGAGCGTCGGAAGGGCACTGTGCTCTGAGGCGACAGCCGGAGCGGCCGCTGCGAGTTGTCGCGCCATCACCTCGATGTCGAGGTCCATCGCCGGCAGGCGATCCAGCCAGTGCCCGCGTTGATGGGGTAGTGGGCCAATGGTGATGTCCGAGACGTAGACCCGTGCGGGGCCGTGCGCCACTTGCGCCCACAGCGTGCGGGCCCGGCGATATTCCTGCAATGCCTGCTCGAGTGCCACACGACTTCCCGAGCGCGCGTGGAATGCGAAGAGCACGCCGCTGCGCAGCTTCGCTGCGAAAAACCGACCGAGCCCCGCCTGGATCTGCACGTCCATGGCTACTCTGCGCAGTTCCGCACTCCCTTCGGCATCGCTGCGCGTGGCGAGCGCGAGGTGACTCAAGGCCGCCGCTGCCAGATCGTCCAGCCATTTCGCCACTTCGAGCGGCGAGTAGCGGCCGGTTCGCTGCTGCGAGGTCCACTCTTCGACGAAGGTGCTGCAACCGCTGAACAACTGCGGATCCAGCGGGCTGACGTTCGCAAATACTTTCGGTGACGGCGTGTCTCCGTAGGGATGGTGCGCGCTTTCATCTGCGATCGGTTGGTTGGTGTACAGCTCCGGGACGTAAGTGTCGTTGGCCGCTGAGGGCATGTGTGTCGTGGTCACCAGCGGCAGGATCCGCGACGCGTTGCCAAGTGCGGCTTCGACGAACGGCGCCTCCGTGTGAAAGCGGCTGCGCAGAAGGCGGCGCCAGCTGTCTGGCTCGGTCTGCGGGTTGTAGAGGAGGCGACCCCACAGTCGGTAGGTGTATTCGTACTTCTGCCAATCCTGTGAAGGCTCGAGCGACTCGTCCGCATACCCGCAGCGGCCTCCCGGGATCCCTGAGCCCCTCCGGCCCTTGAAGGACAGCGGCTCGAACAACTCCGCGCCGTTGCCGCCGCAGAATCGGAAAGCGTGGGCATGCGCAGCCGTCGTAGCCGGGTCCCCTGACAGCAGCAGGCGATGAGTGCCGGGCCATACCCGATACAGGATGCTGTACGGACGGTCGTCGCGCAGAAAGTCAGCATAACCGTAGCGAGTGAAGCTTCTGGACCCGGTGCTCAGGGCAGAGAAGCCCTCGGGGTGAGCATGCTCGCGCGGCATCTCCAACTCGCGGATGGCAGCCTGCTGATAGGGCAGACCCACATGCTCGGCCCAATACTTCGGCGACAGTCGCACCGGCAGGCCGGTCGCCAGGGCGCTGTCGATCAGGGTCTGATCGAGTCCCTTGGTGTGCAGGTCGAGCTCTACTTTCCGGCCGGACTGCGCGGCGCCCTCGAAGACGGTTTTCCAGAACGCGTAGCTTCCTTCACGCACTCCGCTCTCGGCGTGGGTCCGTAACGTCACGCCGCTGATGGCCGGACACGCGCGTAGAAGGGCGGCGAGGGAATCTCTGCAGTATGCCGCGTGGTTCTGCGGCGTCAGGCCTTCGATCGTGTAGGTGGCGTGTGGACTGTCGGGCCATTGATACCCATGCGTCCAGATTCCCAACTGAAAATCCAGGCCGTGCGCGAGGGCCTGGCTGCTGATGAACTGCAGCAGCTCCAGATTGCGCTCCCGTACATCGTCGGCGAGCTGTACTGCGCGCACGGCGTAACCGGGTGTCGACAGCAGGAAGGGATACGCAAACAGCAAGTACGAGTCGGTCACGCCTACCAGGGAGTCGTAACCGATGCCCAGCGCGAGATGCAGGCGGTTGAAGCGCTGCGCGGCGAGCATGGACAGATACGGCGGCCAGAAGTCCCGGTTCTCGAACCAAGGTCGGTCTTCGACATCACTCACGAACAGCCGCCCGACGCTGCGCACCTCCGTAAAGGGCTCCTCCACGAGCGGTTTGAGCGGCTGCAAGGCTTGCATCGGATCAGGGGCGTGCCTCACCCGGTCGGCCAGCTCGCGCAGCGCATACATCAGGCTCCGGGAGTCGTTGGCCGTGGCCAGTACGCCGGGCTTGCCATTGAGCTCGGTCGTCACGAGCGCCAGCGATTCGGGCCTGGCCGGCAGTTGCACGGCGGCGCTCCGCAAGGCCGCGGCGGCGAGCGGCAGGTTTGGGCCTGCCGCCACAATGAAGAAGGGCGCCGCACCCTCGATCGAGTGAGCTTGTCGCAGTGCAAGGCCACGCCCGGCAAGCGCCTGGCCGAGCTCCTGCACCGCCAGCGATACCGGTGGGCTCGAGGCAAATGACGGATCGAGGAGGATCGCGACCGATTTTTCTTCGGGCTGCGCAGCTTCAGGAGATGCTGCGCCGAGTGCCCCGAGCGAGCCGGCGGAGAGCTGTAGAAAGTCGCGCCGGGACAGGCTCGGGGTCGTCATGGGCGGCGTCGCTCGCGATGGAGAGGCTCGGCAGCATACCCGATGAGTGACTGCGAATTGCGACACGGGTTGCGCCAAGCTCACGCGCTTGGTGATATGGTTTCCCGTGTGTGGCATGAGGTGGAAGGTTACCGATGAGCGACGTCTGGACCCGGTGGGAAGGTCACGTCATCGATGGAACATTCCCGTTGCTGCGCTGCCTGGGAGCCTCCGATCACAGCGGGGTATTCCTCACCGAGCCGCGCTCGGGCGAGGTGTCCAAGGCTGCGCTCAAGTTGGTCCCCGTCATTCCGTCGCTGGTGGACGCGCAGCTCTCGCACTGGCGCGTGGCCGCCGGTCTTTCTCATCCGCGTCTGCTGCAGCTCTTCGCTACCGGCCGCTGCCAGCTCGGCGAGCAGCACTTTTTATTCTTGGTCATGGAGTACGCCGAGCAGAATCTCGCCGAGGTTCTTCCGCATCGCGCGCTCACAGTCGATGAAGCGCGCGAGATGCTGCTCGCCGCGCTCGATCCGCTGGCTTTTCTGCACGGCGAGCAGCGCGTCCAGGGCCAGCTGAAGCCCTCCAACATTCTGGTCGTCGGCGATCAGCTGAAGTTGGCGAGCGACACCATCCGCCCCGCCAGCGAGGCCACTGCCAACATCAGCATGCCGTCCCTGTACGACGCTCCTGAAGGGGAGCGCGAGATCTTCTCAACCGCCAGCGACATCTGGGCGCTCGGAGTCACTCTCACGGAAGCGCTCACTCGGCAGCCTCCTTCGTGGACGGATTCGCGGCGCACATCGGTGGTATTGCCTTCGGATCTCCCCGCGACGTTCGCGGATGTGGTGCGACGCTGTCTGAGCTCGGACCCGAAAGCCCGCCCGAATGTCGCGGTGCTGATGACCTGGGCTCGCGACCCAGGTGCGTCGCTGCCGGAACCGGCGGCAGTGTCCGAGAAGGGCGCACGACCGGAGGATGTCGTTTCGGATCGGGCTGGCGGCACTGAGTGTGGTCGCGTCGCCGAACGGCCTGCGGGTTCCGCCGCTGGCGCCGCCGCAGGCCGCCCAGCTGCCACGGTGCAGCGCGCCGATACATCGCCTGGCACCGCGCCGCGTGCCGGTACACCATCGGATCGGGCCGCCGCTCGCGCACCCGCGATGACAGCGGAGCGCCGGCTTGGGGCGCGGCCTCCGGCCCCATTCGAGATACCGGGCCTGACACCCGAGCGGCGATTACCCTCCGTCGCGATCACAGTTGTGGCAGTCGCGGCGGTCGCCGTCGCAATCTGGGCTGCTGTGCACGTGTTTTCGCGCCATTCGCAAACTACGATCGCTGCAGACACCGCCGCCGCCCAGTCCGAACC
>DATNEN010000154.1:0-4115 GCA_035552975.1 Steroidobacteraceae bacterium
AACCTCATCGGCCACCGCGGTATTGCGGCGGACGGGCAGGCAATGCATGAGCTTGCATGTCTGTGCGGCACGCGCGAACCAATCGTTGCGCACACACCAATCGGTCAATCCGCCGCGCAGTCGTGCATCCGCGTCGATGTCGCCGTAGCACGAAGTCGCACCCCACTCCTTCGCATAGATGATGTGAGCGCCGTTGAGTGCGGCGCTACGCTCGCTGGTCTCCGTGACCGAGCCGCCGGAGTGAGCGGCGGCGCGCCGCGCCTTCTCCATGATTTCAGGCGGGAGCGCGAACCCCTCCGGGCGCAACACGACGACTTCCATTCCGCGCATCGCAGCCATATGAAGTGCCGCTGCCGGCACCGCGAGCGGCAACGCGCGTGGGTGGTATACCCACGACAGGACAAAGCGTCCGCCGCGCGGCACCTCCAGCTCGTCCATCGTCTTCCAGTCCGCGAGCGCCTGGCAGGGATGGTTGATAGCCGACTCCAGGTTGATCAACGGCTTGTCGACCAGCTCGCTCATCGTCTTGAAGTGGGTCTCCGCAAGATCGACGCGCAGATCCTTCAGGTCCGCGAACGCGCGAATGCCGAGCGCATCGCAGTAGGAAGCCAGTGCCGGGATGCCCTCGCGCACGTGCTCGGCCGCTGTGCCGTTCATAACCGCCCCGAGCCGCGTCTCCAGGTGCCAGGTGCCCTGACCCGGGGTGATGACGAACGAGCTCCCGCCGAGGCGCGCCATGCCCGACTGAAACGAGGCGAGCGTGCGCAGCGAGGGGTTGAAGAAGACGAGCCCGAGGATCTTCCCGGCGAGCGCGTGCGGCTCGGGGTGGCGCTCCAGGCGGCGCGCAAGCTCGAGCAGCGCGACGATCTCATCGCGCTCGAAGTCAGCGAGGTCCAGAAAGCGCTTCATGCAGGCAGACCGGCCAGGGCGTCTCTGAGCAGATCGACGTGCTCCTCCTCGAGGATGAACGCCGGCAGCAGACGCAGGATGTGAGGATCGCTGGCCGTGCCGGCCAGGATCCCGCATTCGAGCAATTCGGCCTGGATGGCCTTCGCCGGCCGGGTCGTGCGCAGGCCGGTCAGGAAGCCTGCGCCCTGATGCCCGGTGACCGGGCCAACCATGCACTCCTTGCGGATGTAGGCCGACACTCGCCGCACCCGCTCGAGAAGATGCTCACTCTCGATGGCATCCAGCACGGCCTCGATCGCCGCGCACGCCATCGGGCCGCCGCCGAAAGTCGTCCCGAGCAGCTCCAGTTGCAGTGCTGCGGTCACCTTGGCGGAGGCCAGCAGAGCCGCGCACGGAAAGCCATTCCCCAGCGCCTTGGCGGTGGTGATCATGTCAGGCATGACGCCGTACATGTTCGCGGCGAACGGCTGGCCGATACGGCCGACGCCGCACTGCACCTCGTCGAAAATGAGCACGGCGCCGACTTCATCGCAACGGCGGCGCAACGCGGCAAGGTAAGGGGCACCGAGGTCGACTGCACCCGCCAGCCCCTGCACGGGCTCGACGATGACGGCTGCAGTTTTTTCCGTGACGTGCTGTGTGATCGCTGCGATATCGCGGCGCGGGATGAAGCTGACATCGAAGGGTGCACGCGGAAAGCAGAACCACTTGTCCTTGGCACCCCAGGTGATGGCCGCCGCGGCGGCCGTGCGGCCATGGAAAGCGCCCTCGATCGCCGCGACATGCGGGCGGGAGGTCATGCGGAATGCGAGCTTCAGCGCGTTCTCATTCGCCTCCGCGCCGCTGTTCACGAAGAACACGCTCTTGAACGGCAGCTGCGAGAACTTCACCAGCTTCTCGGCGGCGCGCAGGCGTACCTGCATGTGAACGGCGTTCGTCTGGAAATTGCACTCCTGCGCCTGCTGCGCGAGCGCACGCGTCCAGGCCGGATGGCCGTAGCCGAGACCGGCCACCGCGTGGCCCCCGTACATGTCGAGGATGCGTTCGCCCCGGCTGTTCTTGAGCCACACGCCCTCTCCCGAGACGATCTCGATCGGGTACTGGGAGAACACGTGTGCGAGGTAGTCGTGGCTGCTTGCAGGCGCGACTGCGCTGGCGGTGGCTGGTGTCATGGCTCGCCCTTGATCAGGTCCAACCGGCGGCGGGAGTCGTGAGACCTGCGGTCTCGGGCAGCCCGAACAGCCGGTTCATCCATTGCACGGCACCCCCCGCGGCGCCTTTGTTGAGATTGTCCAGCACACACATCACCGCGGCGGTGCGGCCGTTGGCCGCCGCAGACAGGTGTGCGTAGTTGCTGGCAACGATGTCTTTGATTCGCGGTGCGGTGTCTTGCACACGCACGAACGGGGCGCCCGAGTAGAACTCCTTCAGAGCGCCGATGAGGTGCGCCTTGTCCACAGGCTTGGTCAATTGCGCCTGCACGGTGACGTGAATGCCCCGCGCAAACGGCCCCGAGTGGGGAATAAACGCGAATTCCGCATCGACTCCCGTTGCGGCGCGCGCGCAGGCAGCGATTTCGGGCACGTGCCGGTGAGAGAGGGGGTTGTACGTGTAAACGTCGCTGTGCCGCAGCGGGTGGTGCGTCCCTTCCACGGGCTTGCGTCCCGAGCCGGTGCTGCCGGTGACGCCCGCAACGAATAACAGAGGTTGCGTGAGTCCCAGGGCCAGCAGCGGCACGCTCGCCAGCAGCGTCGCGGATGCGAAGCAGCCGGGGTGCGCCACATGCGGCGTGTCGACCGTCTTCTTGTGCTCAGGAAGGGCGCAGCTGAATTGCGGCAGGCGCGCGGGCGCTCCGTGCGGGTGCTTGTAGACCGCCTGGTACGCCTCTGCCGACCGGTAGCGGTAGTCCGCCGAGATATCGACTACGCGCGGCCGCGTTCCGCCGCGTTCGGCGCTCTGCAGCAGCGAATCGATCAATGCCGCCGCCGCCCCATGGGGAGCGGCGCAGAAGATGGCCGATTGCGGCAACTCCGCGACGAGCTTTTCGACGGCCGTCTGCGACTGAAAGCGCGTGTCGCCATATGCGCTCACCAGGTGCGGGAACGCCTTCGCGACACTCTCCCCTGGCTGGCTGTCGGACATGATTGCCGCAAGTTTCATCTGCGGGTGGCCTGCGATGAGGCGCAGCAGCTCGCCTGCCACGTACCCCGTGCCACCGAGCACGACGGCTGGAATGGTCTCGCTCATTGCGGTGCCTTTACTCCCAACGCCTCGATCACCCGGTCTCCGAGGGCTGCGCCGTCGGTCATCGCATTGAAGGCCGGAACGCCGAGCTGCCGCGTGATGATGTCGACGCCGACCTGATTGTCGGTGGAGGGCCCGGTCACGACGCACGGCTCGATACCGAAGCGGTCGCGTAACAGCTTCACGCCCCCCCACGCGGCCACGGGATCGTTGGCGGAAAGAATGACGCCGGTGAGCGCCTCCCGGATGTCCGGACACTCGAGGATGGCATCGACCCCGTAAGTCCCCAGAATGCCGTCGCCCAGCTCGAACACGATGACGTCGGGCTTGCCGGCGCTGAGCTCCGTCAACATGGTGCGGGTGAGCGCCGGTCCGTTCTCACGGGTGGTGGTCACGATGCCCAGGTCGGTAAAGATGGCCGAACGACGGGCTCCCGAGTCCTCCATTGCGAGGATGTCACGGCGCAGCGAGACCCCCGTCGCTTTGAAGGCGTCTACGACGAGCCCGCGGTGCCGCATACGGCTGATCACCGCACACGCAGCCGCTGTCTTGCCCGCCTCCATGCAGGTGCCGGCCAACGCCACTACGGGAACGCCATGGGTGTCGAGCTCTGCGTTCTGCTCGAGCCTCTTGTGCCCGACGCGCGCGGGCACGCCTATCCGCTCTCCCAGATAGGGGAAGTTCAACACGACTCCGAGCACGCGGCAGTCGAACGGCTTGCCTTTGTCGGGGTTCACCGAGTCGCAGATCCCCAGCACTCCGCCGATGTTGAGCATCTGGATCACATCGCCCGGCTTCAGGCTCGGGGGCACGTGACCGGAATAGCCGAACAGCGCCTGGCGGTGGCCGAGCGCGCCCACGACGATGTCGCCCTTGCCGACCTTGGCCATGCGGCCGCTGGTCAGCTCGAGGGTGTTGTAGGTCGACTTGTTGGTGAGGACCTCCACCACCACGACCACGCC